>DAOUAJ010000208.1:0-7770 GCA_034433615.1 Anaerolineae bacterium | reverse complement strand
CCAGCGCGATCACGGCGCCAGGGGGTCCGTTCACAGGGTACAAAGCCAGCCCCGCGGCCTGGCGACTAGGAGCGACTGTCACCACTTGTGGCTCTGCTGCGTGAGCCTCGATGGGCATTATGGGGGCCAGCAGGCTGAGCAGCAGCCTTGCGGCCGCAGGCAGCCAGACATGTAGGGCAAGACGTGCGAGCATTGGCCTCAACCCTGAGTGGAACGGAAACTATAAGCTATTAGCTATCAGCTATGTGCGCGTATCATAGCTTCTTCCAGAGGTTTGTGCAAGCGGCTGGGATGGCACGGCCGGAGGCCGGCCACAGATAGCTGCTATGGACTTAATGGGTTACGTTGACTGTGACCTGACACGGTGGGGGATAGTTGCCGGTGTGGTCCACCACCACCAGACGTAATGTATAAGCTCCGTTGGCTAACGGCGCAGTATCCCACGTCCCTAACACTCCATCTGCCGGACCTGTCTGCCCGGTCACGTAGGAGAAGTCCCCGTTACTGCTGGCCGGACGAATCTCCAGCTTGTAATATTGCATGTTGGGGATATTGGCCGTACCGATGACCTGTACAAGGCCACTGACCGTCTGATTTTCGCCTGGTGACACCAAGCGCGCCAGTGGGTTGGGACAGTTGGGTGCAACGATCGCTGGTGTCTGAGTAGGCTCTGGCAAAGGAGACGGCAATGGGCGTAGGGTAGGACGCGGGCGCGGTGTGGGAGGCGGCAGGGTGGGCGTCGGCTCAGGCGTCGGTGTTGGCCCTGGTGCAGTTAAAGCAGGCAACACAATAACAGGTGTGGAAGGGAGAGGTTCCCTCGTCAACGGCTTTATCGTCTCCAGCAGTGTGTTGCTGATGAAGTATGTAATGCCCATGGTAGCCAGCAGCGCGATAGCCACGCCGAGCGCGTTGTAGACCCGCTGGAGAGCAGTCTCGCGCTCCAGCGCAAACACCGCCTGTTTGCGTTCCCGACGCGCCCGGATGACCACGCGTAGGTACCAGAGGGCGATCAGTGCGCAGGCTGTGTAAACCCAGATGGCGTTATCGGCAATGAACTGAAGTAGGACGGTCATGCTGAGTCAGGCGTTGGCAAGGTTCCCTGGCCTGCACGACGTCCAGGGCAGGCTTCCCGAAAGGTGACACGATCACTCCCGAGCTGCGCGGTCAGAGGTGAATCTGCCAGGTGATGAAGGACTCCCGTGATCAGGCGAGTGAGGCGAGGAGCGATGAGTCGGCCGGCTTCCAGCACTTCTTCATGGCTGACCTCAGCGTTAGCATCCGGCTCGGCGATCGCCACATTACAGATTCCAGAGATGCCCAGGACACGCATGCCGCCGTGCCGGGCCACGATCACCTCAGGCACGGTAGACATGCCGACAGCATCAGCCCCGGCGATACGAAGGAAGCGGACCTCGGCTGGCGTCTCAAAGGTAGGGCCAGCCAGACCGGCGTATACACCCTGACGCAGCTCAATCCCCAGCTCCCTCGCGACCTGCTGGGCGAGCAAACGCAGCTCGCGATCGTAGGCTTGAGACATACTGGGGAAGCGCGGTCCCAGGGCAGGATCGTTGGGGCCGCGCAGAGGGTTGAGCCCAGCCATACCGATCAGGTTCAGATGATCGCAGATCAGCATCAGGTCGCCGGCCCGAAACGTGGGGTTGATCCCCCCAGCCGCATTGGTCACGATCAACAGCTTGATTCCCAGAGCCTGCATCACGCGGATAGGGAACGTCACTTGCTGCAGGGAGTAGCCCTCGTAGTAATGGGCTCTTCCCTGCATGATCATCACGGCTAAACCTGCCAGTCTGCCGATGACCAGGCGTCCGATGTGCCCTTCCACGGTGGACACGGGGAATCCGGGGATCTCGGCATAGGGGATGATGTCCGCTTCTTCTACATTGTCTGCCAGGCTGTTGAGGCCCGAACCCAGTACCAGGCCGATGGTCGGCCGGTGATGCGTCCGTGATCGAATGACTTCGGCAGCCGCATTGATCTCATAGATCAATCCCATGCTCTCTCCCCTCTCCCTGGAAATGAGTCCCCCCCTGTTCGCTGAGGGGCTCAACCTGCCCTAGGTGCAGGCACAGGGTGTACACCTGCGTGGTTGAAATACTGGCATGTCCCAGCAGCCTCTGAACTTCGCTGAGCGGGGCCCCTTTGTATAACATGTGCGTGGCAAAGGAGTGACGCAAGGTGTGTGGGGTGACTTCATCGTCAATGCCCACAGCCTGAGCGTAGTGCTTGATGATCAACCATAGGCCCTGTCGGGTCAGTCGGTGGCCGCGGTGATTGACGAACAGGGCTCGTTCCTCTTCGCTCACACCGAGCCGAGGACGACCATCACTCAGAT
The DNA here is from genome assembly GCA_034433615.1 of Anaerolineae bacterium. GTDB lineage: Bacteria > Chloroflexota > Anaerolineae > DUEN01 > DUEN01 > DAOUAJ01. The sequence continues at coordinate 5,420 of DAOUAJ010000208.1, read as the reverse complement.
ATTCCTGCAATGCTTGGGTTGTAGCAGCGGGGATAGGGACAGTCCGTGCTTTGTCGGCCTTGCTGCTGCACCGCACTTTACCGGCTGCCAGGTTCACGTCGGTCAGGTCAAGGGAGACGACCTCGGTGACGCGCATACCCGTCGCGTAAAGTAATTCCAGGAGCGCGTGATCACGCAGCCCTTTGGGGCTGGGATCCCTGGCCGGTTCTGCTAATAGTTGCTCGATCTGCGCAGGTGAGATCGCCTTAGGCAGATGTTTTTTCACCTTGGGTGAATCTAGCGACTCCGTCGGGTCCTCAGTGATGAAGCCAGCCTTTTGGATAAAGTGAAAGAACGATCTGACCGCTGCCACCTTGCGAGCAACAGTCGAGGAAGCGTAGCCGCGCTCTTTCAAGTACAGGATGTAATCAACGAGGTGTTGTTTTTGAACACTCGGCCAGTCGGGCGGGGTCTGTTCGTCGGGTAGGTGAGGAGATAATCGGTCGGGACTGGTGAGATAGGCAAGGAATTGCGTGAGATCATTACGGTAGGCAGCGATGGTATTGGCCGAAGACTTCTCCTTAACGATCAGATAGTCCAAGAAAGCCTGGACTTGCTGTTCCATAGCAGTTCTCTCCTTGGGATCCCAATCGTTTCGGGTTGGCCAAGCTATTCTACCACAGCTTTGCATAAAGCGAAAACATTCTGGCCGGGTGGCAGGGGCGTCAGTGAGACGGGCGCATTTACGAGTTAGGCGATGTCTCTGACCGAGGCGCTTCAGGGGGCCTTCTAACTGAATTTGGATGCACCCAAAAAGAAAGAGGCTGCCCTGGATCTTAATTCCGAGGCAGCCTCTCGTCTCTCGAAAGTTGCGCTTCAGCTTCGGCTATCCGTGGACTGTGTCGGCTTACGCGAGAGCCGGCGCACTGATTCGACGCATAGCGTAGCGTTGCGCGTATCCCATTACCTGGGGAACGCGCGCAGCGATCAATTCATCGCGCACAGCAGCCCGGGCGCGAGACAGACGCGACTTCACCGTGCCAACCGGAATATTAACGGCCTCCGCGATCTCTGGGTAGGATAACCCTTCCACATCTGAGAGCACTAACACCATGCGCAGGGGGACAGGCAATCGGTTGATAGCCTGGATCAAGCGTTCGCCGAGTTCTCTCCGAATGATCACCCTTTCCGGCTCCTCTGCTTGAACCGGCAGGTTGACATCACCGTCGAACGAGGTAGCCATCTCTTCTAGCGAGAGTGCAAAGCGTACTTTCTGTCGGCGCAGATGGTCGTAACAGGCATTGGTCACGATACGTAGCAACCACGCCCGGAAAGAGCCACCATGAAAGGAACGCAGGTTGCAAAATGCCTTGATGAATGCCTCCTGTGTAACATCCGCAGCAGCCTCGTCATCCCTTACGATGCGCCTGGCTACGGCGTATACCTGCTGTTGATGTTGCTCGACGAGTGGGTTGAAAGCAGTGACGTCACCGCGTTGGGCAGCCTCGATCAGCATCTGCTCGTCCATGGGTTGTCCTCCCGAAAGTGCATCGCACCTGGCCCAACCTGTAGTTGCTATTCTCCATAATACTGACGCGTAGGCCAGATTGCTGGATCGGGTTCGGACCGAATTCAGACCAGATTCAGACGAGCTTAAGCCTATTCTACCTCCAGGCGGAATCCGAAGCCGCGCACCGTGTGAATAAATCTGGGTGACGGACCTTGATCCCCCAGCCGGGCGCGTAACCGGCTGACCATACGGTCAATGGAACTGTCGCAAACGACCCCTTCCACCTCAGCCCATACGTGCTGTGCGATCTCCTCTTTACTCACAGCGCGCCCGCGCATCCGCCAAAGAAGCAGTAGCAAATCGAATTGGGTAGGCGAAAGTGGCGGTTCGATCACCTGGCCGTCCACCCACACCTCTCGCCGTTCGGGATCCACCCACAGCCCGCCGCGAGAGACGGTGGCAATGGCTGGCTGGGTAGCCGTGGCAGCCGGGTCATAAAAGCGGAACTGGGTCTCGGCTAATTGTAGCACGCAGCCATCTTCCAACCACGATTCTTGCACCCGCTCACCGTTCACAAAGACTCCGTTCTTACTCCCCAGGTCACGTACCAGATAACGCCCACCCTGCCAGACGATTTCCGCGTGCTGGCGGGAGGCAAACTGATCTGGCAGGATAATATCGTTGCCGGGAGCACGGCCTAATTGAACGCGCGGTTGGCCCAGGAGGTAGTTTTCTCCTGCATTCGGCCCATTCAATACCACCAGGCGTCCTCGTCCTATGAAAGCCATCACACCTTCCTCACTTGGTCAAAAGCTCTCAGGGCAGCGGATCACGCTCCGCTGCGAGCATGGGCTGAACAAATACCTGCTCCCATTGATTTAAATTGTATCCCGATCGCTGGTGGACGCAAGCCGCACTTGAGTAAAGTTAATTCTTCAGTTAGAATGTCCTTGTCCCCTAGGAGGTGCATGATATGGCAAAGCTGCTGAGGAGATCTCTGTCTACGCTTTGGACCGTCCTTGGTCTGGCGGTTCTCTTATCGGCTGTGACTGCTGCTGATGGGGTGCCGACGTACCGCTTCATCGGTGCCTGGGGTAGTCCTTGTCAGCTCTACGATCCGGGTCAGCCAGGGTGCGTGGACCTGGACGACGACGGGCCGCTGCAAGTGGGAGATGGGCAATTCGGGCTGGCGCTGGGCATCGCGGTGGAGCCGGCGGGCACCGTGCTGGTTGTGGACAGCGCCAACCATCGCGTCCAGCGCTTCACCTCTGATGGGCAGTTCATGGGACAAATCGGTAGCAAGGGCGCAGGCGATGGGCAATTCAACCAGCCTACGGACGTGGCCGTGGCGCCGGATGGCACGATCTACGTCACCGATAGTGGTGCAAATCGGGTGCAGCATTTCACGCCGGCCGGCGGGTTCCTGGGCGCCTTTGGCGGCCCCGGCAGCGCCCCTGGGCGCTTCAACGATCCACGGGGCATCGCCACCTTCGCGTTCGGCGAGACCATTACCGTGTTCGTAGCGGATCGCTTAAACAACCGGGTGCAGCGATTCACCGGCGAGGGGACCTTTGTTGCATCCTGGGATGGCACTGGCGGCGTCTCGACCATCCCCTTTAACCAGCCTGATGGACTGGCTGTGGACGCGTCAGGTAACCTGTACGTGGCCGATAGCTTCAACCATCGGGTGGTCAGGCTCAGCCCAGAGGGTGTTCCACTGGCGATCCTGGGCGGACTTGGTTCGGAGCCGGGTCGCTTCGACACCCCAGTGGGTGTGAGCGTTGATCACAACACTGGCAGTGTATACGTTGTTGAGGACTTGGGTAATCGGGTGCAGGAGTTGACGCCTGCTGGCTCTCCCATCGCTATATGGGGAAGGAGCGGTACCGGCGACAGTGAGTTTAACAGCCCCTACGACGTAGCGATCAGTCAGGGGATCGTGCTGGTCACTGATGCGAGTAACTGTCGCGTGCAGCGGTTTGCACTACCTCCTCGGTCTTACCTGCCCCTGCTGATCAAGGCCAGGTCTTGAAGAGAGGAGCGCCAAAATCCAGGACAGTTCCTCATGCCGGGCGCGGCGCCACGGCCAATGAAAATGCCCTCCTAACCCCACCTGCCTATCTTGGCTTTCAGCGTTTAGCGTGAACGTGGTTGAAGCCATTAAGCCAGCCATTTTGGGCCGGCGGCTGCTGGGCTTTCTCCTCGCCCTGCTGATGGTGTGGGGGGCAACACCGACGAACTCACATGGGAACTCGACCGCCAGTTACATGCGAGGTAGGCCAGAACGTTCAAATTGGGCGGGCCATCCAGCGGCAGGAAGTGAGGCCGACGACTATGTCCCCTTCTCGGTGCCTGGCCTGTACTTCCGCAGCGGCACGATGGGCCGGCCGGGTGGGGGGAAGTGAGGTAGGGCACGGCTGTTGAGACTATCGAAAAATGCTCTGGCACCCGTCCCCGGGTGTGGAAAATCGGCCCGTGGACGGGCCTCAGAGCGAATTTTTCGATACTCTCTGTTGCACGGGCTGCTAGGCCGTGCTATACTGGATTCCAGGCCAGTGTGAACACCGGGGAACCCCTTGAGAAATTGCGAAGGAGAAAGTCATGGCTGGGTCAGTATTCGCCCTACCGGTGAGCGTTGAACAGGTAGCGGCTGTGATCAAGCAGATGAATCCGGCTGATCGGCAACGGCTGCTCAGCCTGGTGCCTGAGCTGCGTCAGGCAGCTATGCAAGCGACACTTCGAACGTTAGACGAGGCACGTGGCGCTGCGGAGCGAGTCCGGGCGGAGGTGATGCAGGCACTGGGTGGCCAGCTCCTATCGCCTACTGAACCCTTCATAGGCGATTTCACCCTGGATCAGTACCTGGATTTACCAGATGAGGATCGAGCCCGGCTGTGGGACGAATGGACTCAGGTAGACCTGGAAGAGCTTGAGGAGCTGGATGTCCAACTCGACACGGTGTCTGCTGGATAAGGTCGCCGCCCGACGTGTGATGGAGAGCCTGTTGAAGCTGGCAGAGGGACGAGACCTGAGTGAGGAGGAGTTGTTCGCGCTTGACCTCTTCGAGCGAGCCAACGCTCAGGCAATTCAACTGTTCATCGTGCCGGGAACGGAGAACGTTTTGCAGCGCCTGGAGGGTTTACCTCGCTATTCGGCTATCGTCCGCCTTTTCCGTAACCGCACAGAGGTGGTTCTTCCCGCACGGTACTTCAAGCGGTGGGCACGGCGGCTCCGTGATCATGGCTTTACCCGAGAGGATGCGGCTGTTCTGGCCCTGGCCACCTTTGGGACAAGCAGGGACACCGATGTGTTGGGCATGCACTGCATGGCTACTCTTGACCAGCCAATGATGCGACAGTGGGCAGCACAACAAACGGTGATCCGAAAGCGCCTGGCTGCTATGCAGCGGAATCTTCCAGCGCCCTATCGTTACGCCCCCTACCCCAGGTACTGCGGCCCGAGCACATCGGTGTTTAGAGGGCCACGTGTCCCCTCCTCAGTGCCCGGCGTGTACTTCCGCAGCGGCACCGTGGGCCGGCCGGGTGGGGGGAAGTGAGGTGTGGGGTGCGTTTGGAAGGACAGGATACCCTGGAATGGACGGTTCGGCTTTCCGGCCCAAAGGTCAAGGTGTGCAGCCGAAGAAAACTCGTCAGCGTATCAACCGCGTTCTCCTACTTTTCCTCGTCCTCGGGCTCAAACAGACCCAGGGCCTCTTCTAGAAGCGGTCGAGCATCTTGAACATGGGAGCCAAGGTGGTACAGGGAGATCAGCACTCTTGCTCAGCGTTTGTTGGGCTTCCAGGATGGAGACAGCCATAGAGGTCATTGTCCTTTCCGACGCCTCTTACGACGAGACAGCCGCCGCTTGATTTGTGCTATGCTGCTATCGGGCAACTCGGACCTCAAACTGCAGGTCGGGGCCATCAAGGCGT
>DAOUAJ010000207.1:0-9215 GCA_034433615.1 Anaerolineae bacterium | reverse complement strand
ATAACCCCCGAGACCGTACCGTTGGTCGCTCGCTACGCCGACATCTTACAAATCGGTGCCCGCAACATGCAGAACTACGGCCTGCTCCACGCGGCAGGCGAGGCCCAGAAGCCTGTGCTACTCAAACGGGGCATGATGTCCACCATCGAGGAACTCCTGATGTCGGCCGAGTACATCTTAAGCCACGGCAACTACCGCGTGATCCTGTGCGAGCGCGGCATCCGGACTTTCGAGCGGGCTACCCGGTTCACCTTCGACCTCAATGCCATCCCGGTGATCAAGCAACTCTCCCACCTGCCGGTGATCGCCGACCCCAGCCACGGCACGGGCCGCTGGGAGCTGGTGAACCCTATGTCACGGGCGGCCGTGGCGGCCGGGGCCGATGGGCTGATCATCGAGGTGCACCCGCGCCCTGAAGAGGCACTGTCCGACGGCGCGCAGACGCTAAGGCCAGATAAGTTCGCTCAACTGGTGAAAGACGTGCGCCGGGTGGCAGAGGCCGTCGGTCGCACACTGTGAGCGATCAGCGGTCAGCTATCAGCTATCAGCTTGTTAACTAGCAGGCGATGGTACATTGGACAAGCTGAAGGCTGACGGCTGAAAGCTGACGGCTAATAGCTAACTGCTCAGAGGAGAGAATAAGATGATCATCGTCATGCGAGCAGGGGCGACAGCCCGGGAGATTGCTGCTGTGGTGGATCGAGTGGAACGTTTGGGGTTTCGTGCTCATCTGTCCGAGGGTGAGGAGCGCACTATCATCGGCGTGATCGGAGACGAGCGCCCGGTGGATCCAGGGACCTTCGAGTTGCTCGACGGGGTAGAGCGTACAGTCCCCATCTTGCGCCCTTTCAAGCTGGCCAGCCGTGACTTTCACCCGACCGACTCCGTGTTCTCGATCAACGGCACTAAGGTTGGCGGGGCGGCGCTTTGTATCATGGCCGGCCCCTGCGCCGTAGAAAGCCGCCAGCAGATCCTGGAGATCGCCCACGCGGTTAAAGAGGCCGGCGCGCACGTCCTGCGCGGTGGCGCCTTCAAACCGCGCACGTCACCGTACTCCTTCCAGGGGTTGGGGCTGCGCGGGCTGGAGTTGCTGGCAGAGGCGCGGGCGGAGACCGGCCTGCCTATCGTCACCGAAGTCATGGCCCCTGAGGCCGTCTCCATGGTGGCTCAGTACGCCGACATCTTGCAGGTAGGCACGCGCAACATGCAGAACTACGCCTTGCTTCAAGCCGTGGGTAAAGCTAACGTGCCAGTGCTCCTCAAACGCGGCATGATGTCTACGATTGAAGAACTCCTGATGTCTGCCGAGTACATTCTCGCCAACGGCAACTCGCGGGTGATCCTGTGCGAGCGCGGCATCCGCACGTTCGAGCGTTACACCCGCAACACCCTGGACATCAACGCCATCCCCTCGATCAAGCAGCTTACCCATCTGCCGGTGATCGCCGATCCCAGCCAGGGGACGGGCAAATGGGATTTGGTGGTGCCTGTATCCAGGGCCTGCATTGCAGCCGGGGCCGATGGCCTCATCATCGAGGTACATCCTCATCCGGAAGAGGCGATGTCTGACCAGGCGCAGCAGATTCGCCCGGAAGTGTTCGCCAAGTTGATGGCGGATCTCAAGGCGTTGGCGCCACTGTTGGGTCGCACGTTGTAGGAGCTGTTAGCTCTCAGCCATCAGCTATCAGCCGAAACTAAAACTAATAGCTGAAAGCTGACGGCTGACAGCCTGTACGGGAGGTAGCCATCGAGACTTCGGACTTTCTCAAAGACAAGCGGGTCTGCATTATCGGCCTGGGGCTGATGGGAGGATCGTTCGGCATGGCGCTGCGCCGGGCGGGCGTGGTACGCGAGGTCGTGGGCGTGGTGCGCCGACCGGAAGCGGCGGACGAGGCTATGGCCCTGGGCGCAGTGGACCGGGCCACGCCGGATGGGCTGACGGCCGTGGCCGAGGCCGATATCGTGGTGCTGTGCACACCAGTGCGCACGATCGTCCGGCAGATCGGAGAACTGGGGCCGTACTTGCGACCGGGCACCGTGCTGACAGACATGGGGAGCACCAAGCGCGCCATCTGCCAGGCGATGGAGACGTTGCCCGCTGGCGTACAGCCAGTGGGTGGCCACCCCATGTGCGGCAAGGAAATAGCCAGCATCGCCGCCGCTCAGCCAGACTTATATCACGATAAGATATGGGTGGTCTCGCCACTGCCGCGATCCTCGCCTGAGGCAGTGATGACGGTGGAGGCATTGGGGCAGGCAGTTGGCTCACGTGTCATCCATCTGGAGCCTGCTCGCCACGACCGGCTGGTCGCTGCCATCTCCCACCTGCCTTACCTCCTCTCCTGTGGACTGGTAGCCGCGGCCGACGCGCTGGCCCGGCACGATCCAGCCGTGTGGGAAGTGGCTGCATCTGGATTTCGGGATACTTCGCGGCTGGCTGCATCTGACGTGCCCATGTTCCTGGACATTCTTCTGACCAATCGCGAGCCGGTGTTGGCGATGGTGGAACGCTTTCAGGCCGACCTCGACAGGCTGGCTGACCGTCTGCGTCGGGAAGATGAGAGCGGCCTGGCGGCTGAACTGGAGCGTATCCAAAGCATCCGGCGGGCGTGCTACCAACCGCTCCAGTGACCGGCATTTTTGGAGGTGCCGGTCACTGGAGCAGCCTTCAGGAGAGCTGCCGGGCCGGGGGCGGCACTACGGCCCATGAAAAGCGGTCAGCCGTCAGTTATCAGCTATCAGCCAATGATGACAGGTGACTGGCGGTCTTCTGAACTGCGAAGACTACAGGCTGCTAATGGCTGAACGCTGATCGCTAACTGCTATTTTCAGGAAAGCGCATAGAGGATGCGCCCGCAACTTCCGCAGTATACCAACCCCTCACTCTGACGGGCGGCTTGAACCAGGCTGGTGGGGAGGGTGACACCACAGACCTGGCAGGCACCCCGGCGCACCTCCGACACGGCGTAGCCGCCACGGCGCTGGCGGAGACGCTCGTACTCAGCCAGTGTGTCATGGTCCAGTTGGCTGATCAGAGTCGCCCGCTCCGCGCGCAGCCGGGTCAGCTCTTGCTGGAGGCTTCTTTGCTCAGCCTGCAACTGGGCCTGGTCTCTCCGCCAGAGGCCTTCCGCATCTTCGTAGGCCGATCGCGCTTCGTCGTAACGGGCCGCCTTTTCGTCCACAGTGACCATGGCTTCCAGCAACTCGTCTTCCAGGGCCTGGCGGCGATGGCGCAGCGATTGCACGTTGGCCTCCATGCCTGCCAGCTCTTTGGGGTTGCGCACGCGCCCGCTCATCAGATCTCGCTCTGAGTCAGCGATGCGCTGCTCTAGAGTGCGCACTTCCAGCTCCAGTTCTCGTTGCTGGTGTTGCCAGCGACGGAATTCTGCCTCGGCTTGCTCCAGGGCGGCGCGAGCCGCACGCAGGGCCTCAGTCTCACCTAGAGCAGCCTGGAGCTCATATAGCCGTTTGGCCTTGGCTTCCAGATCTAACTCAATCCTTTGTAGTGTGTAAAGCATGCGGATCAAGCTCACAGTGCCTCCCCTGCCAGCAGAGTGAAATGTTGCAAATGTCAGCCCCATCGGCTAGATCAGGCTGACGAATGAGATCAACGCTCGCTTACAGCTTACCTCAATCTGCCTATTCGATCAAGTCATCCTTCAAGAATGATTTGACAACGCGAGGAGCGTGCATTAATATGCCGCAGGAGGTGCGGTCAGGTTTGACCGAAGATCATGGGTGTTGTGCCGCTGATAGCTGAGGAAGTGCCCGATGGCAGTAAAGTATGCCTTCCCACAAACCGAAATCCAATACCCCGACTCGGATGGGCAACCTATGGCCGAGAGCGATTTCCAGCGCGAGCCGCTAATCTATGCCGTCGAAGCGCTGACCATCTTCTTTGCGGATCGCCCGGATGTTTACGTCTCGGGGAACATGTTCCTCTATTACGAGCAAGGCCATCCAGAGATGGTCGTTGCGCCGGATGTGTTTGTCGTCATGGGTGTTGCCAAGCGCCAGCGTCACTCATACAAGTTATGGGAAGAGGGCAAGGCTCCGGACTTCGTGCTCGAAATCACCTCACAGGCAACCCACACCATGGATCAAGGTCCCAAGCGCGGCCTTTACGCTTTCCTCGGGGTCCGCGAATACTTCCAGTATGATCCGACCGGCGATTATTTAGAACCGCGCCTGCAAGGCCTGCGCTTGAGAGGCCGCAACTACCAGGCGCTACCTGTGCGTACGCAGCCAGAGGGCATGGTATCCGTCTACAGCGCGGTGCTGGGGCTGGAATTGCGGCTGGACACGGCGCGCGGGGAGTTTCGCTTCTTCGATCCGATGAGTGGACAGGTGCTGCGGTCACACGCTGAGGCGGAAGCTCACGCCGAACAGGAAGCCGCCGCCCGACGCGCCGCCGAGGCCGAAGTGGAACGCCTGCGCGCTGAACTCGCCCGGCTGCGCGGCGAGGCAGCCTGACCTTCCCCGCGGATTACGGTAATACCGGCATGACCCAGGAGGCGAGGGCTCACGGGATTGGGCAGATCGCACGAGCGGCCGGGATTGTCATGGTCATGTTCGTGCTCTCCCGTGCTGCTGGCTTGGCCCGCGAGATGATCATCGGGGCCCGCTTCGGTACCTCTGCCGATCTGGACGTTTACCTGGCCGCCTTTCGCCTGCCCGACATCCTGTTTCAGCTCGTGGCCGGGGGGGCGCTGGGGTCCGCGTTCATCCCCGCTTTTACGGACCGGCTGGTGCGGGCGGACCACCTCTCGGCCTGGCACATGGCCAGCGCCGTGGTCAATCTGGTATTCGTTTTGATGACCGGGTTGGCGGTGGTGGCGGCCGCGCTGGCCCAGCCGCTGGCTTCGCACGTGATCGCGCCCGGCTTCACGCCGGAACAGCAGGCGCTCACCGCCACTTTGATGCAGTGGATGTTGGTCTCCTCGGTCGTCTTCGGCGTCAGCGGCATCGTCATGGGCATCCTGAACGCCCACCAGCATTTCCTGCTCCCTGCCCTGGCCCCTATCTTCTACAATCTGTCCATTATCGCCAGTGCCTGGTTTCTGGCGCCCCACTGGGGTGTGCGCGGCCTGGCGGCTGGCGTGGTTGCGGGCGCTTTTGCTCACCTTCTGGTACAGATTCCGGGTTTGTGGCGACAGGGGGTTCACTACGAACCTGTGCTTGGGCTGAAAGATCCCGCCGTGCATGAGGTGGGGCGTCTGATGGCACCGCGCGTGTTGGGGTTGGCCGCTGTCCAGACCAATTTTCTGGTCAACACCATTCTGGCGTCCACCCTCCCGGCCGGGAGCCTGGCCGCGTTGAACTATGGCTGGCTCCTCATGCTACTGCCCCAGGGGGTGATCGCCCAGGCAGTGGCCACGGCGGCCTTTCCCACCTTCGCCGCTCAGGTGGCTCACGCGGCACGCGATGAGATGCGCGCTACCCTCAGTGCAACGCTGCGCGGCATTTTGCTGTTGACCATCCCGGCCAGCGTTGGCCTGATCGTCCTGCGCGTGCCGCTGATCCGTCTGTTGCTGGAACGGGGTGCTTTTGATGCCGATTCGACCGCGATGGTGTCCGACGCGCTGGCCTTCTTCGCCGCCGGCCTGGTGGCCCACAGCGTGGTGGAGATCGTCAGCCGGGCCTTCTATGCGCTGCACGATACGTGGACGCCGGTTTGGGTAGGGCTGACTGCGATGGCGCTCAATGTGCTTTTAAGCATCATCCTGATGTACCCGCTGGCACACGGCGGCCTGGCTTTGGCCAACACGCTGGCGACAACGGTTGAGATGGTGGCATTGATTGGGCTGGTACAGCGCCGGCTGGGCGGGTTGGATGCCAGGTCCCTGGCGCGCAGTGCGGGTCGGGCGAGTCTGGCAGCCTCGTTGATGGCCGTGCTGCTGTGGTGGTGGCAGCAGGGCTGGGGAAGTGGTGCGCCCTGGTGGACGGGGGTCTCTGGCGTGGCGTTGGGTACGGCCACTTATGCGGGTGCCTTATTGGTGATCTCCCGTGGCGAAGCACGAGCGCTCTGGGGGGCGATGCGGCGCATTCCGTGAGGGTACCTGGCCTGGTCGCTGTCAGAATGGACGCAGGTGTAGGAGCGCAAAGCCCACCCCGGCTGTGGCCAGCGCGGAGACCAACGTGCGTACCTCGCAGGCTACCAAGGAGCCAGACCCCGGCATGTACCGCAGGCACCAGTACAGGCGGGGCAGGAAAGCGGCAGGGGACAACGCTGGGTAGGGTGAGAGCAGGAGAGCGATGGCGATCAGGCGCTCGCTGGCGCCGAACAGGCGATCGAGAGGGAGGATACCAGTAGGAGGCGGTGTTTTGCGCAGCCGACTGAGGACACGAACGGCCTCCAGCTCCAGGACAGCAGTGGTCCAGATCAGAAAGATGGCGAGGGTCGCGAAGAAGGGCCACACCGCAGTTATATCCGGCGACCGACTCAACAGCCTCCAGACATCACGGGGCGTCTCGTTAGCTGCCGCCTGTGCGATGACCGAAATGGTCAGCAGATGCGTGGCCTGGTCGAAGAGCAGGTAAGGTAAGGACCATTCTATCTTGATGTCTCTGGCGTGGAACGTACGGTATTGATCAATGAGGAGATGAAGGGTGCCCAAAAACAGAGTCCACCCCCACCAATAAGGGATCATGCCCGCGATGAGGATGCCGCTTGCGACGGTCACGATGGCAAAGTGTACGAGTAGACCCGGCCAGCCTTGTAGTTTGCGGCGGGCGATCCAATCGGTCTGTAAAGCATAATCAGCGATCATGTGAGCCAGGAGCAGGCGAAGAGTGATCATTTAAGTGAATAGCCATGAGATTAGCTGTGAATCAGATCTAGATTAACGGTCGCGCCCTGGGCCTGCTTGTCCCCTGTGCCTGTCCGCTTGTGCTTGCGCCACAAGCGCAGGCGAGGTCCAAAGCAGGCAGGACAGACTAATGCGAGATGTGGGGATCCCCCTGAATGAAGAACCGCCACGGAGCAGAGCGCGCTGACTCATCGCCGCGCACGCCGATGCGGGGGGATGTGCCGATCTGCCCGGCCGCCGGCGCGCGATCCTGTTCAATGAACAGACCGCTGGCAGGGGTCAGTGGGACCCCGTTGAGCGAGCGGCCGATCTGCAGCGCCTGGCATAGCTTGCCCGGCCCACTCGTCAATTCTTCATCAGGGCGCCCTGGCCGATTCTGGCGCATGACCTCAATCCCTTCCATTGGCGCTATGGCCCGGATCAAGATCGCTGCCGGGACCCTTTCTGGCTCGGTCACCACGTTAAGACAATAATACATCCCGTAAGTGAAGTAGACATAAGCGTGCCCAGGTGGGCCAAACATGACCGCGTTACGAGGCGTCCACCCTCGCGCCGCGTGCGATGCCTGATCTTCCAATCCCTTGTATGCTTCCACCTCCACGATACGCCCGCTGAGCCGGACACCCTCTGTGATCCGAACCAGCCTTTGCCCCAATAACTCACGCGCAACCATGAGCGTGTCGCGCTCGTAGAACTCCGGCGGCAGGACGATTCGTTCCCCTGGCACTGTGATCTCACCCTGAAGCATGTACCATATCTCAATAGAGATTCTAGCACAGCGGCTGAATCCATGTCGAGTCCCATAAGTCCCAAATGAACAAACTGTCATATGGACCATATGTCCTGTTCACCCTCAGTTCATTCACGGGCGCGAGGATGATCTCGGCTGGGGAACCGTCGCTGCGGTTGAAGCGTCTTCTACGGGACAAACCCTGGCATGGGTGCGACGCACTTCCGCTGTTGCACAGAAGGTACATCGCACCTCCTGGTCAACCCCAATGTGATGAAGGAGCTTTACCTGATGACACCCCTGCTGCTGTTGATTTTGTTGGTGCTGTTTGTGTGGACGCTCCTGCCGCAGCATGATAGGCGGTCATCGTCTGACCCGGCCGGGCAGGACCAGCCACATAGGAAGCGTTAAGAGATTACTGATTGGGGAGGTTTGAGCTCAATTGTTTGCTCACTCAATTTCAGGATGGTATAATGCCACCAATTGGTGGCCCGAGGTGGCCCCATCATCCACAGGGAGTACGGAACGGCCCATGCGGGTGCTGGTTGTGGACGATGACCTCCCCAGCGTGAAGATGATCTCTTTCCTGCTACGGGAGGAGGGATATGATGTGGTGACGGCCAAGAATGGGCCGGAGGCATTGCGTCTGGTGGACGAGGCCGCGCCGGATCTGGTCATCCTGGACGTGATGATGCCGCACATGGATGGGCTGGAGGTGTGTCAGCGTATCCGCCGCCGCACGGACCTCCCCATCATCTTCCTCTCGGCTAAGGGGGAAACGGCCGATCGGGTGGCGGGGCTGGATCTGGGGGCGGATGATTACCTTCCCAAGCCGTTTGAGCCGGCGGAGTTGCTGGCGCGCGTGCGCGCGGTGATGCGGCGTTGGGAAGGATTCTCTTTCGGAGAGCCGCGGACGGTCCTTCAGGTGGGCGACCTTCGCCTGGACCCAATCAACAATCGGGTGATCGTATCCGGCAGACGTGAGGTGGAGTTGACACCCATTGAATTTCGCCTGTTGTATGTACTGGCGCGCAACGCTGGCCGTATCCTCAGCCATGAGCAGCTCCTGAGTCATGTCTGGGGGTACGACTACGAAGGGTACTCCAACCAGGTGGCCGTCTACATGCGCCGGCTGCGCGCCAAGATCGAGCCCGACCCGGAGCACCCTCGTTACCTGCTCACGGCGCGCGGCATAGGCTACAAGCTCGAAAGTAACTGAAAATTCAGTAGCGACTCATGCGCAACGCAACCCACAACTCACCACCCTGTCCAATGCGGTGAAGGCTGTGCTGCCGTTGCGTTTCAACGCTTCGGTTGGGAACCGCGTCCGCGTTGCGATCTCGTGGTGGGCCCGGTCAACTGCTAATCCGCTTCCACTTTATTGGGGAGGGGGGTGGTACTATTGGAGCAACGACCTCAGCATCAACCTGGAGTATATGTTGCTTTGCGTGAAACTCGAAGGGATCTTGGTAAGTAGATTGAGATGGCGTCTGGCGACAACCCTTCTGACGACGATAGCGTTGCTGAGCGGGCTGTGGTGGGTGGTGGGCCACGCCCAGGCTCAGAATGACCTGCCCCCCGGCCCCCCGCTGGATCTGACGGCGTCTCCGGCCGGCTGGACGGCCAGCCAGATGTTTACGTTGACCTGGACCCTGGCGCCTGAGGATCAGGACGAG
>DAOUAJ010000206.1:0-6201 GCA_034433615.1 Anaerolineae bacterium | reverse complement strand
GGGAGGTCAAGCCGGTCGTCTACCAGAGGTTCGCGCAGAAGTCGCTGCAACTGACCCAGCTTTTCGAGACCCTCCTGCCCGGCGAGGCGAACTTCGGCCTGGAGCCTTCCTGGACGCAGATCTACCCCTACCAGTCGCTGGCCCGCCCGGGCGACCTGCTGGCCCTCCAGGTGCGCATGGCCAACTTCCTGGATCGGCCCGCGCAAGCGGAGGTGAGCCTGGCGTCGCCGGATGGGTGGAGCGCCATCCCCACGATCGAACGCCTCGAACTCCCGCCTCACGGGCGCGGCGTCCTCGCCTTCCAGGTACAGATACCAAGCTCGTATGTCTTCCCGTATCCCCGGGTGGCCATCGCCGCCGACGTAACGCTGGACGGCCACCGGCTGGGACAGATCACCGAAGCGACGATGGAGTGCCGGCGGATCCCATGAAGAAGCTCGAAGGTGACCAGAGAATATCTGTAGATGCCCCCGTGCTGGCGGAAATCGTGCGCCGGATCGTGGAGGTGGCCCAGCCTGATCAAATCATCCTCTTTGGCTCGGCTGCCCGAGATGAGATGACTGCAAACAGCGACATAGATTTGCTGGTGGTCAAATCTGGGCCCATTCACCGGGGACATCTGACCGAGGAGATTTACATGAATTTCCTGGGGGTCAGACAGGCAGTAGATGTAGTCGTTGTCACCCCTGAGGATATTGAACGCTATCGGAACACTTCCTGTCTTGTCATAGAGCCGGCATTGCGGGAAGGTAAGGTCATTTATGAGCGAGGAACGGTTTCCGCCCGATGACCCTCGGGAATGGTTGAACCGGGCAAAAAGCAATCTCAGCTTTTGACTCTTGTAGAACAGATAGGGCAAATGGTGCCGGAATCGGTTAAACAGGCAGCGAAGTTGACCCGCTACGCAGTGGTAATCCGGTATCCTGGTTTTGCCGAGTCGGTCAGTCGCAAGGAGTACGAAGATGCGGTCGCCATAGCAGAAACGGTGATACGTTGGGCTGAGCAGGTGATTAGCCCAGAGAAGGCATAGAGAGGCTTCTGCCAGACCACGATGGTGAAAGCTGCGCGATCACCCGTTCTGTGGCCTCGCGGTGGAGCCTGTGGAGCGGCTGCGTGAGATCCGACAGGGCAAGGAGTTGGTCGAGCAGACGTTCCAACGTGCTTGCTGGGGGCTGCGCCCAGGGTGCGGTTTCGCCGAGGGGTTGCGAGGTGATCCCTGGCTCGTGGACATGGTGGCGTTGGCCGGCTTCGGCTACGTGAGCTCGCTGCTTTGGGGGCCGGAGACCACCGTACCGGCGCTGCTTGAGCCTCCCTTTAACTATGGGGAGGAAGGGCACCCGGAGCTGTGGGAGCTCCCAGGCCATGGCTGGCACGAGAACCTGCTGAAAGCGCACAATTTGACCGACCGGCCGCAGCGCATCATCGCCTGGCCGTCCCCGTTTCCCGAAGCGGTGCCTCTGCGCCCGATTACCTCGCCGGAAGAGGAGTTCGCGATCAACCGTATCTTCATCGATCGTGCCGTCGAGCTGGAGATGCCCTATATCTCGTTGATCTGGCATCCGTGGTCACTGGCCCGCTTTGATCCTGAGATGAGGATGCTGGAGTTGGCCTTTTCCTACGTGCGCGACCGTGGCCTAGAACCGACAACCTATGAGGCGGAGTGGCGGCGCGCCGCAGGGGGTTAGCCGCGTTATCAAGCCTGAAGATTGAAGATTTGCCTCTCTTCCGTCTTGTGTGTACAATGCCCTTGCGGGCCTGAGCGCACGATCAACGACGAGCCTGTAGTCTTCGCCTCTCAGAAGACTATCGGTGCCCTACCCACTGCCGGGGAGGCCCGGAAGGGTAGGGCCTTTTGGCTTTTTAGAGGGCGAAGGAAGCTCCACGCTCAGGATGCGCTGGATGTTGATCCCCAGGCACGCCAATTGTCCCCCCACGGGAAGGGGCGCAAAGCCCTTCTCCGCACAGTTTCTGAGCTCTTTTGGAGGAGGAAAAGAAAATGAGAAGCTTTAATCGGGTGATCAGCAGACGTCAAATGCTGAAGGCGTTGGGTCTCGGCGCGGCGACGGTGTATCTTAGCGCGTGCCAGCCCGCACCACAGCCAACAGCCACTCCGGCCGCCAAGCCAGCAGCTACTGAAGCCCCGAAAGTAGAAGCACCGGCAGAAGTGCCGCCAACGCCAACTCCAGGCGGCTACATCCCCACAGGAGCGGTCGTCGAGACCTACGAGGATGGCCAAAAGGCCTATGGTTGGTATGATGAGGTCCATCTCAGCCAACCGGTGGAGTTGTTGGTCTGGGGCCCGCCTGGCGACGAGACTGACCCCTGGATCCGGTCCATGAAGATGGCAGTAGATCGTTTCCAGCAGCACTACCCAGAGATCAAGGTCATCTGGGAGCCGATCGCCTGGGGCGATCTGGATACCAAGGTGAACGCCGCCATCGCTGCCAAACAAGGACCGGACGTCGTCTTCGAGGCAGACCGTGAGGGAGAGTACCCCCGACGTGGAGTCATCCGGCCGATTGATGACCTCTTACCCGCAGACTACATCAAGAACCACAAATTCTATCCGGTGCGCCCCCTCGAAGATGGCAAGCTTTATTGGGTTCATTGCAGCGCGATGGGCCCGATCCTCTACGCCAATAAACAGCTCTTGGCCCAGGAAGGGCTCAAGCCTTCTGATGTTCCCACCACCTGGGAAGAGTTTGGCAAGTTCTGCCAGCAGCTCACCAAGTTCGAGGGGGACCAGATGATGCAGGCTGGCTTCGCCTTCAATGGCTACGCTCGCTACATCTGGAATGACATGATGTACCAGCAGGGGGCTCACGTTTACAACAAGACGAAGAGCTTCGTCAACTCGCCGGAGAGCGAGCATGCCTGGCAGACGTTAGTAGATTTCTACGACAGGTATCGCATCAACGACCGTGCCTTTCTGAACTTCGATGAGGCCTTCGGCACCGGTAAGGCCGCCATCACCCAGGTGTGGACGTGGTTCGGGAGCACGTTGGAAGCCAACTACCCCGACATTGACTGGGCACCCGTCATGTATCCCACTTTCACCGGCAAGGGCCCCTATGGCCGCTTCGACTACGATGGCCCGGCCTGGATGATCACCACGCTGGCTGAAGGAGATAAGCTGACCGCGGCCGCGGAGTTTTTTAAGTTCCACGCGCACGAGTATCAATTCCTGGTTGAGCGCTCCCACACCGTTGGTCTGGTCTTGGTCACAGAGCCACATCCCAACTACGAGAAACTGTTCGCCGAAGTCGAGAACAAGGAGAATCCGACTCAGGAAGAGCGGCGCATCCAGTCATTGGCTGTGCTATCCAAGCAATTCCAGGGCGGGATGGTCTTCCCCGGCGAGGTAGCAGCACCTTTCGATGACATGTGGCACCAGATGGAAGATGCCATCCTGTATAACCGTCAACCGATTAAGGAGGTGCTGGCTGAGTACGAGAAAAGGTACGACGAATTGCTCTCCAAGACGAACTTCTGGATCACGCCGGAGGCATGAACTGTCGTCGCTGGGCAGGCCGTGTGCCGCTCTGGCCTGCCCAGCGTTTTCTGTTCGTAACGATCGGGAATACACTGGAGGGACTCATGGCTGTTGTGGCATCGAGAGAAGCTGCAAAGGCGATGAGCGTTGTAGCGTCGAGGAAACGCCGACGCTTCCGACCTATCGTCCTCTGGCTGGTGCCGATCCTGGGCCTTCTCTTCATCTTCTCGGTGTTCCCCATCTTTGCCTCGTTTTACCTGAGCTTCTTCGATTACGAGATGCTCCAGCCCCTCAAGTTCGTAGGACTGGAAAACTATACTTACGCGTTTGCTCGAGACCCGGTTTTTCGCATCACGCTTCTCAATACCTTCTACTATGCCTTCGTTTCCGTTCCGTTAGGGATGGCCATATCCCTCATGGTCGCTCAGTTCATCCACAGTCGTTCCCATTTTAAGTCCTTTTTCCGCACCGCTTACTTTATGCCAGTGGTCACACCCATGATCGCCACAGCCATCGTCTGGCGCTTTATCTTCCAGCCTTCACAATTTGGCCTCTTGAACGGTATTCTGCACATTTTCGGGGCGCCTGCGCAGCCGTGGTTGACTTCGGCCAGGCTTGTCATCCCATCGCTCATTGTGATCGGCATCTGGGGGGGGTTGGGCTACAATGTGGTACTCTTCCTGGCCGGGCTGGTAGGCATCCCGACGGAGTTCTACGAGGCTGCCAAGATTGATGGGGCCAATTCCTGGCAAATGTTCTGGAAGATCACCTGGCCATTGCTATCGCCCACGGTGTTGTTTATCACAGTGACTGGCTCGATCGGGGCGTTACAGATCTTCGGAATTCCTTACATCATGACAGGAGGAGGCCCGGAGCATGCCAGCCGCATGGTGGTGATGTGGATCCAGGATGTAGGTTTCAAGCAGTTCCGTATGGGGTACGCTTCTTCGTTAGCTTACATTTTCTTTGTGATCATCCTCGTTTTAACCTTAGTTGAGCTACGATACATGAGAACCAGGTGGAGTTATTAGCGATGTTGATCTCAGCCAAAACTTCAAGCAGACTGGTGACTGTTTTGGTGTATGCTTTGCTCTTCGCAGGCACAGTGATCATGCTGACGCCTTTTTACTGGACGCTCATCACCTCCATCAAGGTGCCCTCGGAGACGATGACCTATCCGATTAAGTGGATCCCGTCCAAGATCACGTTTGTACACTTTCAGAAGGCATGGCATGCCAATTTCCCCATTTATTACCGTAACTCGATCGTTGTCGCGGTCGCGGTAGTCCTCGGCAACATCTTCACCAGTGCGATGGCCGGCTTTCTCTTTGCGAAGTACGAGTTCCCCTTCAAGAACGTGTTGTTCCTGATGGTCTTGAGCACAATGATGATCCCGTTCGCGGTGGTGCTCATTCCGCTCTTCCTCATCGTGGCTCAGGTGCTGAAGTTGAAGGATACGCTATGGGCGTTAATCATCCCTTCCCTGATCAGCCCTTTCGGCATTTTCCTCATGCGTCAGTTTATCCAGACAATTCCGGATGAGCTGATGGATGCCGCGCGCATAGACGGCGCATCGGACTGGCGCATCTTCTGGCGGATCATCATGCCCTTGTGCAAGCCGGCTCTCTCCGCTCTAACCATTTTTCACTTCATCTGGATCTGGAACGACTTCCTATGGCCGTTGATCGTCACGGATAGCGACCGCTCGCGCACTTTACCTATTGGGGTTGCTCTCTTTGCCTTCCAGCGCTGGCTGCAATACAACCTGGTCATTGCCGGTTCGGTGCTGGTGTTGGCGCCTTTGGTGATCTTTTATTTTATCTTCCAGCGGGCCTTTATTCAGGGTATTGTTCTCACAGGGATGAAATACTGATCACCATGACGAGATGAAGATGTGCTCGCAGTGAGCGATGGAGCGAAGCGGAGTCGCGTCCCGCACCGTAAAGAAAGTGAGCGAAGAGAGCTACCAGAGTGAACCCCATGACCCAATACATTGCAGCCTACGACACGGAGAAGCGAAGAAAAGCGTTCAACCTTGGTAGTTTGGTCAACTAGTCCCTACACAGGGATTGCGGAGGGGGAGGTGTTCTTTGTAGGGGGCTTCCGGCTACGGGTGCGGGAGGAGTTAGACTTTGACGCGAGGCTTATTACCGCGTATGGATATGAGGTGCATCAAAGGGAGCCACGATTATACTGGTACGACGACTTCCCCCACCCTGACGACCCAACGCTGGCCTCAACATTTCCCCATCATAGGCATGTTCCACCGGACATCAAGCACCGTCACATCCCAGCACCGGAGATGAGTTTCACTCGACCCAACTTGCCGATCATTCTTCAAGAGATCGAGGGGCTTATAAGACGAGCAGGGGCCTAACATCCGCTATAGCCGGCTGCTGCTCTGCTGCACTCTGTGACAGATGGCGTGGAACCACACCAAGTACGCCGATCTGGCCAATTACGCCCCGAATGACGTCTATGCTCTGTAGCAAAGGTAGAAGGATTTGTTCCTCTTACCTCTCGCATGGTACAATGCCACCGCGCGCTGGAGCGCGATCAACAAAGAGCCCCTAGTCTTCGCTCATCAGAAGATTATCGGCGCCTTACTTACTTAGGTATTAGCGGACGATCGGCCAGGAATGGAATCCTTTCCGTATCGTCCGCTAATACATTTTGAAACCAGACCTTGAGAGCGCAATAGGCATCAC
>DAOUAJ010000205.1:0-5222 GCA_034433615.1 Anaerolineae bacterium | reverse complement strand
CGCCAGGGGATAGGTAGCGTGCGGCGGATGTCCAGTCCCGGCACGTCGTTGCCGTTGTAGTAGGTGGCGATGGTGACCCGCTGCCCGAGCTGCTGCAACACCGTCGCCTCTTCCAGGATGCGCACGTGGCAGCCGTAGTCGGCGAAGAAGCTGGTGGGGGCCAGCATGAGGATGGAATAGCCAGATGGCCTTCGTCTCAGGTCTTTGCCGGAGCAACCGGGTTCGGCGGTTGTGGACACTCTCGGTTCCTATGGTCTTTTCACAGTGTTTTATAGAATTATTATAGCTTGGAATCCCTGAACTCGCCAAACCGCTTCCACAAATCTGTGGGTTTTTCGGGGGCCGGGGAGTGGTGGTATACTTCTTCACGAGAACGCAACCTGGCTCAGAGACGCTCTGTGAAGATAGCTTTCGTAATCCCTCAAAGCCTGGAGAGCCCCAGCGGATTAGGGCGTTTTGGCCCGCTTGCCCGTGAGTTGGCCCTTCGAGGACATGCTGTTACGGTATTGGCTTTGCATCACGATTGGCGTCATGCATCCCCGAAGCGCTATGAGGACCAACATGTTACGGTTGTTTATGTGGGTCAGATGCACGTGCGCAAAGCGGGCCCCAGGAAGCTTTATTATGGCCCTGGCCGCCTGTTAGCCATATCGTTGATCTCCGCAATCCGTCTGGCAGTTGCCTTATGGCAGAGCGATGCCGACGTCATCCAACTTTGCAAACCGCAACCAATCAGCGCGCTGGCCGCACGATTGGGCCGGCGTGGGCGGCCGATATTTTGCGATTGCGACGATTACGAGGCGGCCACTAACCGTTTCAGCGGAGAATGGCAGCGTCGTATTGTGCGTCATTTCGAAGATGGCGTGATTTCTTATGCCCGGGGCTTAACGGTCAATACCCGTTTTACTCGTAATCGCTATATCGCACTGGGCTACCCTTCTCAGAGGATCATCTATGTGCCCAATGGCGTCGAGCGACGACGATTTGAGGCGCCTTTTGACCAGGTAGCCCTACGTCGGCGATGGGCGCTGGATGCCGGGACGCCCGTGATCGTTTATGTGGGCACCATGAGCACGTTGAGCCATGGCGTGGATCTCTTGTTGGAAGCTTTTGCGTTGATCGCCAGACGACGATCTGATGCCAAACTGTTGCTGGTCGGTGGCGGCGAGGACTTTGACAACTTGGCCGCAATGGCCGACAGACTTGGCGTTGCCCACCAGACCATTTTCGCGGGCCGTCAGCCTCCGGAGGAGATCCCGGCTATCCTTTCGTTAGCGACCGTTTCCGTGGATCCGGTGCGCGACGATGTGATAGCCGCGGCTCGTTCTCCGCTCAAGGTGGTGGAGAGTCTGGCCGCAGGGACACCTGTGGTAACCGGTGATGTTGGCGACCGCCGCGAGATGTTGGCCGACGGGGCAGCAGGCATCCTGGTCAAGCCCGGCGATAGGACCGCGTTAGCCGAAGGCCTGTTGGCTGTGCTGGATGATCCCACCAGGCGGGCAAACATGTCGCTCGCTGCTCAGGCAAGACGAGAGAACTGGTATTGGGACCGCTTGGTGGAGGATTTTGTGCGAGTCTATAGGTTCTCCCAGTCACATGGAGGGAATTCATAACGGCCATGAGAGCCCTTATTTGGCCGCGCTTGAAAGTTTCGCTCGGTGAATGGGCGATCATACTCGCCGGGCTCGTCACGGCTCAGGGACTGAGCGCTTTGGCGCTGATCGTTGTGGCGCGTCGGATACCTCCGTGGGAGTTTGGTCAGTACCTCGCCTCTTACAACTTGGCCAGCCTCTTGGTGATCCTGCCCGCTTTCGGCATGGATGGGTGGTTACTTGCACAAGGCGCTACTCAGCCGCGCGTGATGCATGCCCTGTGGTGGAGTGCCTTTCGAGTTCGACTCGGGTTGCTCTTGGTATGGCTTTTGGCGATTCCACTTCTGGCTTCGAGGCTATCGCCTGGCACTTTTCCTGTTCCGCTTTTGGTCTTGTCGGCCTCTGGGTTGGCAGCCGACAGCCTGAGTTCTTTGGCGTATGCGGGGTTACGCAATCTCCGGCAACATGGACGGGTGGCTATTTTTCAGGCCGTCGGCGCACTTGCTTTGTTCTGCGGCGTGCTGGTCCTACCTTTCGGAAAAGGACAGGTCGCCTGGTTTGCCCTGTTGCGGGCAATCATCAGCGCAGCTTTGGCAGCCTTCATCGTCAAATGGATGATGGCAAGTTTTGGCCGCACAGCCGATCCCTTGCCCCTGCGCGCTGTGCTGCAGAAAGCCAGGGCGTTTATGGTGGCCGATGTGGCTGTGGCGATCTATTTGCGGGCGGACCTTACAATCGTGTCCTTCATCTTGGGGTCGAGCGGCGCGAGTGTATACGGTCCGGCGCTCAACCTGGTTAATATGTGCTTCCTGGTGCCCAGCGCGCTCTATTTCCTTGTGTTGCCGGCTCTGGCGCAAGCGCACCGCCGTTCCCACGGCTCTTTTAGCCGCCTTGGCAAAATACAGTTGATCGGACAAGCGCTGAGTGGCCTGGCGTTGGCGCTAGTCATGTTCCTCTTGGCCGAGCCGATCGTCCGTATCATTTACGGTCCTGAGTACGTGTCTTCGGCAGCTATTTTTCGCCTTCTCAGCCCCGTGCTTGCCGTCAAGGCGGTCAACTTTGGCTTGGGCGCATTGCTGACCTCTGCGGGCCTTCAGGCACGCAGGACGACCATACAAGTACTGGCCGCTGCATTCAACGGCTGTGCCAATCTGGTTGCAGTTTCAGTTTGGGGCGTCGCGGGGGCAGCGACCGTGTATATCCTAAGCGAAGTTTTGCTCTGTGCAGGTTATTCCTTGGTGGTCTTCAAAAAAATGCGCCACCTTACGCCGGAAGTTGTCGGAGTGGGCTGACTCAATGGAGACTCTGATCGTCTATGAAAGTGCTTCTTCTAAACGTTCATTCGGCGCTCAATCTCGGAGACGATGCGATCATGCGAGTGACCCTGGATGGATTGAGAACTGCTTTTCCTGGGGTCCAGATAACCGTCTCCGCGAACGATCCAGGCAGCTGGGCCAAGTATCATGATATCCGAGTGGTTAGTTCGCTGGCCACTTGGGTGGCAGATCCAGCACAAGGTCGGTGGCGGGAACGCCTTTATCGGATGCCCTTTGTTGTGGTGTTGTTGTCGTGTGCGGCTGTGCTCTATCGTTTCTTTGGAATTCGTCTCATGTGGGGGGCGCCGCAGCAACGTCATCTACTTGCTGCCTATTACGATGCTGATCTCGTCTTGAGTTGTGGCGGCGGCAATTTCTACGCGCACCGCAAGCTTAGTCCGGCCCTGATCTGGGCCCTTGTCTCTCTGGTTTTTGCCATTGTCTTGGGAAAGCAAATCGTTATGTTGCCGCAGTCGTTCGGGCCGATCGTGGGCTCCTTACAGAGACTGTTCGCCAGATGGACGTTTGCCCGTGTGCGTTTGATCATGGTGCGCGAACCGCGCGCCGGCGCTTTTATCCGTGAGGTGCTGCAGGTCAAAACCCCGGTGCTCCTGATGCCCGATCTGGCTTTTGGCTTATCCTCTCGTCGAAGACCTGAGAATTCCACGGGTTCAATGCTCACTTACCAAATCGGCGTAACGGCGCTGGATCGCAGCGCGCAAGAACCAGGGTTCAGCGGTCAACAGCGCTACGAGGAGGCCCTGGTTACCCTCTTAATGCGGTTAGCTTGTCAGTATGACGCTCAGATCCATGTGTTTTGCCAGTGCTTTGGACCGAGTCCTGATCAGGACGATCGTCCGGTGGCGAAACGGTTGGATCAGCGACTTAGACAGCTTGGTGTCGCAACGGCCCTTCGCGTAGATTTTCGGGATGCCTGCGAGATTGTGTCGGCCTACAGCGAGCTTGATCTGGTGATTGGGACCCGGATGCACACAGGCGTCTTCGCTTTGAGTACTGGGGTGCCGGTGCTGTTGATCGGCTATCAGCCGAAAGCTTGTGGAATGATGAAAACACTGGGTCTCGAGCGCTATTGTTGCGACATCAGGGATGTCAATGCGGACGTCTTATACGAACTGGCTTGTGAGATTCTGGCACGCAAGGAGGAACTCCATTCTTACATCCTGGAACGTCTGGAAGATATTCGGCTGCGGGCTCAGGCCTGGATAGAACCGATCAAGGAGATTGTATGCGACGCATCCGCGTGATCCAGCTCCTTTCGGGCATTGCCATCGGCGATCAATCGGGCGGAGCCGAGCAGATCGGCGTACATGTGGCGCGGTTGTTAGACAAAGGCGCTTTTGAATCGTTCATCTTCGCCATGCGCGGTTACAGCTCAGAGGCTGAGAGACGCTGGCTTGCCAGGTTGACCGAGGAAGGGATACCGGTCTATGGGCTGGAGCCGGCCACAGGCTCTTCCTGGTATGACATAAGACGGGCGGTACGGTCTTTGTGGCAGGTCGTCTCACAGGTGCGCCCCGACATTATCTGCAGTCATTCTGAGCGGGGAGATGTGATTAGTCTCTGGTTGCGGCTGTTCCACCCCTTACATCCCCGGGCGGTCCGCGTGATGCACACCGACCAACAATGGCAGACTCATCCCCAGATCGGTTTCTTCTTATCACGGACTATTTTTCCACTGGCTTTTGATGCTGAAATCGGTGTTTCGCAGGCAATCTGCGAGGTACTGAGGCGGCGTTTCGTAGCGCGACTACTTGGCCGAAGGCCAATGTTGTGTTATCCGGGGATTGATGCTAGCTTGCTTGCTTACCAGGCAGGCCACTTGCGGCCCAGGCCCTCCGGATTACCGGACGTTCATCCTCTGATAGGGATTGTGGGACGCCTTGCGCCTCAGAAAGGCCACACGTATCTCTTGGAGGCTTTGCCCATTATCCGTCGCGTTGTGCCCGCGCATCTGGTGATCATCGGGAGCGGGCCGCTGGAATCGGATTTGCGGGCGCAGGCGACACGCCTGGGCGTGGATAGCGCTGTGTCTTTCTTAGGCAGTCGCGATAATGTCCTGGATTTCATGCCGCATTTTGATCTGTTGGTATCAGCTTCGTTATGGGAAGGTTTGGCTACTGTGATCCTGGAAGCCATGGCTGCCGGAGTTCCGGTGGTAGCAACCGATGTTTCGGGCAGTCGTGAGGTTGTAACAACCGGTCAGACCGGCATCTTGGTGCCGGTTGCTGACCCAGAAGCCTTGGCCCAGGCGGTGATTGCCATGCTAACCGACGCGCCTGAGGCAAAGAGAATG
>DAOUAJ010000204.1:0-24675 GCA_034433615.1 Anaerolineae bacterium | reverse complement strand
ATCAGGACGTGGTGGGGGCCTGGTATCGACTGGATACACCTCCCGTAGCACCGGATGATGGCACTTTCATCGTGACCACCAACACCATCACGAACCTCGGCCCTGTCGCCCAGGGGGCGCACCCGGTGTATGTATGGTTGCAGGATGCCGCGGGGCAGGCCGATCCTGCTAACGCGGCAACGACCATCCTGTATGTGGACATCCTCCCACCGGGGGCGCCTGTGGACTTGACGATTGACCCCATCGGCTGGACTAACGCGGCCGCCTTCAGCCTGAGCTGGACCCCGCCGGCTGAAGATTCAGGGGTGGCAGGAGCTTGGGTGCGACTGGACACGCTTCCCTCTGCCCCCAACGATGGTCAGTTCTTCCCCGGCGAGAACCACCTCGATGGCTTGCAGATCGCTGTAGACGGTGAGCATGCCGTGTATGTCTGGTTGCAGGACCTGGCGGGAAACGTGGATCCCGCTCAAATTGCTACCGTCCTGGCCAGGGTGGATCGGACACCACCGGTGACTCAGATCACACTGCAAGGCATGATGGGTGCAGCAGGTTGGTACACGACTCCTGTTCAGGCCAGCTTTACGGCTACAGACGGCGATCCGGCGGTCAGTTCAGGGGTCCAGGCGATTTTCCATCGGTTGGACGGCAGTGACTGGCACACCGAACCTGAGATCATGATTGAGGACGGGGTGCACCTGTTAGAAGCCTACGCGCGTGATACTGCTGGAAATGTGGGAGCAACGCGCGTGAGCGTGGTGGCCGTAGATACGCAGCCACCTGCTACCGCGTACACTCTCACAGGCGTGCTGAGCGCGTCGGGCTGGTACACCGGCGCAAACACTACCCTGGACTTTGCCGTATCGGATAGCGGGTCTGGGCCGGCGGGTGTCCGCTACACGCTCAATGATGGCCCCTGGCGGGTGGGCCAACGGATCGAGTTCGGTGAAGACGGTCGGCACGTCGTTCGGTTTCAGGGCCAGGACGTGGCGGGCAACCTGGAAGCCATGCGTATCCTCACCGTGCCGGTGGATGCGCGACCGCCCACCACGGCTTATGTGCTGGAAGGCACACGGGGGGACGGCCAGTGGTTCGTCTCACCGGTTACGGTAACGCTGGTGCCCACGGATACGGCATCCGGTGTGATCGGCACGTTCTATCGAGTGGACGATGAAGCCTGGCAAAGGGGCACGGCTTTCGTCGTCTCCGGTGACGGTGAACGCCGCGTTTCCTTTTACTCCGTGGATGGCGCCGGAAACCTCGAGAGCGGCTATCCGGTCCTCCTGCGCATTGACACCCGTTCACCCGCTCCGCCCATGGCCGTTTATGTCAATCCGTCCGACTGGTCCCCGGTCAACGCGTTTACCATAACCTGGGCAGCACTGGCCGACCTATCGGGTATCGCCGGCCTCTACTACAAGATCGGCGACGCACCCTCCACACCCACCGATGGTCACTTCATCTCCAACACCTTCACCCTCGTCGGGTTGAGTGTGCCGGCTGAGGGCGCTTTCCCGATTCACCTGTGGCTGCGCGACGGCGCGGGCAACGTAGATCACAACCAGCGCACCATAGCCGGCCCTTTGCGCTTCGATGCATCGCCTCCGGTAACCACGTTGTCGCTCGAGGGGGTGCCCGGATTGTGGAGTTGGTTCCGCAGCCCCGTGACGGCGACATTAAACCCCGTTGATCTGCTTTCGGGGGTGAGTGAGCTGCGCAGCCGGCTGAACGATGGGCCGTGGACCCCTCGACTGGTTTACACCCTCATCGAGCCAGGCAAGCACACTCTGGCTTACCGCTCGCGCGATGTGGCAGGCAACGAGGAGCTGACGCGCACCGCCACCATCCGCATTGATCCCGTCCCGCCGGGAGCACCTCTGGCAGTTGATTATGCGCCGCGCGGCTGGACCTCGGTTAACGATTTCTCACTGTTCTGGCGCAACCCGTTGGACCTGTCAGGCGTGGCGGGTGCCTATGTGCGTTTGGGAGCACCGCCGCAATTCCCTGGCGATGGGCAATTCTTCACGGGCAGTGAGGCCGCCTATCACATTCGGGTGCCGGCTGAGGGCCAGCACGATGTTTATATGTGGCTACGAGACGTGGCGGGCAACGACGATCCGAACAGTGCGGTGACATTGTCCCGCGCCTTCTGGTACGATGCCACGCCGCCCACCACGACGATCACTGTCAGTGGCAGGATGGGGGCAAACGGCTGGTACACATCCGCGGTGACCGTTCAGCTCAGTGCGACGGACAGCGCATCGGGTGTAGCGGATATTTACCACCAAGTCGGCGCGGGGGCCTGGGTGACGGGTACGGCCTTTGCTTTAACGACGGATGGGGTGTATCCTATACGTGTCTACGCTCAGGATGTGGCTGGCAATCAAGAGCCCGCACACGAGTTCACCCTGCGCGTGGATCAGCACCCGCCCGTGGCACGCATCACTCAGCCGGCTGCTTATGTCCGCACCCCCGACTTTACCGTCTCCTGGGCCGGCTGGGACGAGGGGAACGGCTCAGGTGTGGTCAGCTTCGACGTGCAGCGGCGAGAGGGCACAGACGGGCCGTGGATGGATTGGAGGGTTGGCACTGTGGCCACGGAGGCGCGATTCAGCGGTGTACGGGGGCGGCTTTACGCCTTTCGCGTGCGGGCCCGCGACGCAGCAGGGCATACATCAGCCTACTCAGCGCCAGCCTGGGTGACGGTGGAGAGCGTCACTAACGGCGATTTTGAGGCATTGTTCGCCGGCTGGCAATCGGGAGGGTTGCTGGAACGGACCGTTTTGCCCGTAGATCGCCCTGGCGGCGGGACGAGCAATGCTGTGCGTCTGGGCACCCCCGATTATGAGCGCACGGTGACCCCCATCAACCCGGGGTGTGTGGCGGATCCGGGATGTGTACCGGTGGGCGCGGCCGTGATCTCCCAGACAGTCACAGTGCCGGCGGCCACAATGGGGGGACAACCGCGCCTTTCTTTGTGGTATCGCATCCTGACCTACGACGTCATGTTCAGTGAGCGCTATCAGCGTTACTACGACACTTTTGAGGTCACGGTAGTGGACGGCGGCCAGGAGTATCTGGTTCTCCGAGACGGCAACCCCACGCAGAACTATGGTCAGCTCATGGACCTGGGGTGGAAATTCGCCGTCATTAATCTCGACCGCTTCGTCGGCCGCACGGTCACGATCCGATTAAGCAATCATAATCGTTGGGATAACCGTTTTAACACGTGGACCTTCGTGGACGATGTGCAGGTGCGAAGCTGGGCCAGCGGCCCACGGCTCTATTTGCCGTTGGTGAACGGTAGCGGAGCATCTGTGCTGGTGCAATCTCAATCGGCACCTGACACACCGCTACAAGGTGATGGGGCGCGTTGACGCCGATCACGCATCACGTATCACTTATGCCTGACCACGATCCTGTGCTGCGAGCGGAACGAACGGATTTGCCACAAGAGCCGTTAGAGTCTCATTCCGAGTTCCCTCAAAGGGACGAGGCTGACGGCTCTGCCGACGCGCGCCGCGCGATTGCTGAAGGGCAAGATCTGCCCGGCTTCCTCTACCAACGTGGTCTGGCCCATTATCAGCGCCGCGAGTGGCAGGCGGCGTTGGAATATTTCACCCACCTCCAGCAAATTCAACCGGATCGTCAGGGATTGGCCCCTTTGTTGGATGAGGTGCGCTGGTTTATCCAGCTTGAGTCTCTCGGGGTGGACGATGCGCAGGAGGGCACTTTGGTGGCGGAGCTCGTGCCACCCGCCCCGCGCTCACGCTGGCCCCTACGGTTGTTGGTCTTGTTTCTGGGGGTGATCGTTGTTGGCTTGGGGATCGCCTGGTCACAGAGTTGGTTAAGCGGTTGGTGGGGAGGCGGCCAGCAGGCTCAGTTGCAGGAATGGTATAATCGCGGACAATCCCGCCTGGCCTTGGGAGATTACGAGGGGGCGCGCGAGGCCTTCGCTCAACTGGTGGCCTTGGCTCCGGACGACCCTGAGGCGCAGGCGGGGCTGGCGCGGGCTGAGCGTCTCAAATCGCTGGCCGAGCGCTACCGCCAGGCGACGGCGGCTATCATGGCAGAAGATTGGGAGGCGGCGGCGGCTCACCTGTCTGCCATCCTAGCGATTGACCCCAATTACGCGGATGCCGCCCAGCAGGCCGCGTTCGTGGCGCATCGCCGGGAGGTGGCTCGTCTGTACACCGAAGCCGTGCGCGCCTACGACCAGAACGACTGGGCGGGCGCGCTGGCGCTCTTCGAGCAAGTCGAACAGCAGGACCCCGGGTTCCGCCGCGACACGGTGCAAGAGTTCCTATTCGTCTGCTATCTCAACGATGGGCAGGCATTGCTCTCCCAGCCAGGGGCTGGGAGCGAGGCGACCCGGCGGGCTATCGAGCGCTTTGGGAGCGCGCTGCGCATTCACCCCCGCAACGTGCAGGCGGCCGAAGCGCGCCGTCTCAGCTCGATTTACCTGGAAGCGCAACTGGCCTTTGAACGGGGCAACCTGGCCGATGCGCGAGCGCGTTTGGAGACGCTGCTGGCGGAGGACTCTGACTATGCAGGGGGGCGGGCAGTGGAACTGCTGTTTGCCATATTGGTGAAGATGGGTGATCAGGCATTGGCTCGTGGCGAACCGGAATCTGCCCGCCAGGCTTATCAGGCTGCGCTGGACCTCAACGTGCCAGATCGCAAGGTGGCGGAGGCAGGGTTAGAGGCAGTAGCACGGGCTATCGCCACACCAACGCCCACCTCTACGCCAACGCCGGTCGCGGTCGTGCGAGCTGAGGTGCTCAACGTGCGTTCCGGTCCTGGCACCGAGTTTGACGTAATCGGCCAGGTCAAGCTCGATGATTTGTTGCAAGTGATCGCGCGTACCCCCGTGGGTGACTGGTTATTGATTTGCTGCGTAGCCAATCAACAGGAGGGATGGGTCAGCTCGCGTCTGGTGGGTTTAAATGTCCCCGTTGTCGCAGTACCGGAGGCGTTGGTGTTACCTCCCACGCCGACCCCTACGCTGACGCCAACGCCCGAGGCCACACCGACGCCTCCACCGCCACCACCGCCGCTATCTGAAGAACGCGAAAAGCCGCGACCGAAACCCACTCCCGTGCCGACACCGCCGCGCTGAGGTGGATGGTATGTGGTATGCGATCACGCGAGCAAGCTTCTCGCGCCAGTTGGTGATGGGCATCCTGGTGTTCTTGCTGCCATTGCTGGCCTGGCCCTGGGCTGTACGCAGCCAGGTGGTGGGCTGGCAGGTGCTGGGATTACGCGGGTCGCAGGTGACGCGCGTGCAGGTCGAAGGCAGCGAGGGGCTGGCGCTGATTTACGCCGAAGCCGGCTCCAGCCTGTGGCGCACCATTGACGGTGGAATATCCTGGACGCGCATTGATGGCGGGTGGCCGCGCGACGGGATAGGGCGATCCCGTCTCACCGTGTGGCGCGCCGCGCCCGCCCAGGGGCGCGTGTTATACGTGCTGACCTCGTGGCCAGAACGTTCTGCCGTTTATCGCTCCATGGATGGCGGCTCCACCTGGGAGCCCGGCATCGCCCTGCCCTCCGTCGCTGGTGACCTGGCGATCTCCCCTGGCAATCCAGACCACGTCTATACCACGGGTGGCCGGCGCTATTGGGCCAGTCGAGATGGCGGGATGACCTGGCGTGAACTGACCTCCCCTGGCCAGGGTGAGGCGTTGATGTTAGCAGTAGGATGGGACAAGGCACATACGTTGTATGCTGCCACGACCGAGGGGGCGTTGTGGCTCAGCGAAAACGGAGGACTGAGCTGGACGCGGGGCCAGGGGTTACCGGAGGACACATGGAGCGCCCTGGCGCCGGCCAGCGATGGGCAGACAGTGTATCTGACCGGGGCGCGTGGTTTCTATCGCAGCCGGGACGGAGGACACCGCTGGTATTCGTTTCCGCTGCCTGGAGGGCAGCCTGTGATCGCGCTGGCGGTTGATCGGTTGGTTGCGCAGGCAGTGTATGCGGTGACGGCCAATAGGCGGATCGTCGGCAGTTCCGATGGGGGGGAGACCTGGCAGTCGCTGGCACGGGGGCCAGGCGGCAGCGAGGTTTTAGCCTTGAGCGTATCTGGCCTGGATCGAACGCGCATCTATGCGGGAACAGAAGCGGGCGTGTGGGTGCATCCGGTGGTCCCACCATCGCCTGTGTCCACGCCCAGCCCCACGCCAACACCTACCCGCACACCGAAGTCTACGGCTACGCCGACGCCCACCGCGACGGCCACGTCCACCCTGACGGGTATCTTGGACCGCCCAGGGCAGGCCAGCACGCCGACATCCACGCCGACCGTTACGGTGACGCCAAGCACAACGCCGACGCCTACTTTCACACCGATGCCTTCACCATCCCCTGCTGTGCAAGTGAGCAAGGAGTCGTTGGCGGCTGGGGAACCGGAAGGCTCCACCCCTTTGCCTCCGCCCCCGTTGAACGCAGACGCCGGCGACACAGAGAAACACAGACGGGAAGAGGTGCCATCAACACCGCCTCCGCCCACACCTTTGCCCACGCCCAGGCCCAGGTGATGCCTATGCACGGTGTCGAGCCCACTTCATCGAGCGCGTTGGCGAACGCTCTGGACAAGGAACGCCGCATCGGGGTTCCCAGCCGGTGGGGATTGATAGGGTTAGGGCTGATCCTGGCCGCGCTGGGGCCGAGCCAGCCGTTTGCCCGGGGTCTACCGTTGGAGTTCCTGGCCTTTGCCGCGTTCTCCCTGGGCATGACGTGGATCTTCGTCCTGCGCGAAAGGTCACTGCGCGCCGGTACGCTGGCGCTGTGGGTGGCTTATCTGGGGGATGTCGCCTATGCCTCAGCGTTGATCGCGCGCTACGGCGGCCTGGCCAGCCCCCTTTATCTGCTGTACGGCCTGCTGGCGTTGCGAGCAGTGTTGTACAGCCCCGGCCTGCGTGGTGTGCTTTGGGTTCCTTTCGGCTTTGGCCCGCTCTACGCTTTGACCCTGGCCCTGTCCAGCGGCGGGATCACCTTCCTGGCGGACCCATTGTTTCTGCAACGATACGGGCTGCTCCTGGCCTGGGTTGTTGCGACAGTTTTGGCGGCCCGGGCAATGTCTGAACGGCAGGCGCAGATCATCCGATTAGAGATGGCATTGGCTCAACAGGCCCAGGACCTGGAGCAGAAAGCACAGGTCTTGCAACGCACAGCAGCCGACCTGGGTGACCGGGTCTTGGAGCTGCGTTCGTTGCAAGAGCTGGCTCTGGCCCTCTCCTCTACCCTGCACCTGGAGGAGATCCTGCGGCTGGTGGTGGACAGGCTGGTGGCGGCCCTCGCTGGACAGGACGGTGCGGCCGCTCTGTGGGACCCCGACCGGTGCGAGCTGTCCGGAATTCGCATGGGAGGCGAGCCGTTCCGACTGCCTGCGGATGATGATCCGGTGCTAACCGAGGTGTTGATGCACAAGCGGTCGCTGTCCGTACCTGACAACGTCGCCGTGGGCGGCATCGTCAGCCGGTTGTGGCCAGGGCATACCTGCCTGGTAGAGCCATTGGTGGCTCGTAGTCAGCCTATCGGCGCGCTCTTTCTGGCAAAGTCACCTGCGGCGTCGCCTTTCGACGAGAAGACGCGCCATCTCATGGCCAGCTTTGCCTACCTGGCGGCAACGGCTATCGAGAATGCTCGCCTGTACCAGGACGTGTGGGAGAAGAGCCGGGAGCTGGAAGCGGTTTTGCAGGGTATCGGCGACGGCGTGGTGGTGGCGGATTGCACAGGCATTTTGTTGTTACTGAACCCGGTGGCCGTCACCATGTTCGGGCTGAAGGAGCCGCCCCCGGCCGGTGTGCCACTGGCATTAGCTGTGGAACATGAACCATTCCTGCGTCTCGTGGAGGAGACTCTAGCGGCGGGGCGCGAGGAGATCCGAGACCTGGACCTACCTGGCGCGGATGGACGTGTGCGCACCTACCAGGCATTAGCCTCACCGATGCGCGACGCGGCCGGAGAGCTTACGGGAGTGATTACAGTCCTGCGCAATGTGACCGCTCAGAAGGAATTGGAACGTATGAAATCCAACTTCCTTTCCGTGATCAGCCACGAGTTACGGACGCCGCTTCACTCGATTAAAGGGTTCGTGGAGATCATCTTGATGGGCAAGACCGGCCCGATCAACGCGCTGCAGCAGGACTTCCTGAGCACCGTGAAAGAGCAGACGTTGGTCCTTCAGCGCCAGATCAATGACCTGCTGGAGTTCTCCCGGCTGGAGTCGGGACAGATTCGCCTGCAGGTGGAACCGGTATCGCTGGGGGCGGTGGCACGGGGGGTGCGAGATAAGCTGACGCCGCTGGCAGAATCGGCCGGACTGACCCTGATTAACCATGTGCCGGTTGACCTGCCGACCGTGGACGGTGACCGCATGCGCCTGGAGCAGGTGCTCACCAACCTGGTGGAGAACGCGATCAAGTTTACCCCAGCAGGTGGTAAGGTCATCCTGATGGGGAGGGAGCTAGAGGACGAGGTGGAAATCAGCGTGCACGATACGGGGATCGGCATCCCACCGTCCGAGCAGGAGCGGGTGTTTGATCGGTTTTACCAGGTGGATGGCGGCGTTAATCGGCTGTACCGGGGCACGGGTCTGGGGCTGACCATCTGTAAACACATCGTCGAGCACCACCGCGGGCGCATCTGGGTGGAATCGGCCCCGCACATCCGGCCGGGGAGCGCTTTCTATGTGCGGCTGCCCAAGCATTGGGCCAACGCAAGGGAGGCCGCGCTCGATTTCACCTCCTTGCCCGAGCGCGATCTCTCGGAAGGGGGCATATGAGCGGAGGAGCAGAGGAGCGGAGGGGCAGGGGAGACAGGGAGACACGGGGAGAGGGAGACGCGGAGACGGCGAGACGCGGAGACAGGACGAATCTCCGTGCCTCCGCGTCTCTATGTCACCGCGTCACCTTATCTCCCATGCACCCCAGCACCCCTGCACTTCCGCACCAACCGCGCTGGCTGGTGGTCATGCCCGCCCACAACGAGGCAGCCAACATCACGGCGGTGCTGCGTGAGGTACGGGCGCGCTTTCCTGACGTGGCGTGTCTTGTGATTGACGACGGCTCAACCGATGGTACGGCGGAGCACGCGCGCGCCTGCGGTGCTGATGTGGTACGCCTGCCGTGCCATTTGGGTTACGGCGGCGCGGTGCAGACTGGCTTCCGCTACGCCGTGCGGCGGGGCTATGATCTGGTAGTGCTGATGGATGCTGATGGCCAGCATGACCCTGGAAGCATTCCAGCACTGCTGGCTCCGGTGTTGGCCGACCAGGCGGACGTAGTGGTGGGATCCCGTTTTCTGGGCCAGCACACGTACCCGGTTGATCCGGCCCGTCGGCTGGCGATGCGCTTCTTCGGCGGGGTGGTACGGTGGCTGACCGGGCAGCGCATCACCGACCCCACCTCGGGCTTCCAGGCGTTATCACGAGAGGCGCTGCGATTTTTCGCCTACGACAATTATCCGTCCGACTTTCCAGATGCCGATACGCTGCTCTCGTTGCTGTACGCAGGTTTTCGGGTGGTCGAGGTGCCGGTGACGATGCACGGCCGTCTGTCCGGCACCTCCATGCACAGTCCGCTGCGCGGTGTGTATTACTTCCTGCGCATGTCACTCTCGCTGTTCATCCTGCTTTTGCGGCAGAAGACTCGCACGGCCGCGCGACCCTCTGAGACGGCGCGTGGATTCTAGCAGCATAACGCCGTTGTCCGCCTGGTGGTGATTTCGGATTTCGGAATTCGGAATTCGGATTGGCTTCCCGGCGGTGCTCATTCCGAAATCCGC
Organism: Anaerolineae bacterium; assembly: GCA_034433615.1. Taxonomy (GTDB): domain Bacteria; phylum Chloroflexota; class Anaerolineae; order DUEN01; family DUEN01; genus DAOUAJ01. The sequence goes on along the minus strand of DAOUAJ010000204.1, from coordinate 14,889 downwards.
AATCCGTAATCCGAAATGCTTCGCCTTTCACGTTGGGGAGATGGTGCTGTGACAGAACAAAGGCGCGTACTGTTGTTGAATCCTCCTGGCGATCAGCTCTACCTTCGAGATCAGTATTGCAGCTCAGTGTCCAAGGCGTCTTACTACTGGCCGCCCATTGACCTGATCATGCTCAGCGGCTTCCTGGCGGAGCGGTACGAGGTACGTGTTATTGACGCCATCATCAACCGCATCCCCCGTGACCGCTGCCTGGCCGACGTGGTGGCGTGGCAGCCGGACGCCGTGATCTTCCTCACCGGCATCACGTCCTGGCCGGCCGACCTGGAGTTTGTGCGGGCCATTAAGGAGCGCACCGGTGCGCTGATCATCGGCAGCGGCGGCATCTTGCTCTATGACGGCACGCCGATCCTGGAAACGCATACCTATCTGGACGCCATCATCCTCGATTTCACCACGGGAGACGTGGCGGACTTCATCGAGGGCGCGGGCGATGGCGAGACGGAACTGCCTAATCTCAGCTATCGGCGCAACGGTCGGGTGGTGCCGGGCCGCCGGCTGGAAGCGGGGCGCACCTTCACGGTGCCGGTGCCGCGCCATGAGCTGTTCGATCTCGCCCGTTACCGGTTGCCTCACGGCCGACGGCGCCCGCTGACCAGCATGATGATCTCAGACGGCTGTCCGTACTCTTGTTCGTTCTGCGTCGCCAGCCCGCTCAAGTACCGCTACCGGCCGCTGGACAACGTGATGGCCGAGTTCGAGCACCTGGCTTCCATCGGCGTCAAGGAGATATTCTTCAAGGACTTCACCTTCGGCGTGCGCAAGGACCTGACCATCCGGTTGTGCGACGAGATGGTGCGCAACAGGCTGGACCTGACGTGGATCGCCGCCTGCCGGGTGGACACGGTGGACCGGGAGCTGCTGGAGGCGATGAAGCGGGCCGGCTGTCACACCATCCAGTTCGGCGTGGAATCGGCCGATGAGGAACTGCTCAGGCAGTACCGCAAGAAGATCACCCAGGATCAGACCCGTCGCACCTTCGAGATGTGCCGCGAAGTGGGCATCCGCACGCTGGCGCACTTCATCCTGGGGCTGCCGGGGGAGACGCGCGAGTCCATTATGCAGACAGTAGAATACGCCAGGACCCTGCGCTGCGATTACGCCTCGTTTAACGTGGTGATCCCTCAGGTCGGCACCGACCTGCGCAAGCTGACGATCGAGAAGGGCTACTATCACCCAGAGGTGCAAACGTTCGACAGTGGCCGCTCCTTCCCGGTAGTGGAGACAGAAAAACTGACGCGCGATGAATTGTGGGACTATCGCAATCGGGCCATCCGCTCTTTCTACCTGGACCCACGCTACATCTGGCGACGGGCTGTTGGGATTCGCACCTGGACCGAGTTCCGGAATCTGGTGGAGAATGGCCTGGCTTTGTTGACGGGTGCCAGCCCGGCGATCCTGGAAGGGTGAGGCATGGCCTACATGGGTGATGTATCCCCTCGTCCTCTCGGCACGATCCAGGTGGATGTGGATGAGCTCTGGGTCTATTACGAGAGTCTGGGCATTCCGGCCGTTGGGGAGGTCTCTTCGTCGGTCTACGCTGTAGGCGTCCCTCGCCTCCTCGACCTCCTGGAGCAATATGAGGTACGGGCGACTTTCTTCGTGTGCGGCCGTGATCTGGAACATCCGCTGCGGCGCGATGTGGTGCAGGAGGTCGTCCGGCAGGGCCACGAGCTGGCCAACCATTCTTACTCTCACCCGATGGGGTTCGCCCGCCTGCGCAACCGTGATCTCAAAGCCGAGGTGATGGAGGCGGATGCCCGCATCGCCCAGATTTATGGCAGCCCCGTGTACGGGTTTCGAGCGCCCGGTTATTCCCTCAGCCCGGCCCTGCTGGAGCTATTGGAGCGGGCCGCTTACCTGTACGATTCGTCGCTGCTGCCCACGCCCTGGGCTCCGCTGATGCGCTGGGGGCAGCGTTGGGTCTCCGGCGGCCGTGTGGATGCGTCTCACTATGGCGCACGGGCTGGCGGTTGGGCACCATTAATGCCCTATCATCCCGACATGAGGGCACCGGAACGGCCCGGGGCGGCGCGCCTCTGGGAAGTACCGGTGACCACCATGCCCTGGCTACGGCTGCCCTTCCACAGCACATTCGTGATCACCTTTGGCTGGTGGCTTTTCCATTGGGGCTTGCGGCTGGCTTTGCGGCGCGGGCTGGGGATTAACTACCTCCTCCACCCGGCCGAGCTGATTGACCCGGTACCAGATATACGGCTGGCTTCCTTCCGTTTTTTGCACATCCCCTGGTCCCAGAAGCGCCCGCTGTACGAGGCGATCCTGCATCATCTGACCGAGGCTTACCGTCTGGTGCCCACGGCCGAGTACGTGGGCGCGCAGATGCCACCGTCATCTCTGCAAAAAGCGCATCAGCCCGTACCAGTGACCACATTTGAGGTAGGCTAATGGCGTTACGTACCCGTTTCTTCCTGGTGATCGTTGGGCTACTGGTGCTGGGGATCGTGATTAACCTGGTCCGCACCCGCAAGCTACAGGAGCGCTTTGCCCTGCTGTGGCTGTTGGCGGCGGGAGGGCTGGTGATCTCCCCGCTCATCATTGACTGGCTCGACCAGTTAGCCTACGCCCTGGGGTTTGATTACCCGCCGGGATTGCTGCTGGTGTTGGCCGTGGTCGGCCTGCTCCTCATCCTCTTTCAGTTCTCGCTTCACATCTCGCGCTACCACGATCAGATCAAGATCCTGACCCAGGAGATCGCGCTGCTCCGCCACGACCTGGACGAGCTAATACGCCAGAGCGGTGATCGGTCAGGAGACCGGCCTGAGCACTTTGGAACAGCAAGCAGTGATTTTACGGAGAAGGAGATGCAGTGACCGCTTCGATTCAGATTGCCGAGCGGCTGGGCGTGTGCGGTGTGCGCGAGGACACGCAACGCCTGGCGGAGGTAGCCGCCCAGGGGGCGCCCGGCCGTGCGCTGGACGTGGGCACGGGCACGGGTTACGTGGCCATCTGGCTGGCCGCTCAAGGCTGGGAGGTGGACGCGACGGACGTCAGCCCGCGCGCGTTGGAGCTGGCCCGCCAGAACACGGCGGCCAATGGCGTGTCCGTGCGTTTCTTGCACTCCGACCTGCTCTCCGCGGTCGAGGGGCGCTACCACGTCATCGCCTTTAACCCGCCCATGCGCCCCGATGAAACGGAATGGAGCCGCCTCGTGACCAGCTTCCTGCGCCGCCACGCGATAATCAGCGCGCTGCTGATGCGGCTGACCTACAAGCGCCTAGCCTTGCGCCGCCTGCCGTTCTTGTTGAGCTTTGCCCAGGCTGCCCAGGCGCATTTGCATCCCGGCGGCCGGCTGCTCCTGGTGATTAGCCAAGACGAGGCGATGACTCTGGTGGCACACGTACCTGGCGCACGGCTGGCCGGTTTCATCCCGCTGCGCACAATCCCGTGCCTGGGCATCGCCGAGATTCGTTTTGCAGGAGAGGTCACAGGGTGAAGCAAAGATCACAGTCAAGCGGCACTCCGCTGCGTTCCGTGCCTGACTACAAACTGATATGGCTGGCGATCGCCGTGCTGTTGGGGCTGGCCATCCGGCTGGCCTGGGCCCGGGCGGATCGCGTGGTATGGGGTGATGAGCCGTTCTATCTATGGCTGGGGCAGAGCTGGTTGACCGGCCACGGCTACCAGTTCTTCGGTTACTCCGGCACGCACTTCTCACCGCTGTTCCCTCTGCTGGCTGGCGGGCTGGGCCTGACGCTGGGCAGTCTGGAGTGGGGCAGCCTGGCCGTCTACGTGGTCACCGGCGCGCTCCTACCTCTCCCACTGTATGGCATTGCCCGACGGGTCTACGGCGCGGTTGCCCATGCCGCGAGCGGCGCTACGGCAGATGAAAACGCCCGCCCTCCGGCAACACGTCATGCTGAGCCGAGTCTGCGAGGCGAAGCATCTCTTACTGCGCAACAGACCGAGATTCCTCGCTCGCAGCCGCCGCAGCTTGTACCCGTCAGGGTGACGGCGGTGCTCGCTCGGAATGACACGGGCGGGGCGGTTTTCAGGACAGACTCGATGGATAGCGAGCGGGCGGCCATCCTCGTGGCGCTGCTGGCCGCCGTCTACCCGGCGCTGACGGCAGGCGTGCTCTACTGGGGCACCATGACCGAGCCGCTATTCTTGTTATGCGCGGCCACCGGGCTGTACGGTGTCGTCCGGGCCACACAGGAGGGCAGCCTGCGCGCCTGGGCGATGGCCGCGGCCGCCTTCGGGCTGGCCTACCTGACGCGCACCGAGGGGCTGTTATACTTCGCCACAGGTGCGGGCGCATGGCTCGTCCTGACGTGGGGGCGGCCAGCATCCCTGTGCCTGCCCCAGGGGCTTGGCCCAGGGCAGGCTGCCCGGCGCTGGCTGGCGGGGTTAGCCGTTTACACCGTCATCTTCGTTTTGATCATCCTTCCCTATCTCGTTTACCTGCGCCGGGCCGCAGGCGTCTGGCAACTGACTGAGGAGGCCGGGGCTGCCTTCGATACCACGAGGGGGCTGGCCTTCCAGGACCCGGCCGCGTTCGACCGGGCGACGTGGAAGCTAGACCGTTCCGGGCGCGAAGTTTACCTGTTCTCAGCCGAGAGCGATACCGCCAGCTTTCTGGACTCGGTGCGGGCCAACCCGCGCGGCTTTTTGCGTCGAGTGCGGCGCAATCTCCAGGACGTGCAGGACACGCTGTTTACACCCAAGTTAGTGCCATGGGCGCTGGTGGGGCTGATGGCGCTGGGCCTGTTCGCCTGGCCATGGGATCGCCGCCGGCTGCGCGGCGAGGTGATCTTGTTGGGCGCGCTGGCGCCGCCCCTTTCGTTCGTCCTCTTCTTCATCCAGGAGCGCTACCTGGCCGGGCTGCTCTTGCCCATCCTGCTGTGGACCGCGGCAGGTCTGGTGGCGCTGGGGGACTGGCTGGCGGATTCCATCGCGGCGCTGAACGCCTATCTTGAGAACAATGCTCATGTCACCCTGAACGAGTCTGCGAGTGAAGGGCCTCCTGCCTCACCGGGCGAGCCTGTCCTGGACGACAGTCCAGGGATTCCTCGCTCCGCAGCCTGTCCTGGCCGACAGGCCAGGGACTCCGCTCGGAATGACATTTTCACCCGCTGTGACGCCGCCCGGCCTGGTTGGCGCGGGTGGCGCTGGCTGCCGGCCGCGCTGGTGATCGTGGCCCTCTGGGGGATGGCGCCGCGGGTGGCCGCGCTCCAACAGCAGACACACTCGTTCCGACCGGCCCACAAAGCGGCCGGCCTGTGGCTGCGTGCCCACGGCGTGACGAGCGCGGACGTGGTGATGAGCCGCTACCCGGCCATCGCCTTTCACGCCGGCGCGGCGTGGGCGGCGACGCCAGCCGAGGAGTGGCCGCAGGTCTGGCAGTACGCTCAGACTCGCCATGCTGATTACCTGGCAGTAGATCAGTGGGAGGCCGAGCGGTTGCGGCCTCAGCTCGGATTTCTCCTCGATCCGGCCCAGGCCCCACCCGAGCTCAGGTACCTGGCCACGTTAGATGACGGCGCAGGGCCGGTGATCATTTATCGGATCGAGGGGGCACCGTGAGGCGGGCGTGGGGCATCGGCGTGTTGATCGTCTTGCTGGCCCTGGCCTGCCGGGGCGTTTGGGCCGCATGGCCGCGCCCGGTGCGCTGGGATGAGCCGGATTTGCTGATCCTGGCCCGCAACCTGCTGCGCGGCGAGGGGTATCATGTCTTTGGCGTGCCAGACCTGACGTGGCCGCCTGTTGCGCCCGCTCTGGCGGCCATCTCGCTGGCGATAGGGCTGCCGCCGGACAAGGCACTGGCCGCGTGGCATGTGGTGGCGGGCGCTCTCGCCTGCGGGTTGCTGTACGGGTTGAGCCGGGAAGTGACGGGCGACGAGCGTGTGGCGGCCATCGCCGGCCTGCTGGCCGCGACTTCGCCGGCGCTGGCGGTGTGGCCATTGTACTGGGGCAGCCTGACCGAATCCATTTTCCTTGCCTGGTTGCTGGCCGGGCTGTGGGCGGTGTGGCGGGTACTGACGAGGGGCGGATGGAAAGCCGCTGGGGGGGCTGGGGTGGCTTTCGGCTTGAGCTACCTGACGCGGCCCGAAGGAGTGCTCTGGTGGGGGTTGGCGTTGCTGGCCTTGCTGGGCGTGCCTGTCCTGGCCGTCAGGCCAGGGGCGGCGCGGAGGCGTCATAGCTGGCGAGCAGTCGCCGTTTATGTGCTGACCTTTCTGATCGTGGCGGCCCCCTACGCGGGCTATCTCTACCGTCACACCGGCCGACTGATGTTGAGCGGCAAGCTGGGGATCACCTTGATCCTGGGGGCGCGGGTCACTGATGAAGGGAGCGGCGTGGGCCACGACTACGCGGCAAGGCTGGACAGCAGCGGCCAGGAGATCGTGTGGCTCTCGCCGGAGCAGTTCGACGTGAGTGTGTTGGACGTGGTGCGGGAGGACCCGCGAGGCACGCTGCGCCGGATCCGCCGCAACCTCTCGCTGCTGTGGAATGCGCTGGCGGATCCGTTGCTGGGATGGGTGATGATCGGGCTCATCGGGCTGGGGCTGTGGGGAGAGCGTTGGAGCCGTCAACGGTGGCTGGGCGAGATGTTCTGGCTGGCGGCCGCGTTGCCCGCTTCCACGATCCTGATCTTTCACGTTCAGCCGCGTTTCATGGTCCCACTGATGGTACCGGCGCTGGTGTGGGCCGGGCGCGGGGTCCTGTATCTGGCCGGGTGGGCCTCTGCCACGATGGAGGGCCTACTGTCAATCCGGCCGCGGCCGGCGATGTGGGCGACGGCGATCGTGGCGCTGGTGCTGGTTTTCAACCTGATGGGGCAAAGAACGACGGCCCGGGCCGGGCGTGCCACCTTGACGCCATCCCACCAGGCGGCCGGGCTGTGGCTGGCGGCTCACAGCAGGCCGGATGAGCCGGTGATGTCGCGCAACCCGGAGGTGGCGCTGTACGCCGACCGGCCGCTGGTGGCGTTTCCTAACGCAGGGTGGGACGACGTGCTGGCCTATGGTCGGGCGCGGGGGGCGCGCTACCTGGTGGTGAACGACTGGGAGATCACCCGGCTGCGGCCACAGCTTGAGTTTTTGCTGGACCCGGCCCAGGCGCCACCGGAACTGGAGCACCTGGTTACGTTACAGGGCCCGGTAAGACGGGTGGTGGTTTACCGGATTGTGACTTGATGCGCAGCTTTACGCAGGGTTGGGTCTGGGGCACGTATGGATCGAATCCGGAATACAAGGGACTTCAAGACACTGGCCTTGATCGTGTTGGCCGGTGCGGTGATCCGCGTCGTTTTTGCGGCGCTGCCGCGCGTGGTGCGTTGGGACGAGGCCGCCTATCTGCTGATCGCACGGAACCTGCTCGCCAGCCAGGGGTATGCCGAGTTGTGGAAAACGCCCGACATCCAGCAGCCGCCGGTGGTGGCGTACCTGTCGTTGGTGGGCGAGGGGCTGCGCTTGCCATGGGCGTGGGCGGCAGCCATCCCGGCCCACGTGCTCCTGGGTGGATTGCCGCCTCTCCCTGTCTATGGCCTGGGGCGTGAGCTGTACGGCCGGCGCGTTGGGCTGATCGCAGCGCTGCTGGTGGCTGTCCATCCGGCATTGGCCGTCAGCCCGCTGTACTGGAGCACGATGACCGAGCCGCCTTATCTGTTCTTCGCTCTGGGCGGCATCTACAGCGCCTGGCGGATCGCACAAGGCGGAAGGTGGTTGTGGTGGATCGGGATGGGTGGCTGTCTGGGCCTGGCGTATCTGACGCGCCCCGAGGCGATGGCGTACTTTGCCCTCCTGCTGCTATTTGTGATCGTGTGGCAGATGCGCACGGCCGGCTGGCGCGGTTGGGTCGGTATGGGGGCCTGCCTCGCGGTGTTCGTGCTGGTGGCAGCGCCTTACGTGATCTACCTGCATCAGGCCACCGGCCATTGGGCGTTCAGTGGCAAGCAAGGGGTTACGATGGAGATCGCGGCCGCCTACGTGAATCACGATCAGGCGGCGCACGATCGGGCTGTAGCGTCGCTCGATTCCAGTGGCCATGAGATCGCGTGGCTGTCACGCGAGAAGTTCGACTATGGACTAATCCAGTACATCATGGCGAATCCAAGGCGCTTCGTACGGCAGGTGCGGCTGAATATGGTCGAGACGTGGCGGGTGTTGTTCCATCAGGACCTGTTGAGCCCCTGGATCGTTGGCCTGGTCGCGCTGGGCCTCTTCGCCCGACCGTGGACGCGATCACGAGCCGAAGGGGAAGTGTTCCTGTTCCTGGCGTTGGTGCCGTTGACGAGCCTGTGGGCCTTTTTTGTCCTCAGCCGTTTCCTGGTGATGGCTGTCATCGTGGCCCTCATCTGGGCAGCAGCCGGAGTGGATCATCTTGCTGGCTGGGCAGAGGAAAGTGCTCACCACCTGGTTGGGCCGCTGCACAGGGCAGTGGCAATCGGTATACGCACACTGCCGTTGGCTATGACTATCGTCACCCTGCTATGGGCCGGCGCGGACGTAGCCCGGCGCGAGCAACCGCAGCAGCCGTACTTGCACGTTGCGGCGGGACAGTGGTTGGCCGCGCATGTGCCCGCTGGCAGCATATTGATGGCCCGTGATTCAGAGATCGCGCTCTACGCGGGGCTGCCGCTGGTGGCGTTTCCCAACGCGGGGTGGGACGACGTGCTGGCCTATGGTCGGGCGCGGGGGGCGCGCTACCTGGTGGTGAACGACTGGGAGATCACCCGGCTGCGGCCGCAGCTCAGCTTCTTGTTGGACCCGGCCCAGGTGCCACCCGAGCTGGAGTATGTGGTCACGTTGCAAGATCACGCAAGCGCGTGGTGATTTACAAGCTCAATGAAAAGGGGAAAATATCTTAGCTGACGATTGCTAACGCCGGACGGCTCTTCGGAGAGGGCAGCGTAGAACAGAAAACCGTCCGCGAGGCCTGGAGCCAGGTCGGGATCGTGATCAAGTAGCCGTGAAGGAGTTTCAAAGTGCGCGTTCAATTCAAGATGGAGGGCGGTTTCGCCTACTTCCCCGGCTTGAGCAAGCCGATCGTGATTGACAGCGATGACTTGCCCGAAGAGGAAGCCCACCAACTGAGTCAATGGATCGAATCCGCGCGGTTCTTCAACCTACCGGCGACAGTTGGCGCACCGTCGCGTGGGGCTGCCGACTATCGGCAGTATACGGTCACCGTCGAATCCGGTGGACAGCGCCATACCGTGCAGTTGACCGATCTTGTCGAAGATCTAGACCTCCAAGCACTGCTGGATTATCTGAGGACAAAGGCTCAGATGCTGTAGAAATGTTCCGCGCGGCCGATGCGAAGCCTGCGCTTTCCATCATCAGGTCACCGGCCATTGGGTGTTCAGTGACAAGCAGAGGGTCACGATGCTCTGTTGTGGGCCGGCGCGGACGTAGCCCGGCGCGAGCAACCGCAGCAGCCGTACTTGCACATTGCGGCGGGACATTTGCCCAGATCTTCATAGCGAGGTGCTACTCATTGAAAGAGCCATTTTTGTTGTTTTTCACCGTAGCCTTGAACGTAGCCGGCCAGTTCCTGATGAAGCGCGGCATGAGCCAGGTAGGCGCCATCAGCAATGACCTGGCGGCACTGCCGGCCTCTTTCGCCCGCGCGTTCACTGCGCCGCCCGTGCTGCTGGGCGTGCTGGCGTATGGGCTCAGCTCCATCTTCTGGCTGATCTTGCTCTCGCGCGTGGATTTGAGCTATGCCTACCCGGCTCTCAGCCTGGGCTACGTGGCTGTCGTATTGGTATCCTGGCTGCTGTTGGGCGAAGGGGTGAGCCTGGTGCGCTGGGTGGGCGTGCTCGTCATCTGCCTGGGTGTATGGTTGGTGTCTCGAACGTGAGTGACCCGCCCCTCGTCCTGGTGAACCCACCGGACCCACCGGGCCGTCGGGCGGTGCGGGAGGGCGCGGGCGGCATGGGCGCGCTGGCACCGGCCGGGGGCTTCGCCTACCCACTGCACATGCTGGCCATAGCCGCCGCCGTCCTGCGCTCAGCCGGCCGGGAGGTTGCTCTTCTGGACGCGGTGGCGGAGGGATGGGGCACAGCCGATGTGCTGGCGCGAGTGCCGCCCCGCGCGGTAGCCGCTGTCCAGATCAGCCATGCCACGCGCGAGGCCGACGTGACGTTCCTGGCTCAATTGCGAGAAGAGCGGCCGGATGTGCGCCGGCTGCTGATCGGCCCGGCGGCCGCGGACCAGACCTGGCTGGGCGATGAACTCGGCGAGGCAGTGCTGGCAGGCGAGCCGGAGCTGGCTCTACCCGCCGCGGTGCAGGCCGTCGCCGATGGTGCACGGGGCATCCTGACGCCGACCGGGCTGGGAGTGCCGGGGTACGACAGGCACGGTCGAGTGATAGACCTCGACGCGCTCCCATTTCCGGCATGGGAGTATGTTCCCTGGCAGGTCTACGGTTTCCTCAGCCTGTTCAGCAGTCGCGGCTGCCCCGCCGGCTGTCGCTATTGCCCTTACGTGCTGGGGTGGGGTGATCGCTTTCGAGCGCGATCGGTGGATCGCGTGCTGGACGAGATGCGCTGGCTGGCGGAGCGCTTCGCCCCACCGCGGCTGATTTTTCGTGATCCGGTTTTCGCCCGCGAGCGCGACCGCGTAATTGCGCTGTGCCAGGGAATCCGCCAGGCAGGGCTGTCGCTGGCATGGGAGTGCGAATCGCGACCGGAGCACTTCGACCGCGAGCTGCTGGCGGAGATGCGGGCAGCAGGGTGCACCACGGTCAAGATTGGTGTGGAAAGCACCGACCCTGATCTGCTGGTAGCCGTGGGCCGCGTGGCGAATGTGGATGAAGCGGAACGATACGTCCAGCACGCAGCAGAGGTGGCGCGGGCGGCGGTGGAGGTGGGGCTGATCTGCCGGATTTACGTCATGACCGGCCTGCCCGGTGAGACCGAAGCGGCCGTGCGGCGGACGGCGCGTTTTCTGCGGGGACTGCCGCGAGCCGTGCGCGTGTACGTCAGACCGTTCATCTGGTACCCTGGGCTGGCATTGCCCCCCGGCCTGGGTGTGCGCGAGGATTGGCTGGCCGCCCTTCAGGACGCCGCAGATGCGCGCCATGTTGGCCTGCGGGCGCGGCTGTGGGGGCGGGTACAATGACCGTGTTGGTGACGGGCGCGACCGGCTTCGTCGGGCGGCATCTGGCACGCCTGCTGCTGGCCCGCGGTGAGAGGGTGCGTGTGCTGGTGCGCCGGCCCGAGGCGGCCGAAGTGTGGAGGCAGGCGGGCGCCGAGGTTGTCCTGGGCGACCTGACGCGGCTGGGCGATCTCATGGCGGCGATGACCGGCTGTGACGCGGTCTATCACGTGGCTGCTGCCTACTCCACGCGATCGCAGCCTGTCCTGGCCCATGGGCCAGGGGATGTAGCCTGGCTCTATCAGGTCAACGTACGGGGGACGCTCAACCTGCTGCTGGCAGCTCGCGAGGCGGGCGTCCGGCGCATCGTGCACACCAGCACGGTGGGCACGATCGGCCGGCCAGCGGATGGTGCCATCCCCGATGAATCAGCCGTGTTTAACCTCTGGGACGCTTCCCACTACGTGCGCTCGAAATACTTCGGGGAGCTGATCGCGCAGGGTCTGGCCGATGCGGGGCTGCCGGCCGTGATCGTGCACCCTACGGCGTGCGTGGGGCCGGAGGATATGGCTCCCAGCGCCACCGGTCGCCGCCTGTTGGCGTTCTTGCGAGGGCAGTGGCTGCCCTACCCGGCCGGCGGGATCAACTTCGTGCCTGTAGCCGATGTCGCTCACGGGATGGTCGCCGCAGCCGAGCGCGGCCGGGTGGGAGAGCATTACATCCTGGGCCACGCGCAGGGCAATCTGGACGAGGAAACCTATCTGGCCATGATGATGCGCGTAAGCGGGCAGCCGGCGCCGCGGCCACTGCGCTGGGGCATCTGGGCGCGGCTGTGGGGCAGAGCAGGTGCGCGCGGGCATCTGCCGGAGGCGCTGACCGCCAACCCGGCGCGAGCCATTCGTGAGCTGGGGATGCCGCAATCGGACCTGGCGGAGGCGTTTCGCCAGGCAGTCGCTTGGTTTCGAGCCAACGGCTACGTAGAGGGGTCCAGGGGCGGATAGGTGCCTCTGAAGGGGTGGTGTGGAGGGGAGTTCCCCTCCGCAGAATAGTCTTTTTAAGCCTCTTACCTGCCCAGTTGGGGCCTCAGGGGACAACCTTAGGCTCCAGTAGGGGGCACAGCGCCGCTGTGCCCGTACGCTGGGCTTGAAAAAGCTTTTCCGGAGGGGACTTTGCCCCCTCCGGACCTCCCCCGCCGAGTGTGGCGAGGGCCTGGACTACGCCACAAGAGGGAATGTCTACCCCTGAACGTAGAGAGGGCAAAGTGATCCGTGATCGCTGGATTGCGTTCTGGCTAGCCCAGGCAGGGCTGGGCCGTTGGGGGCGGCTGGCCGCTCGCCTGGCGGCATGGCCGTTGCCGCCTTACAAGGCAAGGCGCATTCTGGCGAGCATGAACGCCCGCGGCTACATCTCGCCCCACGCCGAGATCGCTTGCCCCGACTTGGTGCTGGGGCCGCACTGTTTCGTTGATGACGGGGTGGTCATCTACCAGCATCCAGGCGGCGGGAAAGTCAAACTGGGGGCACGGGTTCACCTTTACCGGGGCACGATCATCGAGACGGGGCAGGGGGGCACGGTGATGCTAGGGGATGACACGCATGTGCAGCCGGGGTGTCATTTCACCGCTTTTGTCGGTGCTGTCCGGCTGGGTGCGGGCGTGCAGGTGGCGCCGCGCTGCGCATTCTACCCGTACGAGCACTGCCTGGCTGCTGGCCAGCCGATTCAACGACAGCCATTGTGCTCACGGGGCGACATCGTAATCGAGGATGGGGCCTGGCTGGGGGTGGGGGTCATCGTGCTGGACGGTGTGACCATCGGCGCGGGCGCGGTGGTGGGCGCGGGCGCGGTGGTGACCAGAGACGTGCCAGCGGGTGCTATCGTCGCTGGCGTGCCCGCGCGGGTGATCGGCGATCGCACAACGTGGCGGCTGCCGGAGGCGTGATCTGTGCTACTCGAATGATAGCATGGTCAGTAAACGCGAAGATTTCCCGGCCTCATTGCCGGGGAACCTTCGCCTCAGGAAGAGATAAGGAGGAGAAACCCGCGTCCATGCTTGTAGCCTGTGTCAGCCCTCATGCACTAGCTACCGCTTTGACGCCCGTTGTGACTATGTATAGCACTCTGGTATTAACAGAAGATGAGAGGAAGATGAAAGCAAGATAAGAACTAAAACGGGCTGATGATTACCTTCATGTCTAGCGGCACGACCTGCCACCAACTGTTCCCTGGCTTCAGCGGGATGTCTTCACCGGCGGCATTCACAAAACGGAATGGTGAGTGACGCTCCGGCCGCACCCACTTCCCCTCATACATCAAGCCATCCCGCAGGATCTTCAACGGCCCCTGTCCCCACAACTGAATCTCGATGGAACGGTTGATGCCCTGATCCACCGTGCCATGCTCCAGAATTAACGTTGGCACGTGATTGGCGCCCAGGACGACGACGTCGGCTGCTGTGAGTTGCTGCCCATCCGTCGCCTCGACGTGCGGCGCATCCCGTACAAATCGTTTCCAGCGCTCCGTCGCCGCGTCGTAGACCCAGCTTACCATCCCGTCTGGGTAAGGGAAATCTGCCCGACCGGCAGGCGCTCCACCGGCCGGTGGCACTTCGGAGAAGACCCAGGCCGCCGTAGGATTGGGCCGCTTGTTCCAACCGCGCCGGGTGATTGTCTCCCAGAGCGTGGCTGTGTTGGCGAACAGGTTGTGAGGCACCGGAATGTTGGGATCCCGAAAATAGGCCGAGCCATTGCGCGCCTGCTCCAGGATATGGTCTCCGAAATCGGAATTGTACAACCTCTGTCTCACCGGTTCCACCCCGCCGGAGAAGCACAACACCGCGTCAAAGATCACCGGCAATTCTACATCTATCAAGCGAGCGCTGCGGATAGAGCCCACCCGCTCGGCGTCCTGGCTCTGATAGATCACCGTGAAGCGGGTGAGATTGAACTCGACCCGGCTCTCCACAACCACGTCCGCCTTGCTCAATCCGGATTGAGGCCGCACGTTAACCGTGTTGGCCACTTTGATCGCCAGCGGTCGTCGTTCCAACACCGACGGGTCAGCCGGACGCAGCCCGGTGAAGGGAGACACCCCCGGATCGTTCCCCGGCACGATCAGGTTGGGGTTCGATGCAGGCATAGCGGTCGGTACGGGGGTATCGGTCGGCACTGGCGTATCTGTCGGTGCCGGGGTGTCGCTTACCCTAAGCACAGCCGAAGGGGCAGGCAGCGCGGACGTCGGCGTGTTAGCGGTCGCAGGACTACGGGTCAGCGCCACAGGTCGCGGTGTCTTGGTAGGTGTCGGCGTCGGCGCTGGACGACGATTGTTGTTACAACCAGCGGCAAAAGACAGGAGCAAGACTAAAATCAGCCCCAGAGTGAACGTTCTCGACCCTAACATGCTGCAAACGCCTCCCAGGTAGCAGGTAGTGTTGACTTATTACCCCGTTACCCCTTTGACTCCTTGACCCGCTCCGCCCACCAGGCAGCACAGGCGCGCACATCTATCCCTAGATCACGGCCAATCCAGCGCCCATCCGGCCTGCGCACGAGGGTGTCCACCCGCTCGTCGCGTGCACTCGCGCAATGAAGAGTTAACGCTGCGGCAGCCTGCTCTGCCAATGCGGTGTCCACGCTGCACCCCGTCACGTCCAGCGCCTCCAACATCGCCAGCGTGGCCGCATCAAATCGAGAGACGAGCAGCGGCACCCACACGGCGTTGATTCCCGCTGCACGCAGCGCTATGTTGCCGGCCGCCAATAAATCTCGAGGCGGCA
>DAOUAJ010000203.1:0-5267 GCA_034433615.1 Anaerolineae bacterium | reverse complement strand
GGCTGTTCAGCACATTGCGGCCGAGAAGCACATATCCCGTCAGGTGGGTGACAACGCGGGCCGGGTAGAGCCGGGCTCCGGCAATGTAAACGGCAACCACATACACAAGCGCTGGCACTGGAGTATCCTCGAAACCTGCTACCATGGTCTCGGCCACGGGAGCCAATTCAAGTTGATCTACGGGGAAGGGATGTGGACGACCGGCAAGGGAGCACCGATTTTGCGCACGTACATGGGGCCATAGCCGAAGCACTCATAGACCCGGGTGATGAGAGCCAGTTCGTCGGCGTCGCTATCCACCACCCATCCGTCCCGGATGGCCACGTACAGGCCTTCGTACTGTGGCTGCAGGCGTTCTTCCAGTTGTGCATACGCTGCGCGCTCGCGCTCAAAGGCCTCCTGGAACACCTGCCGGCGTTTGCGGCGCTCTTCAGCTTCACGCCAGGCACAGAAGGCTTCGTACTCGGCGATGGGCACAATGGCGGCCACCGGTTCACCGTTGTGGCGCAGCAAGATTGGCTCCTGGCTCAGCACAGATTTATCCAGGGTTAGATCATATTGAGCCTGAGCATCCTTAATTTTACCAGCCCTGACAGCCCATTTATGGACTGCGGCAGGATCGTGATGCGCATGGCAGGAGGGGGCGTGGCCTCTTTTGACATGTATTTCTGCAACCGTGTACCCTACCCTTCCTGGCAACTGGAGATCGTCGGGCCGAAGGGGGTGGTCAGTATCCATCGAGTAGAGGGCGATTCGACCAGGACGGTCGTGAGCCTGGACAGTACAAAGGGCTACGAGGCGCTGCCCGTACCGGGTCAGACGCCAGGCTGGGAGATGTTCTGGGTAGACGATTTTCTGAAGGGCAGGGAGCCGGTTATCTCGGTGGAGATGGCAAAGAGGATCACCGAGATTTCCCTGGCCGCGCGTGACTCTGCCCGGAAGGGATGTCCCGTCGCTTTGTAGCTGGCGGTTGGCCTGTCCCCTGGACTGATCGTCCAGGACGGGCAGGCACAAGGGTAGTTGCCAGGGTAGAGGGACTCACGATGGCTCCTTATAAAGAAAACTTAGGGAACGGGCTGATCCTGCGCACTATCCGCAACGAGCGCGACATCGAGCGATATGCCGCCTTTCACGCTGCTGTCGTCAGCAAAGCTGAGGGCATAACCTGCGCTTACTTACCACGCCACCATCCCGAAGCAAGCTACGACGATTTTCTCTTCGTCGAGGATGAACGCACAGGCCAGGTAGTGTCTACCACCTGCCTCATCCCCTGGCACTGCCGCTATGAGGACGTCACCCTGGACGTGGTGATGCTGGAGATGGTGGCCACGCACCCAGACTATCGCCATCGCGGGCTCGTGCGGGCGCAGATTAACCGTTTCCACCAGATGGTGAGCGAACGCGGCTTCGATCTGAGCATCATCGAGGGGATCCCCTACTACTACCGCCAGTACGGCTATGGCTACGCCATTGACCATGCGGCGAGCGATTCCCTTGCGGCGTGGCGCATTCCCGATCAGGCTGACGGCCGACCATGCCCTTACACGCTGCGGCCGGCAACTCTGGACGATGTGCCGGCGTTGGCCAGGCTCTACCAGGACGCGATGAGGACGCTGCAACTGCACACCTTACGAAGTCCGGATTACTGGCGGTTCTTGCTGGAATGGGCGCAATATCCGGTACAGATAGTGGAGGAACAAGGTAGTAACCGCGCCGTCGGCTACATCTGTGCCCTTAAGCTGGAGCATAATCAAGGGGTCAGAGTGGTTGAGAGTGGGATGGCGAGTCATGAGGTGGCTATGGCCGTGCTGCGCCAGCTCAAGACGGAAACTTCCGGCGAGATTCAGCTTGGCTGGCCCCAGACCAACGCGCTGGTGCAGGCTGCTCGCAGCTTGGGCAGTGTATCAGTGCCATCCGATCAGTGGCTGCTGCGCGTCCCGGACTTTGCGCGCCTCTTGTCCAAGATCGGGCCGGTCCTGGAACGCCGCCTGGCAGCTTCTGATTGCGCCAGCCTTACCGCTAACCTGACCATCAACCTGTTCCGCCAGGCCTTCGTGCTCCGGTTCGAGGCGGGGAAGCTCGTCAGCGTGGATTCGCTCGGCTTCGTGGATGCCTCGATGGGCGCCGACGGTGGCGATCTTTGCATCCCCTCCGACGCCTTCATGCGCCTGGTCTTCGGTTACCGTGATCTGGATGAACTGCGAGACGCCTGGCCGGACATCGTCGTGAAGACGGAGAGCCGCCACGTGCTCCGGGTGCTGTTCCCGAAGATGATATCGTACCTTTACATGCCCTACCTGTATTGCGGACCGACAGGGGGGCGACCGCGGAGGGATCGCCCCTACGTCCACGTCCGCGTAAGGGCGGCGCCTCCGCCTGCCCCCTGAATGGGGGGTGCCCGCCCACTTTCAGTTAGAGGAACCAACACATGGATTCCATGACAACTTGGCTGCAACAACAGCTTGACCCATCACACGTCCATCAATGGGCCCTGGACCTGGTGCGCATTCCCAGCCCGACCGGCGACTCACGGCAGGTCGCCGAGTTCTATGCTGAATGCCTGCGCGAGGTCGGGTTGACGGTTGAATTAGATGAGGAGTTCCCTCACTCACCCAGCGTGATCGCCTATCTGAACGGCAGCCGGCCCGGCCCCACTCTGGAGCTGGCCGGCCACCTGGACGTCATCCCCGTCCCTCACGACCCGCCAGTCATTCGCGAGGGCGTCCTCTACGGGCGCGGCGCCTGCGACATGAAAGGGGGCATGGCGGCCGTGCTGGAGGTAGTGCGCGTGCTGGCAAGGATACGGGATCACCTGCAGGGTCGCCTGATGATCTGTGGCTACGGACTGCATGAGGCACCGCTGGGCCGTGGGCAGAGCCTGCTCCGCCTCCTCGAGCGCGGCATCGTGGGCGACACAGTCATCAACGTCGAAGGGCCGTCGGATGAGGTGGCCGTGATCGGCAAAGGGATGAGCACTTTCGAGATCGTCATTGAACGCGAAGGGGAACCGATGCACGAAGTGCAGGCACCGCCGGGCCTGCCCCACCCGATCCTGATTGGACTGGACGTGGCCAATGCCCTGCGCACCTGGGCCGAAGAGTTGAGCCAGGGTGAGGTTTTCCCTCATGTGGGGCCGGAATCCCTCTTCATCGGTCAGATCGAGAGCGGCGACTTTTACAACCGGGTGCCCACCCGCTGCCGTATCGTCGGCACGCGCCGCTACGCCCCGCAGAAGCGCTTCCCTGAAGTAGAAGCTGAGTTCCAGGCCCACCTGGAGCCGATTCGTTGGCGTACTCCGGCCAGTATTCGGCTGAATCTGGTGAAGACCAGGGACGGCTTTCAAGTGCAGGAGGACGAGCCAATTGTACGGCTGTTGCAGCAGGGGTACCAGGAGGTCACCGGCCGGCCATTGCCTCTGGGCGGCTTTGCGGCCGTGGGCGACGTGTCACTCTTCGTGAACGAAGGGGGCGTGCCGGCTGTCTACTTTGGCTGCGGCCTGGAGCGAGCACATGCCACACCGGAATTCGTGGCTCTCTCCCGGCTTGAACAGTTGGCAAGAGTGCTGTTGGCAACAGCCGCGCGATACTTGGGACTCGGCACGGACTGATAGATGTGCGGTGCTACCTTGACAATGTTAAATGAGGAGGCTGAAATGGATCATACAGTACCGCATCCCGAACTGTATGGCGTTCCTTTTACAACCGATGACTTCTACGGCATGCCCTACCGCTGGATCGGCCGGTCGGGGCTGCGCGCCTCAGCCGTGGGGCTGGGCACGTGGAAGTTCGGCTACCCGGAGACCGGGGATGGTTCCCGGGTGGATGAGAAAACGGCATTCCAGATCTTCGACCGGGCCATCGAACTGGGCGTGACCTTCTGGGATACCGCTAACCGTTACAACAACGCCTCCGGCAATTCGGAACGGCTGATCGGCAAGTGGTTGAAGGCGAACCCTGACCAACGGCGGAATGTGGTCATCGCGACCAAAGTCTTCGGCGGCATGGACGGCCTCACCCCCAACCATTGCCGGCTTTCACGTGGTAACATCCTGGATTCGGTCTATGCCTGTTTAGCGCGGTTGCAAATAGACCACATTGACTTGCTCTATTTCCACGCCTACGAACCCTTCACGCCGGTGGAGGAGAGTCTGGCAGCCATAGAGGATCTGGTTCAACGCGATCTGATCCGTTACTTTGGCGTGAGCAACTTCTCTGTAGAGCAGTTGCGTCTTTATCAAATGATGGAATCGAGTCTTTCGGTCCGCTGCCGGGTCATTGCCGTCCAGAACGGTTTTGATATCCTGCACGGGGAGCTGAGACCAGAACACAAAGGCGTTCTCGAGCACTGCGGTCGCACCGGGGTCTCCTACATCGCTTATAGCCCATTAGCCAGAGGGCTGCTCACAGAACGATACCTGGACCTGGCTAAAGTTGGCCCTGGCGACCGGTTGTACGACGAGGGCACGCTGGAAAACGATACAAAAGGGGACGTGATGGCGAAATTACATCGGCTTGCGACGCTGGCTCACGAGTGGGACATGGAACTGAACCAACTGGCTTTGGCGTACATGCTGACTTTGCCAGGGATGGGGCCGGTGATTCCTGGTGCCTCCTCAGTCCAACAGCTTGAGTCGAACGCGCGCGCCGGCAAGATCGTCTTGAGCGATGAACAACAGAGACGGGTGAGGGCCATCTTGGGATTCTCTTTGAACTGAGAGCAGAGCCAACAACGCATAGGCCGTGGTCTCGGTGTCAGCCATGCCTTCTCGTCCCGCGCGTCGCAGCGCGTAGGCGGCCAGTTGGTTATCGGTAGCCAACCAGTACGTGATGGGGGCGGTAACCGGCGACTCGCGCAGGAGGCCCAGTTGCGGATTGAGTTCGCCTTCCAGATAGGCGACCCCTTGAGAAATGGCCGCCTCTATCTGCCCCGGGGCCGGTGGGCACAAGCCCACGCAAAATTCCATCATAGCCACGACGAGAAATTGTTGCATCGTCTGCCCTCCTTTACTCTATCCCTCCAGTAAGGCGTTCAGCCCCAAGAGGGCCACACTCGTCGTCTCGACATTGGGATCGGCCAGCCGTTTGGCGTCGGCCTGGTAGTGCGTATGGAATCCACCTGAATCCCCCTGCTCCTCCAGCAGTGCCCGCACGACCCTGGGGTCCACCTCCGCGCCGATCCTAGCCCCGGCATACACTGCCCAGGCCAGTCCTAGCGTCTCATAAACCCCCTGCCGATCCCAGTAAGCTTTATCCGGCCAGCCATACCCA
>DAOUAJ010000202.1:0-25306 GCA_034433615.1 Anaerolineae bacterium | reverse complement strand
GGGCGGCGGGGGCACAGACCTTTAACGGAATGGGGATGTTGGTTCATCAGGGCGCGGCCGCCTTTCGGCGCTGGACGGGCATCGAGCCGCCGGTGGATGTGATGGCCAACGCGTTACGGGCAGCTCTGGCGTGATGGGTGACGCGTGCCTGCCCTGGACGACGTGCAGGCCAGGGAAACGTGAGGTACGATGTTGCGCTTCCTGACAGCGGGGGAATCCCACGGGCCGTATCTGACGGCGATTCTGGAGGGGATGCCGGCCGGGTTGCCCCTTTCGCCAGACGACATCAACCGCGATCTGGCGCGGCGTCAGGCGGGCTATGGTTCTGGGGGGCGCATGAAGATCGAGCAGGACGAGGCGGAGATTGCTGCAGGATTGATGAACGGGCGTACCACGGGCGGGCCGCTCTCCTTCCGTATCGCCAATCGAGATTACGAGAGATGGCGGGACCGCCAGATCGAGCCCATGACCATCCCTCGGCCTGGCCACGCCGACCTGACCGGCGCGATCAAATACGGCTATCGAGAATTGCGGCTGGCGCTGGAGCGGGCCAGCGCCCGTGAGACGGCCGCTCGCGTGGCGGTCGGTGCGGCCTGTCGCTGCCTGCTGGCTGAATTTGGCATCGTCGTCGGCTCCTACGTCACCGAGATCGGCGGAGTGGACGCCTCACCTCCCGTCGAGATGCCCTACGCGGAACGGTTCGCCGTCGCTGAGGGGAACGATGTGCGCGTGGCCCACCTGGAGCGTGCTGAGGCCGTGCACGAGCGCATCCGCCAGGCGATGGCGGAGCGGGACACGCTGGGGGGCGTGATCGAGGTGGTGGCGTTGGGCGTTCCCCCAGGGCTAGGTTCCCACGTCCACTGGGACCGGCGGTTGCATGCCCGGCTGGCGGGGGCGCTGCTGTCGGTGCACGCGATGAAGGGGGTGGAGATCGGTCCGGCGTTTGAGAATGCGCGGCGGCCGGGCACCCAGGTTCACGACGAGATCTTTCTGGAGGACGGGCGGCTGGTGCGGCGGACTAACCGTGCCGGTGGCTTCGAGGGGGGCATCACTACCGGCGAGCCGATCGTCATTCGCGTGGCCATGAAGCCGATCGCCACCATGCTGACCGCGCTGCGTTCGGTAGACCTGGCTACCGGGCAACCGGCCACGACCGAGTATGAGCGTTCGGACTTCTGTGCGGTGCCCCGCGCCGGCGTTATCCTGGAGGCCATGAGCTGCTTCGTTCTGGCTGATGCGCTGATCGAGAAGTTAGGGGGCGATAGCCTGGACGAGATGCGGCCCCGCTTCCAGGCACTGCGCCAGGCCCGACTGGAGGACCTGGTGATGGATAACCAAACGTGGAGTTTCGGCTATCCGGTTACGTGATAGGCTGGTTCACCGTGGTGCTCATCACTGTCTACGTTCCACGCCCGCCCAGATTTATTAACCCCTGGACTCGAGGAGAGAGCGGATTAGGAGCATCCCATGACTCCCAAATGGCTGGAGTGGGCCCAAAGGTTGCAGGCCATCGCTCAAAGTGGCCTGTACTACACACAAAACCCGTTCGAGATCGAGCGGTACGAGGCCGTGCGTGAGATCGCCGTCGAGATTATGGCTGCCCACTCTGATGCCAGCCCGGAGAGCCTGCGCGCCCTCTTCGCCCACGAGGAAGGGCACGCGACGCCCAAGGTAGATGTGCGCGGGGCTGTGTTTCGCGATGACACCATCCTGTTGGTCCGAGAGCGGGTGGATGGCCGCTGGACACTGCCGGGCGGTTGGGTGGACGTCGGCGAATCGCCCAGCGAGGCGGTGGAGCGTGAGGTGTTCGAGGAGTCCGGATACCGCACACGCGCGGTCAAGCTGCTGGCGGTGTATGATCGAAACAAGCATGATCACCCACCTCACCCGTTTCACATCTACAAGCTCTTCTTCCTGTGCGAGTTGACGGGCGGGGACCCGTCGCCGAGCGCGGAGACGGACGGCGTGGCGTTCTTTCCGGAGGATGCGCTCCCGGAGCTTTCGATGGGGCGCGTCACGCCAGAGCAGATCCGCCGGCTCTTTGAGCATTATCGCCATCCTGACTGGCCGGCGGACTTTGATTGATGAGCCTGGAGTTGAATATGCAACATCACGCGGACGAAGAACGGAACATTATCCTGACCGGCTTCATGGGGACGGGGAAGACCTCCATCGGTCGGCTCATGGCGGAACGGCTGCGGCGCGAGTTCGTGGACATGGACACGGTGATCGAGGAACGCACCGGCCGCAGCATCCCGCAGATCTTTCAGGAGCAGGGCGAGGCGGTGTTCCGCACCCTGGAACGGGAGTTATGTCGAGAGTTGGCCGCCCGTTCCGGGCTGGTCATCGCCACCGGCGGCGGCGCCCTGGTCAGCGCCGAGAACCGGGCTACCCTGGGCGCTACCGGTGACATCATCTGCCTGCGTGCGGACCCGGATGTGATCATGGCCCGCGTAGGGGCCAGCACTAACCGCCCCAAACTGGATGGCACCGACCGGCGGGCACGCATCGAGGCGTTGCTGGACGAGCGCGCCGCCGCCTACGATGCCATCCCGCTCCAACTTGACACCAGCCAACTCTCCCTGGCCGAGGCTGTGGAGCGTGCCCTGGCCCTACTCTGGGAACTGCCGGAGGCCCGCCGCCTCCCCGTGCACGCCCCGGGTGGCCACGCCTACGACATCGTCCTGGGCGAGGACGTGTTGTCGCAAGCTGGTGAACTGCTGCTTCGTCGTTTAAGGCCTGCACCGGCCGCGATTGTCACTCATTCGGCCATCGGCCGGTATTGGGCCAGGCCGCTGGCCCGGGCGTTAAAAGCTGCCGGCTTCAGCCCTACGGTGATCGAGATCCCCGAGGGTGAACAGCACAAGACGCTCAATGCCGTCTGCACCCTCTACCAGCAGTTCATCGCGGCCGGGCTGGATCGCCGCAGTCCCGTGATCGCGCTGGGGGGTGGCGTGGTGGGCGACATCGCCGGCTTCGCTGCCGCTACTTACCTGCGAGGTGTGCCCTTCGTCCAGGTGCCGACCACGTTGCTCAGTATGGTGGACGCCTCGGTGGGGGGCAAGGTGGGGGTAGATTTGCCGGAAGGCAAAAATCTGGTGGGCGCCTTCAAGCAGCCAGAGATGGTGCTGATGGACCCGCTGACGTTGCGTACGTTGCCTTCCGATGAGTTTCGCGCCGGACTGGCCGAGGTGGTCAAGCATGGTGTCATTGGCTCACCGGAGCTATTTCATTTGCTGGAGGGACAGGGGCCGGCCACCCTGACCGCGCTGATCGCAGATGCGGTGCGGGTCAAGATCGAGGTGGTAGAGGAGGATCCCTTCGAGCAGGGGCGGCGGGCTGTGCTTAACTTGGGTCATACCTTCGCCCACGCGTTGGAGCAACTCTCCGGCTATCGGATGCGGCATGGCGATGCAGTGAGCGTAGGGATGGTGGCGGCGGCCCATCTGGCCGCTGCCATGGGCCGCTGTGATGCCAGCTTGATCAGCCGGCTGGCCAATCTGCTGGATCGGCTGGGGTTGCCCGTGCGAGTTGAAAGGTACCGCGCAGAGGAGCTATATCAGGCGATGGGGGTGGACAAGAAGCGGGCGGCCGGGCGGTTGCGCTTTGTCATCCCCGAGGACATCGGCCGTGTCGTCGTGATAGATGACGTATCCCGGGAACAAGCCATAGATGCCTGGCATGCCGTGGGTGCGACCTGACAGCTTTGACCATACAGGTAATCATCGTGGTGGGTAGCAGCATCGGCCAGGCCAGAGTTTATTACATCCAATCGAGCAGGTCAAAGACCGAATTCACCACCAGATCGGCCTGGGCCAGATGATCCGGCTGACCGAAGCCGGAGAGGACACCAATGGCCAGTGCGCCGGCTGCCTGGGCCGCTGCCACGTCCGCGCCGGTGTCGCCCACCAGGGCGCAGTGTTCCACATCAATGCCCAGCGTCTGAGCTGCATGGAGGACGGGTCCCGGATGCGGTTTCAGGCGCGCATGGTTATCTCGCGCCACGATGATGGAGAAACAACCCTCTAGATTCTCTTGCTGGATAAATTGCTGTGTCTCTGCCAGCCGACGGGCAGTAACAATCCCCAGTCGGTAGCGTTCACTCAGTTGACGGACCGCCTCAGCCGCACCGGGTACCGTCACGAAAGCCTCCGATGGGCGGTACCCGAATGACCGGCTTAGCCGCTCTGCCCATTCCAGGCCCCGCTCATCCAAAGAGAATCGGTCTAGCAAGGCAATCAGGGCGTTGAACGGCCCTTCGAGATGGCCCAGCAACCAACGCGCCGCCCGTTCAGGGTTCAACACGGGGAAGATTCGCTGGAGTGGGGCTATGCGCGTTGCCCACGCGCGCACGATCAGATCATCTGTCTCCACCAACGTGCCATCCATGTCGAACAGGAGAGCCTCGACCGGGCGTCCACGCAGCAAACCTCGCCATTCCGCCTCCCGATCAGAGGGTGGCTTAGGCAATAATCCAAACGGTTCTTGGTCCAACAGTTTGGCGGCTGTATAGCCGACGATGATCCGCAGCGAGGCGATCGTCGGTGAGGCGAGCAGGATCCCCAGCACTCCGGCCATCTGAGCGCCTGCGATCACACCGACGAGGACCACTAACGGATGCAGATGCACGCGACGCCCCACGAAGCGTGGGATCAGGAAGACGCTGTCCAGTTGGAAGGTCATAACGAAGATGAAGGCTACCAGGACCGCGAACCACAAGTTGCTCAGGGGCAGGTAAGTAGAGCCTTGAACGAGAGCTACCAGGAAAGCCAATGTTCCCGCTACAGTAGGACCGATGGATGGGATCAATTCCATCGCGCCGGCCAGCAAGCCCAGGGCGACCGCGTTGGGCATGCCGATCAACGATAGCACCACGGACAGGAAAACCCCCACGATGAGGCCGACCGTGAGCTGCCCACGCACGAACGCGTCCCAGGTGTTAGCCAGCTCGTAGGCTAACCGCGCCAGCTCACCGCGGTGCTCCAGGGGGATGCGGTCGGTGATGTAGCGTATGATCAGGGGATGGTCTTTAACCAGCCAGAAGGAGACAACCAGGGTAAAGACCAACCATAGCAGGCTGGAGGCGACACCGAACGCCAGGTTCAACGCACTGGTAGCAAAGGGGGAGAGCAGCGTCTGCAGGGCAACGGTGATCTGATCATACAGGGCCGAGAACTGGATCTGGATCGTGGGAGTGATCTGAACGGGTTGAAGAGATCGCTGCCCCAGCTCTTGTGCCAGGTTAGCCAGCATATTAGCCAGGGCGCGTACCAGGGAGAGCACCCGCTGAGTCAGCAGGGCGGGCGCCAGGATGAGCAATATCAGGAAGACGATGTAGACGGCTGCGATCACGGCGGTGCGTGGCCATCCCGTGCGTTGCACCAACCAGCGAACAGGGATATTCAGGAAATAGGCAAGGACGACAGCCGCCACCAGTGGGCCGATGATCTGAGTGAACCGCGCCACCAACCAAATCAGCCCTATCAAACCGCTGACGAAGATAATCTGCTTGGTCAGTGGACTCCAACGTGGTGACATGACCTTACCAGTGCATGGTAAAAAACCTCGGGGGTTACTGTCCGGAAGCCTGGAAGGTGCGCTTGATAGGCTACTCCACCCAACCGATCAGCGAGGGGGGCCAGTAAGAAAGCCATGCCCGGCCTACAATGTTATCCCGGTGCACCGGGCCAAATACGCGTGAATCGTTCGACGCCGAGCGGTTATCTCCCAACACGAACACGTGGAGAGGGGGAACCGTACGCGGTGCCAGCGTCTCAGAGGAGCGATGAGTAACGTATGGCTCATCGAGAGGTTCACCATTGATGTAGACAGTTCCGTTGCGTATCTCCACCGTCTCACCGGGCAAACCGATCACCCGCTTGATCAACAGTTCACTGCCACGGTTAGGCAGGCGCAACACGACGACATCGCCGCGTCGGGGCGCGTGTAAGCGGTAGGAGACTTTCTCGACCACCAGCCGCTGGTCCGTGTGCAGGTTAGGCTCCATGCTCTGGCCGTAGACGCGCGTGGCCTGCGCCAGGAAGAGCTGAATGACCAGCGCGATCACAAGGGCGGGGATGACAGTCTCTGCCACCTCGCGCAACATCATCAGAATACGATTTTCCAGCCCCGGTCGGGGGGATGGAGTGTCCGGCAGGGGCGATGTTTTCTGCGTAGTTTGCGTATTGTCCACAGTAACCCTCAAAGATCCGCAATCGAGAAGTAGTTAACGGCGGAGCCGGCCGCCGCGGTCTCCGTCGCCGCCCAATCGTCCGCTGCCGCTCGGCCGCCCACCACCGGGCCGTCCACCGCTGGGACGCCCGCCGCGTGGGACACCCCGATCGTGCTCGCGCGCTTCCTCGGCCGTCCAGCCTTCCAGGACGGCTTGGCGCGATAGCCGGATCTTGCCGGCGGAGTCAATGTCCACGACCATTACCATGATCTCGTCGCCCACCTTGACCACATCCTCCACGGAAGGGGCCCGGTAATCGGCGAGCTGGGAGATATGGACCATGCCATCCACCCCTGGCAGGATCTCCACAAAAGCGCCGTAGGGCTCGGTGCGGACTACGCGGCCGGTGTAGATCTTGCCGATTTCTACCTCTTCGGTCAGCGACTCGATCTCCCGCACAGCCGCTTCACTGGCGAGTTGATTGGTGGCGGCGATGTAGACCGTCCCATCTTCCTCGATGTCCACCTTGACGTCATACTCGTCCTGGATCTTACGGATGACCTTGCCACCCGGGCCGATCACCTTGCCGATCTTTTCAGGATCAATCTTGATGGTCACGATGCGCGGCGCGTACTTGGATAATTCCTTGCGCGGCTCAGGGATCACACTCAGCATCTGGTCCAGGATAAAGAGGCGTCCTTCCCTGGCTTGCGCCAGCGCTTCCTCCAAAATCTGGTAAGACAGCCCTTTGATCTTAATGTCCATCTGTAAGGCGGTGATGCCGTGAGCTGTCCCTGCGACCTTGAAGTCCATGTCCCCCAGCGCATCTTCCATGCCCTGGATGTCCGTCAAGATGGCGTAGCGGCCAGATTCATCGGTGACCAGCCCCATCGCCACGCCCGCTACGGGGGCTTCGATGGGCACGCCTGCGTCCATCAAGGCAAGGGTGCTACCGCACACAGAGGCCATGGAAGTGGAGCCATTAGAGGAGAGCACTTCTGACACCAGGCGAATGGTGTACGGGAATTCATCTTCGGGTGGGATCATGGGCTGAAGGGCGCGTTCGGCCAGAGCGCCGTGCCCGATCTCACGCCGTTTGGGGCCTCGCAGCGGCCACACCTCACCGGTGGAGTAGGGTGGAAAGTTGTAGTGATGGATGAACCGTTTGGTCTCTTCTGGACTGAGGGTGTCTAGCGTTTGGGCCTCACTTGGCGTGCCCAGGGTTGCGATGGTTAATACCTGGGTCTCGCCGCGACAAAAGAGGCCACTGCCGTGCACACGCGGCAACAACCCTACACGGCAGAAGATGGGACGGATCGCCTTGGGGGTACGTCCGTCGGGGCGCACCCCTTCTTCCAGGATACGTCGCCGCATTTCGGCTTTGATTACTTTGTCAAATGCTGCGGTCACTTCAGCCGGGACGAAGGTCTCGTCCAATTCTCCGGTAAGCTCATCCCGCAGCTCATCCAGAGCCTCAGAGCGTTCACCTTTAGCCAGGCCTTGTTGCAAAATCTCGTTGATACGCTCCTGGACGCGCTCGCGGACGAGGACCTCCTCTTCCGGTGACGGCTCGAAGGGTGTGAACGTCATTTTGGGCTTGCCGACCGCGGCGGCCATTTCCTTCTGGACCCGGATGACGTCCTGCATGGCAGCATGCCCCAGGCGCATCGCTTCCAGCATCACATCTTCCGGGATCTCGTGGGCACCCGCTTCCACCATCAGGATGGCATCCTCTGTGCCGGCCAGTCGCAGATCAAGGGTGCTTTTTTCCATCTCCTGCATGGTGGGGTTCACGACGAATTGTCCGTCTATGAGGCCCACCCGTACGGCACCGACCGGACCGGAGAACGGGATGTCGGAGATCATCAGGGCAGCCGAGGCGCCGATGATGCCCAGAATGTCCAGATAGGATTCCCTGTCGGCGGCCAGTGCCGTCAAGATGATCTGGACGTCGTTGCGGAATCCTTTGGGGAACAGCGGGCGCAGCGGCCGGTCTACCAGCCGACAGAGCAAAATAGCCTCGTCACTGGGACGTCCTTCGCGTCGGAAGAAGGAGCCTGGGATACGGCCGGCCGCGTAGAGGCGTTCCTCGAAGTCAACGCTCAGTGGAAAGAAGTCGAATCCTTCTCGTGGCGTCTTTGTGCCGGTAGCGGTACACAGCAGGACCGCTTCGCCGGATTGGACGGTGACCGCGCCGCCCGCCTGAGGTGCCAACAGCCCGGTCTCGATGATAACGTCACGGTCTCCTACACGCGCGGTAAATCGTTGTGGTTCGTTCATAGTCATTTTCCCCTTCCACTGGCTCTGTACCAACAACTCTGCGAAGCAAACGCCCGTAGCTGGTAAGCAGCCACGGGCGGCTGGTACGGTCAGAGGTCAGGGACTGGTGACTGACGCCAAGCATCTCCCCTGATTTTGCGGAGGGTAACGGCGTGATTGGCTTCACTCACCAATTCCTGGACCTCTTGACGGACCAGACATCCTCAGGCTGTTGATCAGGCCAGTCTCAAAAAGATGAATGGCAGGCTATCTGAAGCCGCCCATGTTTTTAGGCGGAGCCAGGTGAACCGACCGCCTGACACCGCTGAACGTTTAGATGCTCACCAATACAAAGCGAGTAGATGGGTGAACTGGCTGCCGCATCTACTCGCCCCTGTAATGTCATTAATCAACCCCAATTCGTGTACACAGAGCAAAAGTTTCTCGCCAGTCTTGGCCCCGCGGGATTCCGACTTGTTCGGGTGAGTGATGAAGCTTTACTTACGCAGTCCAAGGCGTTCGATCAATTCCCGATAGCGCCGGTTGTCCTTCTTTGCCAGATATGCCAGGTGTCGGCGACGCTGCCCCACCATTTTCAGTAACCCCCGGCGAGAGTGCTCGTCGTGCTTGTGTACCTTCAAATGTTCCAGCAGGTGATTGATACGCTCGGTCAGGAGGGCCACCTGGACTTCAGGCGAACCCGTATCCACTTCATGGACATGGTATTCCCGGATGATGGATTCCTTCTCCGCTTTGGAAAGACTCACGTTGCTTCTCCTTTCAAGTGTAACCATCAAATAAGGCCGGAACACCGCTGGAATACCGGGGCGCATGTCCCAGCCCAACTAAGCGGGTCTATTATAGCATAGTAAGGATCGGCGAGCAAATGTTTCATCTTAAGAAGTAACGAGGAACAGGGGACGAGGATGGAAAGCCGTCCTGAAAAATCGCCCCTACTTTAAGTCGCGCAGCCACAGGCTGACCGATTCAACGTGGTAGGTTTGCGGGAACAGATCCACTGGTTGCATCTCAACCAAACGGTACCCGCCCGCCTGGAGATACTCGACGTCGCGGGCCAGCGTCGCCGGATCGCACGAAACGTAGGCGATCCGCCGCGGCCCTAACCGGGCGAGTTCCTGCAAAGCTTCCTCCCCCACCCCCGATCGCGGCGGGTCTACCACTGCCAGGTTGATCTGCTGACCCTCTGGCCTGTCGTCGCGGGCAGGCAACACGGCCAGCACCTCCGCCACCGGCCCTTCGTGCAGCTCCACACACTGGGGGGCGTAGTCACGGGCGTTCCACGCGAAGTCTTCACAGGCGAGAGGGTTCTCCTCGATGCCGATCAGATGGCGGACTTGATCGCTCAGGGCCAGGCCGAATAGCCCCACGCCGCAGTAGGCATCCAGCAGGGTGTCCCCCGGCTGCGGTTCCAGGTAGTCGCGCACCAGTTGCACCAGCACCTCGGCGCCCGGCGTGTTCACCTGGAAAAAGCTGCCTGCAGAGACTCGATAGACCCGACCGGCGACCACCTCCTCAGTGTAGGGTGGACCGATCAATGGCCGCACCTGGCCATCGTGGGTGATGAGAGCGCACGAGACCGGCAGGTCCACCTCCAACCCGGGGGGCTGGTCGCCTTGCGTTTCAAAAATCACCAGTTGTTGGCCCGTGGTGACGCCCGCGCGCAGGATGACCTGGCGCAACCATCCGGCCATCTCGGACGCCGGTTCCTCTTCATCGCCGAGTTGGAGGGCACGGTGCAGTTCGTCCAGGAGGGGGTGCAGGAGCAGGCAACGGTTAATGGGGATGACCTCGTGGCTGTCCGCCCGACGGAACCCGAGACGTCCCTCGGTGCTGATCGCGAGCTGGACGTGGTTGCGGTAGCCGAACGGTTCACCCACCGCGATCGTCGGCTTGACTGGAGGATTCGCCAGGTGGCCCAGGCGGCGCAGTTGGTCGGCCACGATCTCTCGCTTGAGGGCCAGTTGCCGTTCGTAGCGGATGTGTTGCCACTGGCAGCCACCACACAGGCCCGGGCCGAAATAGGGGCACGGCGGGTCCACCCGATCGGCGGCCGGGGAAAGCACTTCGACCAGCTCGGCGCGTGCCCAACGTTCCCGCTCGTCCACAAGGCGCGCCCGCACCCGTTCGCCCGGCAGCGCGTAGGGCACAAAAATGACCTTCCCCGCGTGGCGACCAATCGCCTCGCCCCCGTGGGCGATCCCTGTCAAATCGAGCGTGATAGTATCCATGATCTCCATTCGGCCCAATCCAGGCCGTCACGGGCCCACTTCTCAATGGCTGTTGTGCTTGGGAGATTGTCCTACTTTCCCTATGCTGGCTTCGTGTGTATACTGGTGTTGCCCGTGAGGCGGCTGCTATTGGGCAGTTCGTGCGCGGGCGCTTTATACCCGAGGGGAGGATAACATGGATGTTGTCGTCAGGCAAGGCAATATCATCGAGCAGCCGGCCGATCTCTTGGTGGTCAACCTGTTCGAGGGGGTCACGGAGCCGGGCGGCGCGACCGGCGCGGTGGACAGAGCTTTGAACGGTGCGATTCGCGAGGTGATCGCCACCGGTGATTTCAGGGGCAAACGTGATAGCAGCGTGGTCTTGTACACCCGGAGGGCATTGTCGGCCCCGCGCGTCCTGGTGGTGGGCCTAGGCCCGGCCGAGAAGTTCGATGCAGGGCAGGCGCGACGGGCAGCCGCGGTGGCAGCCAGGCGTGCTCGTGATCTGGGCGTGAGGAGCATAGCCACCATCGTGCACGGCGGCGGAGTGGGCGGGCTGACGCCAGACGATGCGGCGCAGGCAGTGGTCGAAGGGAGTCTCCTGGCATTGTATCGCTTCCGCAAACATGTGCCGCAGCCGGAGGAGAATAAAGATCCTCAGCAGATCACGCTGGTGGAGTTCGACAGCGCCAAGATGCCGGCGGTGGAGAGAGGCGCCGCGCGCGGGCGCGTCATCGCTGAAGCGGCCGGTTTTGCTCGAGACCTGGTCAACGAGCCGGCCAATTACATGACGCCGACCATCATGGCCGAACGGGCGCTGGCAATGGCTCAGGCGGTTGGGCTGCGCTGCACCGTTCTGGATGAGGCACAAATGCGTGAATTGGGCATGGGGCTTTTGCTGGGAGTTGCCGCGGGGACTTACCAGCCACCGCGCTTCATTGTCCTGGAGCATAACGTCGAGTGTACGGACCTGCCGACCGTTGTGCTGGTAGGCAAGGGCATCACCTTTGACTCAGGTGGCATTAGCCTGAAGTCCGATGACGAGATGTGGCGCATGAAGGGTGACATGGGCGGGGCCGCGGCCGTGATCGGGACACTGCAAGTGGCTGCCCGGCTGAATCTGCCTCTGCGAGTGGTCGGCCTGGCCCCTTGCACCGAAAATTTGCCGGGTGGACATGCCATCAAGCCCGGCGACGTGCTGACCGGCATGACGGGCAAGACGGTGGAGATCATCAGCACCGACGCTGAGGGACGATTGATCCTGGCCGACGCATTGGCATACGCGGATCGGTACAAACCACAGGCGGTGGTGGACCTGGCGACGTTAACAGGGGCGATTGGTGTTGCCTTGGGGAAGCAGGCAGCCGGCCTGTTCGCCAATCAGGAGGAGTTAGCGGGACGTTTGCTGCAGGCAGCAGAACGGAGTGGCGAACGCTTGTGGCGCATGCCGCTCTACGACGAGTACAAAGAGGCTATCAAGAGCGAGGTGGCCGAGGTCAAAAACGCCGGTGGACGACATAACGGCATCGGCACCAGCGCCAAGTTCTTGGAGCACTTCACCACAGGCTATCCCTGGGCCCACCTGGACATCGCCGCCATGGTGCTGACCGATGAAGATTCGCCGTTAGGGCCGAAGGGTGCAACTGGCTATGGTGTGCGCCTGCTGGCTCAATTCTTGCGCGATTGGGCAGGTACGTAAGTGCCTCACGATCGCCCTTGTACCCGTAAGGGTAAAGGTTCAATGTCCAGTCAATGCCGTTAAATTAAGACCTCCGAGGTCTCCGGATTCACAAAGACCTCGGAGGTCTGAGCACTCGCTCAAGTTTCCCGCTTTCGTCACGTGGCACCTCGGTGATTTCTCGAACCGGTTTTAGTGTGAGGCGACCTGCCCCATCCGTCCGTGATGCCGACTGTGGATCAAATAGGCAATAATGCCCAATACAGAGACTGCTGAGCCCACAGCCGCAGCACCCAGCACCCAGGGGCGCCACGGCTCCCGTTTCTGACCTTGTGCCGCAGTTTGCCGGGCTCGTTTGCGTTGTGCTGCGTTCACCAGACCTTGATGTAGATGGGTGCGATAAGCTGGACGCGGTGGAACAGGCTGAAAGAGGCTAGCCAGCGCGTTGGCCAACGTCATCAACGGCGCTGCTTCATCAGCCAATTCAGGATACATGGCCAGCAGGGTGGCGGTATCGGAGTTACCATGGATCAATTCGTCCGCCTGCGCACTCAAAAGATCGGTGAGCTGGCGGCTCTTCAATCTATGCATCTCCTTCTCCCTCAAAAACCACGAGTCCGCAGGTCATCACGCAATGCGATCAGCGTGCGGTGATACAGCGACTTGATAGCACCCTCAGTTTTCCCCATGATTTGCCCGATTTCGGCGTTGGACAGATGTTCCCCAAACTTCAAGATCAGGAGTTGTTGACGGTCGGCGGGAAGACGCCGAATAGCCGCTCGCAACGATTCCTGCGCCTCCCGACGTTCTACCTCGTGCTCAGGGGAACTGCCCGGTTCCGACAGGTGCAGCAGGCCGTCCAGAGAGATCAACTTGCGCCGGCTGCGGTCGCGATGCCAGTTCGCCACCAGATTATGGGCGATGCGATACAACCAGGCCGAAAAGGGCACCCCACGGTCCACGTAACGATCCATGTGATCTAACGCCCGAAAGAACGTGCGGGCAGTCAAATCCTCAGCATCGTGATGGTTGCCAATGCGGTAATAGATATAGTTGTAGATACGATCAACGTACTGCTCATAGAGTTCGCCAAAGGCTTGCGGATCCGTTTTGGCGCGCTCTATCAGTTGGGATTCGCTTTCGTTCTGTGACACAGTAAGGGTCCTGATCCCTGCCCTGCCTGTCCTGGCGGTCAAGCCAGGGAACCGATGGTCAAGCCAAGGGGCCCTCCGGTGTGTCCAGTCATCGCCATGACATACAACACCGAAGAGCCTGGGAGGTTGCGTGAGGTGTAATGGATTCAAGGAATGCCTTTATCCTTAGCCAACGACCTCTAAATCACTCCGAGTTCCTGTCCTACGCGGGTGAAAGCCTCCAGCCCGAAATCCAGATCTTCTCGACTGAGCGAGGCCGACATCATCACCCGGATGCGCGCCGCCCCCATCGGCACCGTGGGATAGCCGATGCCCATGGCGAACACACCCTCGTCGAACAACCGCTGAGAGAACTTCTTCGCCAGGGGAGCCTCGCCCAGCATCACTGGCGTGATCGGCGTCTGCGACCGTCCGGTGTCGAAACCTAACCGTTGCATCTCTGCCTTGAAGTAACGAGTATTTTCCCAAAGCCGATCTACCAGCTCCGTCGAAGCCTCCAGCGAGTCCACGGCTGCCAGGCAAGCTGCCGTGTCGGCAGGCGTGGTTGCACTGGAGAACAGGAAAGGCCGCGCCTTCTGGCGCAGGTAGTCTATGATCCGCTTCTTGCCAGCGATCACGCCACCTATTACACCGAACGCCTTGGACAGCGTGCCGATCTCTACATCAAACTTCCCATGCAGGCCAAAGTGGTCCACGATACCGCGCCCGCCTCGCCCCAGCACCCCCTCGCCGTGCGCGTCGTCCACCATCGTGATGACGCCGTGGGCCTCGGCGATCTCATACAGCCGGTCTAACGGCGCGATGTCGCCGTCCATGCTGAAAACGCCGTCGGTGATAAGCATCCCCCGCCGGTATTGAGGCAGGTGCTCCTCGATCTTACGCCGGGCGTCGTCTGGATTGCAATGCTCGTACACGATGATCCTGGCCCCCGAAAGCCGACAACCGTCTATGATCGAGGCATGGTTCAGACGATCGGAAAAGATGACGTCCTCTTTACCCACCAGGGCCGGGATGACCGCCTGGTTGGCGCAAAAACCCGATTGCACGAAGAGCGCGTCTTCGACACCTTTGAACTGAGCCAGCCGACGCTCCAGTTCAATGTGCAGCTCTTGCGTGCCGGCAATCGAGCGCACGGCGGCCGGCCCCACGCCCCATCGGTCAATTGCCTGCTTCGCGGCTTCTCTCAGCTTGGGATGATTGGCCAAACCCAGATAATTGTTTGTACACAGGTTTAGCACCCGTCTGCCGTCCACGATCATCCAGGGCCCCACGGGCGATCCCATGACGCGAATGTTGATGAACAGCCCCTCGCGTTCCAGGCGAGCCATCTCTTCTGTGATAAAGCTCAGCTTGTCTTGTGTCGTAACGCTCATTGCACACCCCCCTTGTGGACGATAGACGATAGACGACAGACGGTGGACGGCTGTCGTCTATCGTCCATTGTCTGTCGTCTTAGGGAAACAGCACAATCTTGCCACTCTGGCCGGAGCGCATGATGCGGATTGCCTCCTCGAACTGATCCATCGGGTAGCGATGGGTGATGACTGGCATCAGGTCCACTGCCCCAGACGCGAGGAGGCCGCGCATTTGGTACCACGTATCCCAGATGCGCCGCCCGACGATGCCGTACACTGTGGCCCCCTTGAAAATCACGTGGTTGGCTAAGTCGAAAGGGATAGGCGCGCTGGGGAGCCCCAGCATGACCGCTTCGCCCCCATCTGCCAGCGCTCGAAAGCCCTGGTCAATGGCCGCGGCCGCGCCAGACATCTCCAGGAGAACGTCCACACCTTCACCGGCTGTGTGCGATTTGATGAACTCGACGACGTTCACCTCAGCTACGTTGAGCGCATGATCCGCTCCCAGGCGGCGCGCCAGCTCCAGCCGGTAGGGGCTGATGTCAGTAGCGAAGATGGTACGGGCTCCCACGGCTCGTACAACGGCGATGGTCATCAACCCGACCGGCCCGCAGCCAGTGACCAGGACATCACGCGCAGACACGTCCGTGGCCAGTGCAGTGTGCACTGCGTTGCCAAAATTCTCCTGAAGCGAGGCCAGTTCCGGTGGCATGTCTGGCGGATTGATCCAGATGTTTTCCGCCGGCAGCATCACGTACTCGGCGAAGCAACCGTCTCGATCCACGCCGATGATCTGCGTGCGTTGACAGAGGTGGCGATGACCCGTGCGGCACTGGCGACATTGGCCACAGGTGATGTGGCTCTCGGCCGAGACGTAAGCCCCCACCTCGATCTCGGTCACCTCCGACCCACGCTCAACGATGGCGCCACAGAATTCATGACCGACAATAATGGGGGGGCGGATACGTTCGCGCGCCCACGGATCCCAGGCGTAGATGTGCAGATCGGTGCCGCAAATTGACATGGCCTTGATCTCAACCAGCACATCGTGAGGGCCCGGACGCGGGATGCTCACCTGGGTCATCTCCAACCCTGGCGTGCGATGGGTCTTAACGATGGCTCGCATCTTTTCCAGCACGAAGCTCCCCTTCGGCAGTTCAACAAAACACCTGACGCCTGAGAAGGATTTCCCTGAGATAGGCTACGGGTATTATAAGCGATGATCATCGTGAGCGCAATGGCAGAGTGAAATTGGCAAAAGGCCAGCCCCTCGAACCGACCTCCGGTTGTTCCAAATTGTACCTGCATCCTGTTATGCCCATATTCCAACTTGAGACTTCTTGGAAAGTGGTTGCCGTGGGACACTACAACGAATGGCCGCGTGAAGCTTGTGGCCCGTATGGGCCAGCGAAATTCGTGAGTTTCTCGATTCGTTGTAATGTTGTGGGAGACGAGAGAACTCACTTCTAAAAAGGGGTGAATTGCGGTAAAATGGGGGTACTCTGATTGAGGAGGAAACTATGCCCACCATCGCTGTTGTCGGCAGTATCATCACCGATCTGGCTGTGCTGACGCCGCGTCTGCCCGCGCGCGGCGAGAATATCCTGGCCCGTCGTTTGCACATCGGCCCGGGGGGCAAAGGGGCCAACGCAGCCGTCGCCGCCGCCCGCCTGGGCGCTCATTCCGTCCTGGTCGGGCGGGTGGGAGACGATTCCTTTGGCCGTGAGGAGCTGGCCGCGCTGCGCGCCGAGGGTGTGGACACCAATGCGGTGGGGGTTGACCCGGAAACGCAGACCGGCGCGGCCATCATCATGGTGGACGACGAGGGAGAGAACACCATCCTGGTCATCATCGGCGCTAACGACCGGCTGACAGCGGAGCACGTGGAGGCCGGGCTGGCCCCACACTGGGGACGGCTCGATGCGCTGCTTGTCAACTTCGAGGTGCCACCGACGGCCGTGGCGGCTGCTATCAACGCGGCTCACGCGCACGGTGTGCCCGCCATTGTGGACGCGGGGCCGCCGCGTCAATTTGGGCCGGAGGTGTGGGGTCGGGCGACGGTGATCTCGCCCAACGCGCTGGAGGCGGCCACGCTGGTAGGGCACCCGGTGGAGGACGCGGCCGAGGCCGAGGCCGCCGCTCGCGAGCTATTGGCCAGCGGGCCGCAGGCGGTGGTGCTCAAGCGCGGGGCCGCCGGCGCGCTGCTGGTGACACGAGAGGGCACCCGACACGTGCCCAGCTTTCGGGTGAAGGTGGTGGACACCACCGGCGCGGGGGACGCTTTCAGCGCGGCATTGGTGGTCGCACTGGCAGAGGGGAAGCCGCTGCCTGAGGCGGTCCGCTTTGCTAACGCGGCCGGCGCGCTGGCCGTCACCCGGGTGGGGACGCTGCCAGCTATGCCCACACGAGCTGAAGTCGAGGCGTTCCTGGCCTGAAAAAATAGCAATCAGCGATCGGTGGTCAGCCATCAGCCGTCAGCGATGGAGCGTGTTGGCACTTCATTAGTTGGAAGGGTGCCCTGCTGGGAGGCTGTACAACGCTTAACGCGTTGACGTGCTAATGCTCATGCGAGCGGCAGTCGCCATTAACGCCTCGATGCGCGGCAACATGTCGGCCGGGTTGGGGTGGATCCCCTCGGCCAGCAACTGTCCCTCGTAAAGCTGCTCAGCGCACTGGGCGATAAGCGGATCATCAGGCGATTCTGTCGCCAGCCGGCCCAAGTCACGGATCAGAGGGTGCGCCCGATTCAGTTCCAGGATCAGGCGCGGGGCCTGGAAATCTCGCTCCAACAGCCGGTAGACCCGCTGCAGATCGGCGCCGGGCGCGTTCTCCGGTGTCACCAGCCGGCAGGGGCTGTCTCGCAGCAGTTTGGATTCCCGCACCGCGGCCACCCGCTCGCCCAACACCGCCGCGAACCGCTGACGCAGCCGCTCGAAGGCCTCGGCCGACAAAGCATCTACCCCTTCTGCCGCCTTCTCCGCGGGCAGCTCCAGCCCGGCGTCGGCAATGTTACGCAACGGCTTGCCGTCAAATTCCCGCAACGCCATCACCAAAAAGCTGTCAATCGGCTCGGTCAGATAGAGCACCTCGATATCGTGGGCGCGGAAGTAGTCCATATGCGGGCTGCGGGCGATGGAGCGCAGGTCCTCGCCCAGGACGTAGTAGATAGCCTGTTGACCTTCTTTCATGCGCTCCTTGTACTGCGCCAGAGAGACCCACTCCCTCTCGCTCGTCCGCGAGGAATGGAAGCGTAGCAGCGGGATCAGCATTTCTCGATTGGCTACATCGGTGGATACCCCCTCCTTCATGTAAGCGCCGAACTCTTGCCAGAAGGTCAGATAACGTTCAGGGGCATCCTGAGCCAAGCTTGCCAGCTCGCCCAGGAGCTTGCGCACCAGATTAGAGCGGATGCGGGCGACCACCTGATTGGATTGGATCGCCTCGCGTGAGATATTGAGCGGGATGTCGTCGGAATCTATAATCCCTTCCACGAAGCGCAGGTAGGGCGGCAACAGATCGCTGGCACGCTCCTGGATGAGCACCTTGCGCGAGTAGAGCCGGGGACCGTATTCCTGGCGCGCCACGAACAGGCTGCGGTCGGCGTGAGATGGCACATAGAGGATGCTTTGGACGTGCACGGGCGCGTCGGCTGAGAAGTGCACATACAGGAGCGGGTCGGCGACATCTAACGTCAGTTGCCGGTAGAATTCGTTGTACTGTTCCGGGGTGAGTTCCTGGGGGCGCTGTCGCCACGGTGCCGCCCGACGATTGGCGACTTTATCCTTCACGTAGATAGGGAAGGCCACAAAGTCGGAGTGGCGGCGCACGATCCCCTCCAGCCGGTAAGCGTTGAGGTATTCTCGCGCGTCCTCTTTAAGCTTGATCTCGACGGTCGTCCCGCGCGTCGCACGTTCGGCGGGACGCAGAGTGTAGCGGTTATCACCCCGGGACGTCCAGGCGACTGCCTGGGCCTCCGGTCGGAAGGAGCGCGAGGTGACGGTCACCTCCTCGGCCACCATGAAGACGGAGTAGAAGCCGACGCCGAACTGGCCGATGATTTCCGCAGCGGAGCGGCCGCTCTCTTGTAACCGCTTGAGGAAGGCCATCGCGCCGGAGTGAGCAATGGTGCCCAGGTCCTCGATCAACTCCTCCCGTGTCATGCCCACGCCGCTATCGCTGACGGTGAGGGTGCCTGCCTTCTCGTCGAAATCAATGTGGATCGCCAGCTCAGCGCCCGGATCTACCACGTCGTGGGTGGTTAGCATCTCGAACTGGAGGCGATGAAGAGCATCGGACGCGTTGGAGATCAGCTCACGCAGGAAGATTTCTCGCTCGGTGTAGAGCGAGTGCGCCAGAATGTGCAGCAATTGTTGAACTTCAGCTTTGAACTCGAACGATTCGATCTGTTCTCTGGATTGCTCGACAGGTTCGGTCATGAATCTCCTCCCAATCTGGACTCAAACAGCAAGTTAAGCCTTGCGAAGGTCGGGACTTCTTCGCAAGGCCTGCTGATAGTATGCACAGCCTGGATGCTGTCTCTACGTCCATCCGTGCGCGTAGCAGGTTTCATACATGGCCACGATGTTCTCCGGTGGGCTGACTGCCTGGATGTTGTGGCAAGGAGCCAGGATATAACCTCCACCTTCGCCCAGGATGCGCAGGTTATCCAACACCTCCTGCCGCACCTCCTCTACCGTGCCAAAGGGGAGCGTGTGCTGATTGTCCATCGCTCCGTGAAACACGATCTGGCCCCCAAAGTCTCGCTTGAGGCCTTCCCGGTCCATGCCCCTGCATCGCCACTGAATAGGATTCAGCAGATCAATCCCTGCTTCGATCATGTCCGGGATGATGCGCCGGCAGTTGCCATCGTTGTGATGGAACACGAAGGCACCGGCCTCATGAGCCAGATCAATGATCCGTTTCATGCGCGGGATCAGGAACTCGTGAATCTGGGCCGGTGAGAACATCAGATCATCCTGTCCCCCCATGTCCTCGGCCACATAGGAAAGCATCACCTGTCCAGGGATCTGCTCGTAGATGCGGCAACTGTTCTCGTAGGCCAGATCGAACAACTTGTCCAGGCAGTAGTGGACGATCTCCGGGTGGAGCACCAGGTCTATGAATGCCTGCTCCTGGCCGCGCAGATCTTTGTAGATCAAAAACGGCTCGGAGCCACCTCCACGGATGGGGTACATCTCGTTGCCTTTAACTTGTTCTGGGATGACGCTGTAATCCCACCAATCTGGGCTGGGCCAGGTGTAGTTCTTCTCGATCTCCTCGACCGAATTGTACCGGGCCAGCGGGTGATAGACGCATTCTCGATATATGCCAGTGCCATAGTCAATGTTCTGATAGCCGCAGCCGAAGACGTCTCTATCTTCGGGGATGGGCGGGCCGACGTAGCGGGGACTTACGCTGACCACAAAATCCACGTGCAACTTCTGCAGCATCTCCCGCTGGCTGCTGCACCCCGTATATTTCAGCAGCTTTGCTGTGGCTTCATCGGTAGCCCAATAATCCATAGGCACCCGATCCGGCTGCTGCCGGGTCAGTACAGCCAGCCACCGTTCGCGCGGAGTCATCGTTTCCTTGGGCATCTTCCCCCCTCCTCTGTTGACGTGGCGTAGAGCGACACGATTATAAAGCATTTCGGTCACTTGTCAACGGCTCTCAATTGATCCCATTGTGCAACGCGTCCAAATCTAGCTGAGGCAGTTTAAGCAATCTGGCCGTAGCGTCAACAAGTGCAAATCGAATATAATCGTGCCGGATTCGGAAAAATACACACCCTGTCTAGTATGGAGGGGATGATGGCAGGAGAGGTCAGCGCAGCCGACACGGCCTGGATTCTCGTAGCGGCTGCTTTGGTGATGTTGATGACCCCCGCCCTGGGCTTCTTTTACGGCGGGCTGGTGCGGCGCAAGAATGTC
Organism: Anaerolineae bacterium; assembly: GCA_034433615.1. Lineage (GTDB taxonomy): Bacteria > Chloroflexota > Anaerolineae > DUEN01 > DUEN01 > DAOUAJ01. Next base: position 4,530 of record DAOUAJ010000202.1, on the reverse strand, counting down.
CTGGCGACGATCATGCACAGCTTCTTCATGCTGGCCCTGATCAGCGTGCAGTGGGTGCTGTGGGGATACAGCCTGGCCTTTGGGCCCGACCGCGGCGGGATCATCGGCAGCCTGCAGTGGCTGGGGTTGAACGGCGTGGGGATGGAGCCCAACCCCGACTACGCCGGGACGATCCCGCATCAGGCTTTCATGATCTACCAGGCGATGTTCGCCGTGATCACCCCGGCGCTCATCACCGGAGCCTTTGCCGAGCGCAAGCGCTTCAAGGCGTTCGCCATCTTCAGCCTGCTGTGGGCCACGCTGGTCTACGATCCCATCGCGCACTGGGTGTGGGGCGTGGGGGGATGGCTGCGCAACCTGGGGGCGCTCGACTTCGCCGGCGGGACCGTGGTGCACATCTCCTCTGGCATGTCGGCGTTGGTCGCGGCGATCCTTCTGGGCCGTCGCCTGGGGTTCGGCCAGGAGCCGATGGACCCCCACGACGCGACGATGACAGTGCTGGGCGCGGGGCTGCTCTGGTTTGGCTGGTTCGGCTTCAACGCCGGCAGCGCGCTAGCCTCGGGCGCGCTGGCGGTGAACGCCTTCGTGGTCACCAACACGGCCGCGGCGATGGCCGCGCTGACCTGGATGACGCTGAGCTGGATGCATCACCGGCAGCCCAGCGTGTTGGGAGCCGCGGCGGGCGCGGTGGCGGGGCTGGTCGCCATCACGCCAGCGGCGGGGTTCGTGGACGTGCCGGCCGCTGTCCTGATCGGCTTCGGCGCGGGGGTCTTCTGCTACTGGGCAGTCCAGCTTAAGTCGAAGTTAGGCGTGGATGATTCGCTCGATGTCTGGGGCGTACACGGCGTGGGAGGGGCGTGGGGAGCGTTGACCACGGGCCTGTTCGCCTCCGTGGCGGTGAACCCGGCCGGCGCCAACGGCCTCTTCTACGGCAACCCCCGACAGTTGCTCATCCAGCTCATCGCGGTCGCGGTTGTCACAGCCTATTCGATGGCCATGACCTGGGTGATCCTCAAGGCGCTGGATGTGACGATTGGGCTGCGCGTGGCGGAAGAGGAAGAAGTGCGAGGTCTGGACGCCACGCAGCATGGCGAGATCGCGTATCAACTCTAACCGATGAGAGGTAAGGCGAGATCATGAGGCGAGATAAATCTCGCCCTACAAAACACATTGAGGGGGGTTCTCATGTCACCGTTGATCGCTATTGATCTGATCACTTTTGCCGCTCTGGTCATCGCGTGGGCGCTCATGCCGGCGCGGGCGTCGAAAGGGGCTCTGACGGCTCAGCAGCCCAGCGTGCCCTCGCTGGCGACTGACTCCTCAGCCGCGTAAGAGCGAGAGCGAAAATCGCTGGCACCAACGGCGCATGAATGGCGGCGGCGCATAAAATGGTGCCGCCTGGGATGGCGGATAGCCCAGGCGGTGGTTTCTAACCGCTACCGGGTCAGCCATCGCCGCCGCCAACTGTTTATCGCCGCGCCAGCAGCACCTTCAGGTTCACATGTCCATCCGGCCCGGCCAGGCGGGCAGCGACCAGCCCCAACACGCCGTAGCCACATCCCAGGTCCAGCACGCGCTCACCCGCGTGGACTTCCATTGCGTCTAATAAAAGGCGGGTGCCCGTATCCAGCCGCTCCCACGAAAAGACTCCCACCTGCGTGCGGATCAGCAACATCAGCCCGCGGGTCTCTATCTCTAGCTTGGCCGTATCCCAGTCCGGTGGTATCGTCTTCCGGCGCGAAACCTGTTGATCGCGACGTTGTGTCCTTTTGGACATATCCTCCGATCTCCGCCCTAATACGTGCTTCGGTGCCACAGGAACATCGCACCGGCCAGGATGCGGATGGCTCCGGCGATGAAGAAGGCCGGCACGATCCCCACGATGCCCGCCAGCCAGGAACCGGACAACGGCGCGGCGAACACGGCGATATTCGCCAGCACCGAGAAAATGGCGATGAAGCGGGCGCGATCGGCATCGGGTGTGACCTGGATCAGCGCGTTGAACAGGCAGACGTTCAGCCCAGCCGCGAAGAGGCCCCCCATCACGGAAATGCCGAGCAGTGGCGGCAGCGTACGGGTCATCGCGGTCAGAATGGGGATCAGCGCCAGCCCTAGCATGCTGAAGCCGACCACGCGCCGGTTGCCCCACCGCCGTAGCAAGCGGTCCATGGCCAGCGCCCCCAGCACAGACGTGCCGCTGCCCAGTGTGGCGATCAGGCTGATGAACGAGTCCGGCACTCCCAGTGTGCGCACCCAGTAGACCGGGAACAGGGGGGCAGCCATGAACAGCCCCCAGTGCAGCACGAACGCCGCCAGCGTGAAGAACACAAACCGGCGATCGGCCCAGAAGCGCCGGAATCCTTCCAGGAGATCCGCCAGCCCCTGCGCGACCGGCTGCACCTCTTTCTTAGGGGGGATATCTAGCTGGGCGACCATGTACAGGCTGACCATACTCGCCAGGAAGGCGGCGATGAACAACACCTGGTAATTCAGCGGGATAGGCAGGGCTGCCAGGACCGGCCCGCAGGCCAGGACGGTCAGTGTGGAGGTGGCGCCGATCAACGCATTACGCATGCTGACCACACGCCCAAGCCGCTCCTTAGAGATGGCCTCAGGCAGCATGGAAGAGAAGCCGATGTTGGCGGTGCCGGCCGGGAAAGCCTGCAAAGCGGCCAGAGCAATCAAACCGGGCACCACCCAAGTCCGTGGCAACACCCAGGGCAAAAGCGCCATCAGTAAATAGATCACACGGTGAGTGAAAAGCATCTGAAGCAAGAGCTTCAAGACGTGACGTTGGCGGGCTACGATCTGGCCGGCCAGGATCAGCCAAAAAATCGAGACAAGCGCCGGTGCCGAGGTGAGCGCGCCCACCTGCACCTCGGTCGCGCCCAGGCGCACGGCGTAGACGGCCAGGAAATTGAGGGCAATGCCGGACGTCACACCAAACCAGGCGATGTCCCAGTACAGATAGCGCTGGTTGTGCTGTTCACGCGGCGGGATCAGGGCTTCCTCTCCGGGAGGGGTAATCGGAAGAGGCCATCGCAGTTTGGGGAGGGATGGGAGCTGAAAACGCGTCATCGTTTCTCTCTTCTGAAACCCGAGGGGCCTCAGGACCGATCCCTCAGGTTCACTTGCAAAATGCGCGGGAAAACGAGCACACTCGACGACGGGCCGAGGCGAGCCAGAGCAGCCTCAATCGCCTCATCCAAGCTGGCCATCGGCTCCATCCCCAGCGTCCTCACCGGCTCGGGCGGCAGATCAGACACGAAGAAAGTGGGCACGCGCCGCGCCTGGAGCCAGGTCCGGTAGGCCAGGTACCCGGCCACACTGAAGTCCTGACGCAGGGCGGCGCACATCGCCTCGGGCGTATCATACTGCAGCCACCGGACGAAATCGGGCGCGCCCAGGCCCTCCTCGCACGCCGCGACCAGAATGATCGCCCCACCGGGCGCGACGGCCGGATAGGCGTAGTCGTTGGTGGACTGGTAGAGGCTGATGTCCTTCGGGAAACCGCCCATGCCGGCGATGACCAAATCGGCCGGCTCAGCCACGGTGACCGACGAAAGACGCCGGCACAGGGCGACGCCGGCGGCCCATGCCTGCTCCAGATGGCCAGCGAAGTAAGCGGCTGGCTCCCCCGCCGAGTCGTTGACCACGTTGAAGAGAAACGCCGGCATCTTCAGCAGGCGTGCTGCTTCGACCATGTCCTCGTGGATCGGGTTGCCGTCGAGCACGCCGTAGGTGGCCCGCGGGTGCAGGCTTCCATCGGGCAGCAGACAGCGAGTGTGATTTTGCAGCACGCTCGAGCGGCCAGCGACGCCAGGCAGGATGCCTTTGCGCCCGCCGCCGTACCCGGCGAAGACGTGCGAGACGATCCCGCCGGTAATCACCGCCAGGTCGGCCTCGACCACGCGCCGGTTGAGCCAGACCCCGGTGCCCATCGGGGTGCGGCCCACCCACATCAGCCCAGCGTCATCCCGTGCATCGTGCGACACAATGGGCACGCGCGCCAGCACTTCCGGCCCGACGATCTCAGCCATCTCCGGCTCGGTCGCCGGCACGTGGTTGCCGCTGGCGACCAGCACCTCGATCGTGTCGTCGGGTACACCAGCCGCGTTCAGCTCATCCAGGATGGCCGGCAGGAACCGATGATGCTGGACAGACAGCCGGGTGTAGTCGCTGACCGTCACCACGACCCGTCGCGTCCCGCGAGCCATCTCCGTCAGCGGTGGCGCGCCGATCGGCCGGCGCAGAGCCCGCCAGATGGCTCCCCCCCTTCCTCTCTCAAGGTTGGGAGAGGAAGAGGGGAGAAAGGGGGGTTGGTGAGGGCCTGCCGGCTCCATCACGCCGCGAAAGCGAACGCCTGGCGGAAGGTTCACCGGAATCGTCCGCCGGCCGTATTTGAGGCAGGCCGCTGGATTCTCAGGTGTTGCCCCGAAGCCCATCAAGATCGGCTCAGGTCGCATCTTCATCATCCCAGTATCCCCGTGTCCCTGTGTCTCCCCGTCTCCCCCTCTCCTCACTCCTCCA
>DAOUAJ010000201.1:0-20971 GCA_034433615.1 Anaerolineae bacterium | reverse complement strand
GCCGCCGAGGGGGTGACGCTCGACAACGGCCTGAAGGTGATCCTGCGCGAGGATCACACATCGGATGTCGTCGCCGTCCAGGCCTTCGTGAGCACCGGCACGCGAGTGGAGACCCCGGATCAGGCGGGGATCGCCATGTTGACGCAGCGACTGCTGTTGCGGGGGACGCAGACCCGGAGCGAGGAGGAGGTCTTCGAGGAGATCGAAAATCTGGGAGCGGTCCTGGGGCAGGCCGTTCTCGCCGACATGGCGCATCTGTACCTGGTCGCCACAGAGGACACGTTGGAGCGGGCTTTACCTATCTTCTTGGACGTGTTGCTCCACCCGGCCTTCGCGGAGGATGAGCTGGCGCATCTCAAAGATCAAACGCTCAAGGAGATCCAGGCCGAAGCCGACCAGAACTTCAACGTGATCTACAACAACTTTCAGCGCGCGCTCTACGGCGACCACGGATACGGCCACTCCGCCCTGGGCACTGTGGATTCGATCCAGGCCATGACCCGCGACGAGGTCGTGCGCTTCTACCGACAATACTACGTCCCTAACAACATGGTCATCGCCGCCGTGGGTGATTTCGACGCCTCGCGGCTCCTGGCGCTATTGAAGGCCCGCCTGGGCAGCCTGGCTTACGCGCCGGAGCTGCCTGCGAAGCCGCCGCTCCAGGTGCAACTGGCCGAGAACCAACAGGTCGTCGCCGAGAAGGGGTCCAACCTCGTCTGGATGATGGTGGGATTTCCCGGCCCGGCCGTCGGCAGCCCGGATTACCCCGCTATGAAGGTGCTCAACGCCATCGTCGGCGGCGACATGAGCAGCCGCCTCTTCACGATTTTGCGCGATCAACGAGGGCTGGCTTACTCAACGGGCTCCCTCTTCCCATCGCGCCAGGCCGATAGCCATTTCGCGACGTACATCATCGTGCTGCCCGCGAACGCCGAGCGCGCGCGGGAGGGGATTCTGGAGATCCTGGAGGACATCAAGGAGCACGGCGTCACCGCCGAGGAACTGGCTCGCGCTCAGAGCTCCATCGTGGGCAACTACCTGATTGACCATGAGACCGCCGAGCGCCGCGCCTGGTATCTGGGCTGGTATGAGATGTTGGGTGTGGGCACTGCGATGGACGAAAGGTACCCCCAGCTCATCCGCCAGGTCACCTCGGACGACGTTCAGCGCGTGGCCGAAAAGTACCTGCGGACGTACATCGTCTCACTTCTGGGCCCACAGGGCGAGAAGTAGCGCCGGCTGTCAACTGAGATCAGCGGTCAGCCATCAGCCATCAGCTACTCTGGCTGAAGGCTGATGGCTGAAAACGCTGCGATGAGCGAAGGTCCGCGATGGGCGAAGGTCTCTCCTGGCCTGTCGACCAGGAGAGACCTTCGACGATCAAACGGCTGACCGCTTTTCATGGGCCGCGGTGCCGCTCAAATGAGAAGAGCGCAGTAGATCTGCGCTCTTCAGAAGACCCTCACTCTGAACGCCTCAGTCTGTCTGACCGCCGAAGAACAACCTCACTCGTCCAATTCCTCAGAAATCACGCGGCGGGCCTCCCGCAGCCGTGCCTTCTTGCCCCGTCGTTCCCGCAGAAAATAGAGCTTGGCCCGGCGCACTTTGCCATGACGTAAGACTTCTACCTTCTCCACACGCGGGGACTGGAAGCAAAAGGTACGTTCCACCCCCACGCCGTGCGAAGCGATCCGGCGCACGGTGAAACTGGCGTTAGCGCCCCCTCTACGCAAACGCATCACCACACCCTGAAACACCTGAATACGTTCCCGATTCCCTTCCACGATCCGGTTATGCACCCGCACGGTGTCACCCGGGCGGAGCTCGGGGATGTTGGGATTCGGTTCAGGACGTTCAATGAAATGCATCAATGTGCTCATCTCGGCACCATCCTTCTAGCAAAATAAAGCGCGATTCATACACAGGGAGCGAGTATAGCATAGTCACCAGTAAGCGGCAAATCTTGCCCCTTTGATCCGCGTGTGCGCCAGGTGGTCTACTGTCCAGGTCAACGATTCACCAGTGATCATACCGCACCAATTCCGATAACGACCTGCGCATCTTGGGCCTTGGCCGGTCGGCCGGATACCCCAACGGCGTGAAGGCGATGGGCTCCACATCATCGGGCAATCCCAAGATCTCCCGTGCTGCGCCGGGATTGAAGGCGCTGATCCAGCAGGTGCCCAGGCCCAGGTCGGTTGCAGCCAGGATAGGGGATTTCCTCCCTTTCCCATTCATGCGCGGCGGATCGAAAATGTCACTGTGCCGCCAGGCGTGTAGGGAGGGCCTGGATCCAGACATTGCACGTGCGCCACATCCTCTCCCGGCTGAGCCAGGCCACACTCCTCAGGGCGAATGCCCCCACTCAGCGCAACAACCCAGGTCATGAGGGAGCCAACCGAGTGGACACAGATGTCACAGGAATTCTGGGCGACGAGCCGATAGCCCTCCTTGAGCCGAAACCGGTCGCCCACCTTGTAGACTGGGCAAGTGCCCTCTACGTCTACCACCTCCACGATCAGGTCGGACCATTTCATTTCAAATGACCTCTCTGATTGGCTGACGAATCTTAGGAACTAAACATGCCTGGCTTCTACCAGCGCGCTATGACCGTCAGCGTTTCCCCTGCCTGCACCGTCACTTCGTATCCCAGGTCCACGGCCCACCGCTCATCTCTGGCGGTCACTGAGGCTGTGCCTTCAGCGCCCGGTCCCGCCACATCCACCGTGGCCAGCGCAACACCGTCAGGGAGCGTGATCTCCAGCCAGCGCAGCGTGAGCCGACCGAACTGTACGGCAACGCGGCTAACCTGCTCACGCCCGGTGCACCGCTGCTCGTACACCCCCCAACCGCTCCCCGTGCTAAAGAAACAGCGAAAATCATCGGCGTTAAGGCGGGGGGCAAAACCCAGACGCCGCTGGGGTGCAGAGTAACGGTAGCCGGAGAGGGCCAGAAGCAGCGACCAGCTCGCCAGCGCCCGCGCGTAGTGATGACCGCACTCGAACTCGTCCCACGGGTTGCGCCGGACGCCGTCGTGACGGGCGCGCAGCCCCTTGACGATATTCAGCCCCTCCTGGACCATGCCCTCGTAGATCAGGTGTGCTGCCACCTGGTACTCGATGCCGGTCCACACCTCGTCGGCGTAGGGGAAGGGGTAGCGCGGGCGGCCCCCATGCGGCCAGGAGCACAAGAGCAGCCCGGCCTCGTCATTAAGGGCGTAGGTACGCTGGCAACTGGCGTGACTGGAGAAATCGGTGCGCCAGTTGTAGCGGTAGATACTTTGCATGGCCGTGCGCACGTGCTCCTCTGGCAAGAGGTAGCCCAGCCCCACCACGTGCGCCCACCACTGCCCCAACATGTGGTCAGAGAGGCAACCGGGGCCGTACTGGTAGCGCGGCATCTCCTCGCCGGGGCGCACGCCTGAGGAGTGCCATTCCAGGTTGTGTTTGACGTGGACCTCATCCGGGCTGGGGTTGCGCACCTGCTGCACGTAGAACTCGCCGTTCCAGAGCAACTCCTCCAGTCGCGTCGCCCCCGACTCGAATAATCGCCGGTACTCGGCCGCCGTGTCCATCTCACCCAGGGCGCGAGCCATCTCCTCCGCCGCCCGTAGCGCCCCCAGGTAGAGTGTGCCCATCATCGTGTTGGGGCCATAGAACTCGATGTCGTAGGTGTTGTGCTGCTCGCCCTCCATCACGCCGTCGCGGTCCGCGTCCCAGTACTCCCAGGCCCACTCCAGGGCGCGCTTCGCCGATGGCCAGAGCTGGCGCAAGAAATCATCGTCCCCGGAGAGCTGCCACTCCCGGTACAGCTTTATGATCGTCCCCATCTGCCCGTCCGCTGCGGGCACGAAATTCCACAGCACGCCCGAGGTGAGCGGGATCAGCGTGCGGAACTTTTGCTCGCCTGTGGGCAGTGTGTTGGTACCGTAGTCGGTCAGGCGCATCGTCCGCTCCAGGTCCGGGTAGAGGTGAGCCAGCGCCTGCTCGTAGTTCCAGACGTGTGTGCAGTTCATGGGGCAACAGCCAGCGTTGTCGTTGCACCCCTCAAAGGCGTGGAAGCGCCCGTCCTCGGTGCGCAGGCAGGTGGTGGTGCGGATGATAGACATCTGGCTCGATACCGCATCGAGCACCTCAGGCGGAAGAGTGCTCTCGAACAGTGCCTGATGAAACGCTTGAGTCTCGCGCGTCAACTCTTCAAGATGGGCAACTGTGAAGTGGGCGGCATCCCAGGCGTCGGCGAAGCGGGTCGTGTAGTAGTTGCCCAGCCGCTGGCCGCGCACTTCCGGCTCGCGGTTCCAATAGTTGGTCAGGTGCGGGAAGTGCCAGGCCAAGACAATCGGTAGTTCGACCGATTGGCCCGGCTCCACACGGGCGCGCAGGCCCAGGCTGCCCACGTCGGTCTCGCCGGCGCGGCTGGGATCGTTCTCCGGCCGCTCCGGCAAACGCCCGTCCGCGCTCAGGTCATCCCAGAAGTTTTGGAGATCGTCCCACCAGCCAGCGCGCTCCCAATGGGCTAAAAACGTCACTGCGGGCCAGGGCGTGACGACGGCCACGGAACCGGCAGCGGGGTTGGCCCCGTCGAAGCCAGGCCGGGTCATCAGGAAGCCACGCAGGTCGGTCTCCTCGCGCCAGGTGTTGAGATTGCCACCGAAGAGGGGATGGCGGCGTCCGCCCAGGTTCGCCTGTCCGTCGTAGCCGACTGGGTTGAGCTGGCTGTAGGCCAGGGTGCAGTCCACCGAAGCCGGGCCGGGGTTGGTCAGCCGCCAGTGGAAGATGGCCACGGGCAGCCCGGAGCGCTCAGCGTCCAGCGGGATCATGGGATTGTACGCCAGCAGCTCCACCTGGAGCGGCAGGGCATCATCGTGAAAAGCGATATGGGCGAAGGGATAGGCACCGGTGAACGTCGCCTCGCGCAGGCGTGGCAGCCCGGACACCTGGCTGGTGGGAAGGCCCATCTCGCCGATGAAAGGGGGCAGGAACTGGCGTTCCAGGACGCGGGTGACCGGGACCTGCCCGGCCGCCTGCGCCCACAGGGCGAAGAAGGTGTAGGGCAGGTTCTTCCCCTTGGCCGGCCGATTGAAGATCTCCCAATCGCGCAGTTGGCCGCGCCCACCTAGAGAGACCGTCCCCGTGCCGATGCCGCCCAGTGGGAAGGCGATCTCCTTGAGGACGGCACCGCTGAACCGGCGCACCGGCCATTGGGATACGCTGGACCAAAGGTTGTGCGTAGGTGACGACATGGTGAGATTGTCCCTTTCTTCTGCGCTTCGCTCGGAATGACATGATCGCTAAACTCGAGCAGGCTCCGCCCGTTGCCGGAGCACCGGTTCGACGGTCTGCCAGACGCGGGCCTGGAGGTGGCGGCTGATGCCCAGGCGCTTCGCCCATCCCGGCTCGTAGCCGCCTTCATCAAATGCCTCCGGCTCCGGCAGGTAGACGAACCATCCATTGGCGTAGCTCACCAAGGCGGGCGTGGCGTAGCCCATCAGGCGCAACCGCGTCTTGAGATTTACCGCCGTCTGGCTGAAACATTCACCAGGCTCGCCCACCAGCATCATGCCGCCGATGCCCAGGAGCATGATCTCCATCGGGATCATCCTTGGATCCTCAATCGTGGGGGCTTCAGTGATGAGAGAGCGGGAAAGGGCCGGCAACTCCAGGCCTGGCTCGTCAGGCTCCATTGCGGCGTTGACAATCAATTGCTCCGACCAGAGGGAGTCGGAGGGCACGGTGGTTGAAATGCGACGAGCCACCCGCAGCACCTCGTCCGCAAAGGCCTCCCCCAGCTCAGCCACTTCCGCGAAGGTTCCGCCTCCCCGATCGCCGATGTTCCAACGTTGGGGATCGTCGGCCGAGCCGTAGTAGGTGCTGACGTCACCGATAGCCACGATCGTGTGGCCGCTGCGCAGCCGATTGCGGACCCCCTCCACCAGGGGGTTGACGTCTCCTGATCCCCCTTGCAAGAAGAGGCAGGTTGTGCCCGCGCTCAGGGCCTCTTCCAGTTTCGTGCAGGCGTACCCCGGCCAATCAGCGCTGATGAGATAGTTGTCGTAGCCCAACACGACGGCATGGCAACCGAAGTTCGTCACCAACCCCAAGGGGTTGCCGTCGGCATCGTCCACCCGCAGCACGGCGATGCCGGGGTCCACCGGGCGGTCCAGCCAGCGGCGGTTGATGGAGTAGCCATAGAGGAAGCCATAGCCGCTGCCGATGCGCGCCGGCTGAAGCGCCTGGCAGGCCGCCTCGACGGCGTCGGCGATGAGTTCTGGCAGGGGACGATCCCAGTTCTCGGCGTGGCGGTCGTGAGGGCCGGCATGGGTGTGAATGGTGGCCACGAAAACGTGAGCCGGCGGGATACCCACGCGACGCTGGATGGCGTCGCGAATTTCGCGGACCGTCTCGGCGTTGAGGTAGCACAAATCATTGGAGATGAGGGCCCAACGTCCGTTTTCGTCCTCCAGGACCAGCGCTCGCGAGAACAGGCGGTCATGCACACCGGTAGCACCGCCGGGGCGGCCTGCGTAGCCTACCAGTTTGCAACCGATTTTAGGGGTGATGTCGGACCGGCCGAAGCCGGCACGCAATGGGGTCATGGCAAAGTCTCCTTTTTGGGGTAATAGGATTTTGACTCCCCTGAAAAAAGGCTCCCAAGCCCGTCTTCGGGCGCCAAGAAACGGCCCGCGGACGGGCCTCAGAGCAGTTTTTTCAGTGGAATCATTCTGGAAAAGACGCGAACGGATCGGCCGAACAGCTTAACGCAACACACGCCATAACGCCCGGTTATCCACGATGCTCAGCTCCGCCTCGCCGGCAGCCTGCAAGGCGCTCAGGCAGGCGTGGATCGTGGTCAGGGTCAGGTAGTAGATAGCAGGGGTCGGGATGGACACCCCCCACGCCTCAGCCACGGACGCGAGAACGCGGCCGGCCTCGACCGGCTCTCGCAAGGCAGCTCGCACGTGGTCGTAGATTGTCCGAATGCGCTGGCGGTTCTGCTCCGCGATGGGGGCGATGGCGGAGACGGCCGGACCATGCCCGGGCACAAACCAGGAGAAGCGGTCGCCCAAAGCCATCAACCGCTCCAGGCTCTCCTGCGCCTGCGTCACATTCACGTAGAAGGGGATGGCGTACTTGTCCAGCACTTCCTGCTGGAAGAACGCGTCACCAGCAAAACAGACGCTGCCGTGAGCGATCATCATCTGGTTCTGAGCGTGCCCCGGCATGGGGATGGCCTCAACCGTGAAGCCGGCGATCTCCTGCTCCCCGGCTTCGATTCGGCCGTCCACGGCGCAGCCAGGCGCAAGGATGAACTTGTGCTGCAATTCGGCGGGCGGTTGGGCCCCTGAAAACAGATAATAGCCCTCTAACTCCGGGTTCTCGATGATCGCCGACTCAAAGGCCGGGGCGTACACGGCCGCGCCAGTGCGGCGCTTGATCTCGGCCGCGCCCCCAAAATGATCCGCGTGCGCATGGGTGATCACCACTGCCACCATCTGTGCACCCAGTTCGCCCGCCGTGCGCACGACACGCCGCCCGGCGTCTCGATCCAGGCCGGTATCCACTACCAGCGCGCGTCCCTTGTCCACGATCAGGCCGACGTTAGTGCCACCCTGCAATTGGTAAACCGAATCAGTAAGCTGTACCAGGTCCATCAGATTTTGGATTGCGGATTGCGGATCGCGGATTTCGGATTGGGCTACCGTGGCGTGATCCGCAATCCGAAATCCTCAATCCGAAATCGCCAATCGTTACCGCCCTCCCAAATATGCCTCGACTACCATTGGATCATGGAGCAGCTCACGGGCGGAACCTTGCAGAACGATGCGTCCCGTCTCTAACACGTAGCCACGGTGAGCGACTGACAGGGCCATCAGGGCGTTCTGCTCGACCAGGAGGATGCTCACGCCCTGAGAGTTGATCTCCCGGATAATGGCGAAGATCTCTTCGACCAAAATGGGGGCCAGCCCCATCGAAGGCTCATCCAGCAACAATACACGCGGGCGGGCCATTAAGCCTCGCCCAATTGCCAGCATCTGCTGTTCACCACCGCTCAGCGTGCCGGCGACCTGATGCTGCCGTTCCTTCAGGCGTGGGAACAGTGTAAAGACTCGCTCCAAATCCGCCCGAATCCCTGCCCCATCTGAACGGGTGAACGCGCCCATCTCCAGATTCTCGAGCACGGTCAACTGGGCGAACATACGACGCCCTTCTGGAACCTGGACAACCCCCTTGATGACGATCTCATGGGGCTTGTAATGGCTCAGATCTTCGCCTGCCAGGCGCACCTGTCCCTGGCGCGGTCGCAGCAGGCCACTGATCGTTTTGAGCAAAGTGCTTTTTCCGGCGCCATTCGCACCGATAAGGGTGACGATCTCGCCCTCTTCCTCAGCAAGAGAGACACCCTTGAGAGCGTGAATGTTGCCATAGTAGGTGTGGACATTTTCGACTTCGAGAAGCGCCATCGGCTATCGCTCCGTTGTAGAAGTGGAAGGCAAAACAGAAGCCGATGGGTGAGAGGAAAGCATCTGCACCTGGGATGCGCTCCCACGTCCCAGATAGGCTTCAATCACCCGTGGATCGGCCTGGATCTGTGCTGGCGTCCCTTCAGCGATCTTCTCCCCGTAGTCCAGCACTGTGACCTGCTCCGAAATACCCATCACCACTCGCATCTGATGTTCGATGAGCAGGATGGTGATGCCCAATTCATCGCGCAGCCGCTGGATGAAATCCATCATGTCCTGAGTCTCACGCGGATTCATTCCTGCGGTCGGTTCGTCGAGGAGGAGCAGCTTGGGACGACTGGCCAGCGCGCGAGCAATCTCCAGCCGGCGTTGATCCCCATAGGGTAGGTTCTTGGCCAAAAAGTCGCCCTTGCCGGCCAGGTTAACGAACTTGAGAAGGCGCCGCGCCTCTGCCACTGCCTCTTCCTCTTCCTGTCGGAACGAAGGCAAACGGAAGATCGCGCCAACAACCCCGGATTTTAAGTGAGTGTGCTGTCCTACCAGGACATTCTCCACGGCCGTCAGATTGGCGAAGAGACGAATATTCTGATAGGTACGAGCGATCCCCAGATGGACGATCCGGTCGGGTAAGAGGCCGACCAGCGAATGACCGTTGAAAGAGATTTCCCCGGCCTCGGGGCGATAAAAACCCGTGACACAGTTGAAGAAGGTGGTCTTCCCGGCCCCATTGGGCCCAATGATGCTGGAAATGGAGTGTTCTCTAATCTCCAGATTGAGGTTGTTGATGGCGGTGAGCCCTCCGAAGTGCTTGGAGACGCCACGGGCAGTGAGAATAGGCATGTCCTCCTCCTGTCACTCGCTGGCCACAGCCAACGCCACTTCTGGCTCAGTAGCTGGAAGTTCCGCCTCGTGCAGTTCTCGGCGACGTACCGCCTCCGGCCAGAGTCCCTCTGGTTTCATTAGCATCATTGCGACCAATGCCGCGCCGTAGACGAAAAGCCGATACTCGGCGAATTCACGCAGCAGTTCAGGCAAGCCAACCAGGGCAAGGGCTCCAACGACTACGCCAGGGATACTGCCCATCCCACCCACGATGATCAGGCACAGCACGTTGATTGAAATCATCACATTAAAACTGTGGGGGTAGACAGAGCCCAATTTGCTGGCAAAGATGGCGCCGCTCAATGCTGAGAAGCCAGCGCCCGTGGCAAAAGCCAGCAGTTTAGTGGCGACGAGATTGATTCCCATAGCCTGGGCCACATCCTCATCCTCGCGTACAGCCATCCATGCCCTTCCCACGCGCGAGTCCTTTAAGCGCCAGGAGATATAACCGGCGAGCAAACAGCCAACCAGGATAAGGTAGTACATCTGTTGAGGAGTGGTAAACTCGACGCGGCCGACAATAGCTCTAGGGATTTTGGCGATCCCTTGAGCCCCACCCAGCCATGGCCGCAGAAAGTCGGAAAGGGCGAGAATGCGAATGATCTCGCCAAAACCCAGGGTCACAATGGCGAGGTAATCACCGCGCATCTTGAGAACAGGGATGCCCAGGAGCACACCCGACATCACTCCCAAAATCACGGCAAAGGGGAGTGCTTCCCAGAACGATAGGCGGGAGAACCCCAACTCGGGCGAGGTCAGTACCCCGGTCACATAAGCCCCAATGGCGAAGAAAGCTACATAACCGAGATCCAGGAGACCCGCCAGACCCACAACGATGTTCAGCCCCAGGCCCATGAGAATGTACAGCCCTACGATGGTCAAAACCTCGCTAAGAAAAAGGCCGAGGAACTGGGGCAAAGCGAGCAGGAGCAAGAGCAGGAGCAAGAAACTGCTGATCCGCAATGCCCGTTGACCTGTAGGAGGCAGATTCCGCAAGCTTGCTTGAATCGCGCTCCCTCTTTGGGTCCAGAAGTAACTGACCGCGCCAATGAGAATGAACAACGCCGCAGCACCATAGGTGGTGAGTCCCGTGCCGGTAAAGAGCCACTGGTTGATCATCGAGGCAGGTCCCCAGGCCGCCAGGGTGGTACGCACTAAATCTTGGAGCACACCAATCATGACCACGCTGGCCGACGCTGTAAGCAATGGACGGCGGACAACACCGGGCAGCACATAGAACAAACCCGCCAGGCCACCACTGAGGGCACCGAAGCCCAGGAGCAGCAGAGCACCGACCTGAGCGCCGCGCCTGAAGGTCAACAACTGATAAAGAGCCGGCGAGGCATTGATGAAAACAGCGCGCAGATTGATCAGGCTTCCTACAATGACCAGGAGCGCCAACATCCCCCCGTATACCAGCCCCGCGATGAGGCTACAAGCAAGCACCTCCCAGAGCTCAGAGCGCGTTGTACGTTGTGCTGCCAGATAGCCTATGATTACCGCGATCAGGAGCAGCAGCATATGACTCATCGAGATGACATCGCTGATAATGTCGCGCTGGCTGAACGCCTCCACCATCCCTACGAGCGATAGGAGTACCCCGATCAGGCCGCCGATGAGTCCAATTTTCGCCGCTTGTTGCCAACCGAAGCGAGTGGGTGTGATTTGCATCGTTCATTCCCCTTTCTGCTCAGAGGCGCTCAAGCCTTTTTCGCTGCCAGACGTTCTCCCAGAATGCCGGTCGGTCGGAAGATCAGTATCAGCACAAGCATCGTAAAGGCAATGGCATCTTTCAACTGATAAGGCGCTGGAATGCCCAGACCGTCCAGGAAGAGGCTGGGCCCCATCGATTCAAAGAGGCCGAGGAAGATGCCACCTACCATGGCCCCAGGGATATTGCCGATGCCGCCCAACACTGCCGCTGTGAAGGCCTTGATTCCTGGGATAAAACCCATAAAAAAGTGCACCTGCTTAAACATCAGAGCGTATAGCACGCCGGCTGCCCCGGCCGACATCCCGCCAATAATAAACGTAGTGACGATCATCCGATCAATGTCAATCCCCATCAACGCGGCGATCTCCTTATCTTCAGACACGGCCCGAATGGCCTTGCCAACGCGAGTACGCTGGACAAAGGTGTAGAGTCCAGCCATCAGCAGCGCCGCCGCGATAATGACCACGACCTGAATCTGCAGAATCCGAAGCCCACCGATGAACCATTCCCCTTCCAGGATCTTCACTACCGGGTAAGCCTGGAAGCCGGAGCCATAAAGTCCACGGAAGGTGTATTGCAGGAAGAAGGAGGCTCCAATAGCAGTGATAAGGGGTACCAGGCGAGGCGCGGTGCGCAAGGGACGATAAGCGATCCGTTCCAGCAGAACCGCCACCAGGGTTGACGTGGCCATTGCCACCAGAAAAATGATGCCTAGGCTGAGGATCGGCTGGCTGTTGAGGAATCCAGATCGGTCTAAGGCTGCTGCAACATAATAGGCTGTATAAGGACCGCTCATGAAGACCTCGCTGTGGGCGAAGTTGATCATTCGCAGGATGCCGTAGACCATCGTATAACCCAGGGCGATGAGTGCATAGATACTTCCCTGGGCTAGACCAAAGATGAGAAAGTCAAACCAGTGGCGGGTCGTGTAACGGCCTGCGCTTAGAGTCGCTGCTGAACCGATGACGATTAAGGCCACAATGGCCCCGCCGGTTAGCCACATAAAGATATCGGTCATATTCACACGCTCGAAGAGCCTTCGTAGCATGTCGCTCCACTCCCAATCAGAATTCCGTAAACTCCCGCCGCCGGAGGCCCTCCAAATCAAGAGTGCCGGCTTTCGGGTCCAGCCTGATCTCCCACCGTTCCATTGTCAGAGCCCCGATCAAGGCGTCTAACTCGTAACCATTAGCGCGACCAATGTCATCTACGGGCACAGCGTCGGCAAAGAAATCGAGCCCTTCAATCTTGCCCTCAATGAAGCACAATTCGCGGATGTCAATCTCTTTGCCCCCTAAAGTCACGCGTACGGGTCGGGTTACTACTTTTCGCGGCACCTCGCGCACGAGGGTGGAACGGACGTAACTGTACGCTGCTCCCGTGTCAAATAACGCCACCGCCGGCTGGCCTTCTATCTCGATGGTTTTGATGATTCGCGCCACGATTCTCCCTTCCTACGCCAAATTAGGGGATGAGTCGGGCACACCTCTAGCCCGACTCATCCAGATACTTCTCAGGCGGTTCCGCAGAAGCCTATCTTCTACGGGAACTAGTACGGCTTCCAGACCGGCGTATCCGGCATCACCAGGTTATTGACATTGTCAGCGGTTGTCTGATAGATGCCGATCTTAGGGTCTGCGCAGTCGCCGTAAGCGTTGCAGGTAAGATTCCCCGTCAAGCCCTTAAAGTCTTTGGTAGCGTACAAAGCGTCGCGAAGGGCCTGGCGGCCGATGTACAGCGTGCCATCTGGCGCCTGCACGGCCACTTTCTCGATGGCGGCAAAGGCCATCATCGCCGCATCGTAGGCATGGGCATGGAAGGGGGCCAGCGGCTTTTCTCCGTATTTCTTCTGATGTTTGTCCAGAAAGTCTTTATAACCGGCGGCGAATGCGGAGAAATCAGGGCTGGAGTGGTACATCCCGATGGCCGCTTCTCCCGCCGCCTTGTAGAAGTCCGGCGAGAACGTGCCGTCAGCGCTCATCAGGATCGTCTTCTCCAGGCCAGCTACCTGCTTCGCCTGGCGGGTGATATGACCACCTGCGGCGATAAAGATGGGATAGTAGATCAACTCAGGCTGGCCAGTGGCGATCTTGGTCAGCACCGGGCGCATGTCAGTGTCGGTGGGAGCCACTGCTTCCTGGGCCGTAATGGTGCCCCCGAGCTGCTTAAAGGTCTCAGCAAAGACCGCCTGCAGTTGATCAGCGTAGGGACTGCCATCGTGAATGGTCGCCGCGGTCTTAACCTTCAAGTATTCCCAGGCGAACCGCGCCGCTACAGCCCCCTGCACTTTATCGTTGTGGGCGGTGCGCAGGTAACCGTCATACTCAGGCCCGCGGCTGGGATCCGTCAGGAAGGGCGCGGTGTTCGAGGGGGAAATGGTGGCAATGCCAGCCTTCCAGAGGATGGGCACGCCAGGGCGAGCCTCGCTGGAGCAGTTAGAGCCGATCGCTACGACGATGGTGGGGTCGGCCGCGAGTTTAGTCGCCGCGGCCTGACCACCTTCGGCGTTGCAGCCCGAATCCTCACCGGTCAGTTTGATCGGATGGCCGAGTAATGTGCCGCCCTTGTCGTCAATAGCCAGCTCGACACCGCGCTTGGTATCCGTGCCCAGTGAAGCATCCGGCCCTGCGACCACGAACCAGTAGGCGATGTGGATCGGCTCACCGGGCTTAATGACGACGACACCGATCTTATCGGTGGGTGGGGTGAAGGCGGCCGGCGCGGGGGTCGCCGGTGGCACACAGCCACTCGCCACCAACGCGACCACAACAGCAATGAGCAAAATCAATCCAAAGCGTTTCATTTGACCTCCCCTCCTGTATGCATGATGCATGGTGTGTCGCTTGCGATTATTCAACCCTCCGCCCGTGCGCCAGTCTCTCCTGCGCGCGTCGGGTTGGGGTCGCTACCCCGCTAGTGCGGCGGGTTGCCTCGAGGGACGATAAACAACCTGAGCGGGCTTCACCTCCTTTAGCGGTGGGAGATCTCTCGGAAAATCTCCTCGTCGCTCACCACACTACAACAAATTGAGAGGCTAATGAATTCCGCTGGCCCATACGGGCCACAAGTTTCACGCGGCCATTTGTTGTAGTGTCCCACGGCAATCACTTTCCGAGAGAACCCAACAGGGTTGAGGCCAATATGGGAACTAATCTTAATTATATGACAGAGTTCCTTTTAGGTCAATGCCGTGCCTTTGTCCAGCACCTCAAGCAGAATACGCACCGCGCGCTGTACCAGCACGCTGCACGGCTCCCGTCCCTGCGGCCCGTATAACTCCTGGCGCAACGCAGCGCACTGGGTTGACGGGCCGATCTCGTTCAGGAAACGCTCTCGATAGCGAGCAATGGCCCCGCGCAGGCGGTCTTCATTCTCTCCAGGCGACTGCGGGCCGAGCACGGCACCGAGCACCATAACACCGCCACTGAGAGCACCGCACAACTCTTGCCGGGTGCCACCCACCCCTCCACCGAAGGCTGCTGCCATGCGTACCGTCTGTGGATCCACGCTTCCCCACAGGTACTCGCCCACGGCGAGCAACACGGCGTCCGATCAATGATGCTTCTGAGACATCAGCGCTGCAGCCCGCTGAGCAACCGAATCTGACTGTGTGGTCATCGTTATACCCTTGACGCAGGATAAGTGTCTTCCCGAACCATCCACTGGCCTTCAAAGCGAGCTTGCTGGCGAGCTCATGAGCAAGCCTGTCTTGGGGTTGAGCCACGTTAGATGCAATAACGCCCCTGAGCCTTAGCGATCGGCCCAGGGGCGTTCACCTTACAGGAGCGGGTGATGGGACTCGAACCCACGACATACAGCTTGGGAAGCTGTCGTTCTACCGCTGAACTACACCCGCTTTCAATTTTCAATTATACTTACTGGTTCTCCAAATGTCAAGTGCGGCTGGGGGGCGGGCGGCGGCGGGCCAGGGCTTTCCTAAAGTCCATTGGGAACTGCTCAGAGATCCGTTGGAAGCCCAGGAGCGAATGCGTCAGAAAGCCGAGCGCCGACGCCAGGCCGAAGCCCGTGTCGCCGAGCTGGAAGCCGAGCTGGCCCGTCTGCGCCTGATCCATAATCTGGAGTTCGGAGTCCGGAGCTATTAGTTCAAAGCGATGGACTATAGACTGTAAATTAATGAGACTGAGGAAAGGGCGTTCCCTCATTTACCCCTTGCTTCCTGCCCTTCGGCCAGCATCCGCTGCGCGGCGCGTCGGCCGATCTCCACGGCAAAGTTCGTCCCGCGATCCCATGGATAGACCTGGCTCATGCTGGCCAGCCACAGCCCGGGTATAGGTGTCTTCAGGTCGGGGATGGCCTGAGAGTGATAAACCAGCGGTACAGGCTGGGCATACGGGGTGCGGAACAGCCACGCATCACGCACCCAATCAGGCGTGAAGCGTGGGTTGAAGCGGGACAGCGCTGGCAAGAACCGTGCCAAAAGCTCCTCTTTGCTTAGCGAAAAATATTCGTGGTCGGGGTCCAGATAATCGCCACAGTAGACAATGTGATCGCCACCGAAGAACTCGGGCGAGAGATAGTTAGTGTGCTCGACCAGGGCCAGAAAGGGAAACCCGGCAGCTTTAGGCAGGTTATGCCAGTAAAAGCCCTGCTCGGACAGGCGATGCTTGAGTGCCAGCACCATCACGACCGCGCCCATGGACTTGAGTGCCAACAGGCGTTCCAGATAGGCAGGCGGCAGCGAGGGGGTCAGCCGGGCAAGCAGAGCCGGCGAGGTCGTCACCAGGCATTGGTCAAACTCGGTCGCGCCTTCGGGCAACGTCAGCCGTAGCCCGCCTTCTGGTCGTGGCTCGATGCGCTGGACCGGGGTCTGCAACCGGATGGTTGCCCCTTCAGTCCGTACCCGTTCGGCGAAGGCATCCATGAACGCCTGGAAGCCGCCCTTGAACGTCCCTAACCGGGGCGTGCGCGCCTTGACCCTGGCCCAGAACCAGGCCATGTTGACTTCCCGATAGTGTGGGCCGAATTTGCCGACGAGCAACGGTTCCCACAGGGTCTGATAACAGCGCCGGCCCATCCAGCGATCCAGCCACTCGTGAGCCGTCACCCGTTCCAACGGCTGCCACCGCGGGATGGACAACAGGTAAGCGGCGGCCAGGCCGTAACGGACCTTATCCAGCCAGGAGAGGCCGGGGAACCGGAACACGTACAGAGCGCGTGAGAGCGTTCCCGCTCCGGGAAGCCGGTCAAGCCAGGGAAGGGCCGGGAATATGGCAGACAAAGGGCTGTCCAGCGGATAGAATCGGCCAGCGTGATAGACCGCTGTGATGGGCCAGGGGAAGATCACCCGATCGCGCCAGCCCAGTTCGTCAATCAGTTGGAGCATGTGACGGTCGCTGGCGAACCAGTGGTGATAGTAGCGCTCGACCGACCAGTTCCAGTTGGAAGCTTTGAAGCCGGATGCCAGCCCGCCGACGTGATCGGCGGCCTCGAAGAGGGTGACGGTGCATCCTGCTCGCGCCAGATCGTAGGCGGCAGCCAGGCCGCCTGCTCCTGCCCCGATGACAGCAACGTTCATGACCTCCCCTCTCTCGGTGAATTCAGGTGCGACGCACTTCCAAAGAGCGTTGCGCCGGAAGATTATCGCCCAGGCGACCGAGGCTGTCAATACTAGAGAATGTCTTGGAGGGGGAACCCTAGCCCATACGGGCCACAGGCTCCACACCACCCCGTTCGGGCAGGGGATGGCTGCGGCTGAAAAACCTACCCTTGAGAGGACCCTTGGCCCCTCTGGTGCGTAGTTGACGCCCTCTAATGAGAATGGTACACTGCCACATGTAGTCGGAAAACTTGGGAGGTCACACAATGGACAAACTGGGCAACAACATCATCACCCAGGTGGCGGTTGTCGTCAGGGACATCGAGAAGACGGCCCGAAACTATGCCGATCTGTTCGGCATGGAGATGCCCAACATCGTCATCACCGATCCTGAGGAGAAGGCTCACACCCGATACCGAGGGCAGCCTACCCAGGCGCGGGCCAAACTGGCATTCTTCAAGATGGGATCGCTCTCCCTCGAACTGATCGAGCCTGTGGGCAGCCCCAGCACCTGGCAGGAGTTTCTGGATCAGCACGGCGAGGGGATCCACCACATCGCCTTCCAGGTTGAGGATATGGACGAGACTGTGCGCTTCCTGGAGAGCAAGGGGATGCCCTTGATACAGAGGGGAGATTTCACAGGCGGATGCTATGCCTACATGGACAGCACTTCGCGGTTGGGTGCCATCATCGAGTTGCTGGCCCATGACCAGCCGTAGGCGGCAGATGGGCAAGTCTGCCATCTCGTCTTGACAATTTCGCTCTCCTGTTGTACATTTAGTTAGGAATCCTATCTATCTGGGTGTTGTCCCCCCCACCCAATCCTCACATCACGGAGGGCAAGATGAGTGGCACACAACAGGGGAGCATTCCGGGATACACCTACGGCAGCGCAGAGGTGAGGCCGTCACCTATTAGCCTGCAGGACTTCGATCTCCTCAAGCAGGCCGTCCTCTTCACGGATGAGGACGTCAAGCACCTGCGGATGGCAGGTGAGGTGCTGGCCGACCAAATTGAAGATGTGCTGGACCTGTGGTACGGCTTTGTGGGCTCCCATCCCCACCTGGTTTACTACTTCCATGGCCCGGATGGCCAGCCTAGCGCCGAGTATCTGGCTGCCGTACGCAAGCGCTTTGGCCAGTGGATCCTCGATACCTGCCACCGCCCATACGATCAAGACTGGCTGGACTACCAGCACGAGATCGGCTTACGGCATCATCGCACGAAGAAAAATCAGACGGACAAGGTTCAATCCGTTCCGAATGTCAGCTTCCGGTATCTGGTCGCCTTCATCTACCCTATCACGGCAACCATCAGGCCTTTCCTGGCGAAGAAAGGACACAGCGCCGACGAGGTAGAGAAAATGCATCAGGCGTGGTTCAAGTCCGTCGTCCTTCAGGTCGCCCTTTGGAGCTACCCGTATGTGAGAGACGGGGATTTCTAAGAACCGGCCCCTTTGGCGCCGGCGGTAGGGATAGGTGTCCGAAGGCATTGCCTTCGGCCACCCCGAAATGGCTGTTCCATGAATTCCGTTTTCGACCCGTCTCAACAGCAACAGGATGTGGCCAGCAAGATCGTGGTCGCGCTCGAACGGCTTTGCCAGGCCTTTCGCGTGTTGCTCTGGGAAAAAGCGAAGGTTCACAATCTGAGCCCGATTCAGATCCAGTTTCTGGTTTACCTGCTCTACCACTCACCTGAACTCTGCCGGGCCAGCCAGCTTGCCCGTGAATTTGGGCTGACCCAGGCGACCGTCAGCGACGCGATCACGGCTCTGGAGGGGAAGGCCCTGGTCGGCCGCGAGCCGTGGCGTGGGGACCGGCGCGTATCCACGCTGAGGCTGACGCCGACCGGCCAGGAGCTGGCCGTCAGGCTCTCTACCTGGGCTGATGCGATCGCCGAGAGCGTCTTTTCCTTTCGTCCTGAGGAGCAAGAGGCCATCCTGAGATTCCTGATGCAGTTGATCGAGTCGCTGCAACGAGCCGGGATCATCAGCATCGCCCGGATGTGCATTACTTGCCGCTTCTTTCAGCCCAACGCCGATCCCGGCAGCGAATCGCCTCATTATTGTCGGCTGATCAACAAACCGCTTGCCAACGCCGAGCTCCGTGTGGATTGCCCGGATCATGAGCCGGCCGTGATCCCTGGGTAACCTGAACGTTGCCATCCATCCGGTATATCGGTATATGGCTCAACATCATCGGAGCTGTCGCTGGCGATCATGGCCGCGCGGCCTGGACAGTGGGAGAAGTTACAGATGCATCGTGGCCGAAGCGTCAAAATAGGCCCAGTGGATATCCGATCTTGCGGGAAATATCAGCATGAAAGCGATCGTAAACGGACAGCTATTCACGCCTCAGCCCGTTGCGGGTAAGGGGGTCGTGCTCATCGAGGAGGGACGCATCGTCGTCGCCGGGCCGGCGAGCATGGTACGCATCCCGCCAGGCAGCGAGGTGATAGACGTCGGCGGGCGCAGGGTCGTGCCCGGCCTGGTAGATGTGCACATCCATGGCGCGCTTGGCCACAGTTGTATGGGCGCTGAGCTGGCCGAGGTGACGGCTGCTCTGCCGCGCTTCGGGGTGACGGCCTTTTGCGCCACCACCATCACCGCACCTATCGGGCACGTCCAGGAAGCCCTGGGGGAGATGGCTGAGGTGATCGAGCGTCAGCCGCAGGGCGCCCGCATCCTGGGCATCCACCTGGAGGGGCCGCACCTCTCGCCGAAACGCCCCGGCATGGCGAAAGCCGACTTCCAGCACCCGCTCACGTGGGATGAGTTTCAGCAGCTTCAGGAAGCGGCTCGTGGACACATCCGCATGATCACCTTTGCGCCAGAGGAGGATCGCGCGGCTGAGTTGATCCCGCGCTTGAGGGAGCTTGGGGTGGTGCCCGTGATCGGCCACTCTGATGCCACCTTCGATCAGGTGACCGCCTGGGTAAAGGCAGGGCTGGCGCACGCCACCCACGCGTTCAACGCTATGCGCGGCTTTCACCATCGGGAGCCGGGCGTCCTGGGCGCGGTGCTGCTGTACGATGAGATCGTGGCCCAGTTGATCGCCGATGGCCACCATGTCCATCCGGGCGCGATGGCGCTGCTGTGGAAGGTGAAGGGGCCTGAGCGCACCGCGCTCATCAGCGATGCCATCCCGTATGCCGGCATGCCTCCCGGCCAGTATGAGTGGGAAGGCTACGAATTGATCCTGGACGGGGAGACCTGTCGGCTGGCGGATGGGACGCTGGCTGGCGCCACCACCCTGCTGAACCAGGACCTCATGACGTTGGTCAGGCTGGCTGGCGTGCCCTTCGCTGATGCGCTGACAGCGGCCACTCGCACGCCGGCTTGTTCGATCGGGCATGGCACGTGGCTGGGGCAGTTGGCGTCCGGCTTTGCAGCCGATGTGGCGATCCTGGAAGAAGATGGGCGGGTCTGGCAGACGTGGGTGGACGGGAAGCTTGTGTTCAGCGCTGACTCACTAACTCGTTGACTCGTTGACTCATGTTAGGTAAAAGTATGACATATCAAAACAGCACTTTTCTGCACGCAGCCGCCTTCGTTCTGGGGTTCGGGCTAATCTTCACGCTGCTAGGGGCGTCCGTTGGGCTGGTTGGGTACGTGGTCTATGGGATTCTCCCGCTCATCCAGCAGATCGGCGGCGTGTTGTTGATAATCTTCGGATTGGTCACCATGGGTGCATTCGGCTGGCTGAGCGAGCAGATTCAACGCCGCCCCGCCTGGCGAGAAAATAGGTGGGGGCAAGTCCTGTTGGCTGGGCTCGACTTCTTCCCCTCGCTCCTGTACACCGAGCGACGGGCACAGGTGGAGATTTCCCGCCAGGGATACGTGGCGTCCTTTCTGACCGGGATCTTCTTCTCCGCCGGGTGGGTGCCCTGTGTCGGGCCGATCCTGGCCGCCATCCTGCTGCTGGCCTCGCAGCAGCAGACGGTCGCCCAAGGCACAGCACTGTTGGCAGTCTACTCGCTGGGGTTGGGCATCCCCTTCCTGATCACGGGCGCGACCTTCGGCACAATAACCCCTCTGCTCCGCTGGCTCAACCAGCACGTGGGCATCGTCTCCCTGCTCAGTGGCCTTTTTCTCATCTTTGTGGGCTGGTTGCTATTCACCGACCAACTCCGCCTCTTGTCCGGCGTCTTCCTGGGCAGGTTCGGCCAGGGGCTGGTAGCAATAGAGACCAATCTGAGCCCAGGTGAGGTGGGCATCTCGTTCCCGCTGGCCTTTCTGGCCGGCCTCCTCTCCTTCTTTTCGCCTTGTGTCTTGCCTCTGATCCCCGGCTATATCGGCTATCTGAGTGGGGCATCACTGGCCGGGTCAGTCCGTTCTGCAGGCACAACCTCGCAGCCC
>DAOUAJ010000200.1:0-13328 GCA_034433615.1 Anaerolineae bacterium | reverse complement strand
ATCTGCTGCTGGAACAGGAGGGGTTGACCCGGCGTCTGGCCCTGGGGCGGCTAGCCCGTGAACAGGAGCCGGAATTCTGGCAGATCGCCGGCATGGTGGGCAGCGGCCCCCTGGAGCAGGTGGATGCGCGGCTGTTCAACCTGCAGCTTGCCATTGAGCGGGAGACTCCTATCCACGTTGCTTCATTGAGTACTCATACTACCGTTTACAAGGTGCGTGGCGATGTGGATACGCTGCACAACTATTATTCCGAGCTGCATAGCTCCGATTTCATCAGCGCCATCACCATCGGCCATAGCCGCTACTCGACCAACACCCTTTCGAGCTTTGAGCGAGTCCAGCCGTTCACGATCCTCGGCCATAACGGCGAGATCAATACCGTGCAACGATTGATGCAGGAAGCGCGGATGCTGGGCACCCAACTCGTGGCAGGCGGCTCCGACAGCCAACAGTTAAACCGGGTGGTCGAGACCTTGATCCACCGTTACGGTTTTACGTTGATGGAGGCGCTGGAGATCTGCTTCCCGCCCATCGAGCACGAGGTTAAACAACTGCGGCCCGAGATCCAGACCGTCTATCGTTTTTATCGTCAGGCCTTTGGCCCTTACGCGCAAGGGCCGGCAGCGATCGTCGCTCGCTACGGTGACGAGTGCGCCTTCAGCGTGGATGCACTGGGGTTGCGGCCTCTGTGGTTCGGCGAGACAGAGAAGGAGTTCTTCTTCTCCAGTGAGCGAGGCGTTGTGCCGCTCGACTTGTTGTGTGATGACCCTAAACCGCTGGCGCCAGGTGAGAAGATGGTGGTACGCGTCCGGCGCAACAAAGACGTAGAGGTGCTGGACTACACCGCCATTCAGGAGAGGATGCTGCGGCTGGCGCGCCGGCGCTACGGGAGCTTTGAGCAACTGGAGGCGGCGCTGCAGCCGCCTGAGCCCCGGCGGACGGTCATGGTGCCTGGCGCCCGTTTCGAGCCGGAAAGCACGAGCTTGGGGCCGGCGACCCTTCCCCAGAACCGCGAGGCGTGGATGGCCGCCTTCGGCTGGGACCGGGACGACCGGGAGCTGGCGCAGATGCTGGCCGAAAACGGCAACGAGCCTATCGGGTCATTGGGATTCGACGGGCCGCTGGCCGCCCTCGATCAAGAGCGACGCAACCTGGCGGATTACTTCAAGGAGTCCGTGGCGGTCGTGACCAACCCGTCTATTGATCGGGAGCGGGAGACGGAACACTTCTCTACCCAGGTGTTGATCGGCCCACGGCCTGAGCTGGACCCCGGCCTGCCGACTTTAAACGGGCGCGTGGTCCTGGAGATCCCGATCATCCTGGGAGGGCACCCCGGGGAGCCGCTATTCAACCCGGTGCTCTACCGGCGCATCGCCGAGTCGGCCGGAACCTGCACGTTGGAAGACCTGGAGGCGACCTTCGGGCAGCCGGCCGTCGCCCGTATCTCCATGACCTTCACCTCGGAAGAGACGATCCCGCAGGCGCTGGATCGCCTGGCGAAGGAGGCGATCGAGGCCGTGCGTGGCGGTGCCGAGCTGTTGGTGCTCGATGATGGCGAGAGCTGGTCGGGGGATCGGCTGTGGCTCGATCCCCACCTGGGTCTGGCGGCCGTGGAGCGTGCGCTGCGGGAGGCGGACGACCGGCCTAATGCTTTGACTACGCTCAGCCTGGCGGCCGCAGGCAGCACAAGCCTGCGTCGGCGGGCCGGCATCGTCCTGCGCTCTGGCGCCATCCGCAATCTCCATGACCTGATCATGGCCCTGGGCCTCGGCGCGGATGCCGTCAACCCTTACCTGCTTCTGGAGACGGCCACCGATCCCGACCTGCTATTAGTGGACGAGGAGCGAGAGACGCGGCTGGTCAACCTGCTACACGCCCTGGAGAAGGGATTGCAAAAAGTCACGTCCACCATGGGCATCCACGAACTGCGGGGCTACGGGCGTATCTTCGCCTCGATCGGGCTGTCCGCGCCGGTGGCCGCAGCGTTGGGGACGATGAACTACTTTGGCTCCCAGGAGCGGGGCCTGACGTGGGAGAGGATGGCAAGGGATAGCCGCGAGCGAGGCCAGCTTTTGAGCCGGCCTCAGGAGGCGCGCCTGGCCCGCACCTACCGCATGTATCCCAAGATCTGGAAGGCGGCCGGGCGGGTGGCACGAGGGGAAGGCGATTACAGCGAGCTGATCCGGGAAATCGAGGAGGCTGAGCGGGATCGGCCGGTAAGCATCCGGCACGTGTTGGGGTTCAATTACCCTGCCGACGCCCCGGCGGTGCGGCCGGAGGAGGTGGACTGCGGCCTGACCGGGCACGCTCTCCCCTTCGTGATCGCGTCCATGTCCTTTGGCTCCCAAAACGAGACGGCCTTTCGCGCCTACGCGGAGGCGGCTTATCGCCTGAACATCATCTGCCTTAACGGCGAGGGGGGTGAGCCGAAGGACATGCTGGGCAAGTATCCCCACAACCGGGGGCAGCAGATCGCCAGCGGGCGGTTCGGGGTCAACATCGAGCTACTGAACTCCAGTAATTTGCTGGAGATCAAGATCGGCCAGGGGGCCAAACCGGGCGAGGGGGGGCATCTGCCGGGCAGGAAGGTCTCCGCCAAGGTGGCAGCCGCCCGCAACGCCCGCAAAGGGATTGACCTGATCAGCCCCAGCAACAACCACGATCTCTATTCCATCGAGGACCTGGCTCAATTCATTGAGGAGCTGAAGACGGCCAACCCCAAGGCGCGCGTAGCCGTCAAGGTGCCCGTGGTGCCAGGGATCGGCATCATCGCCGTCGGGATCGCCAAGGCGAAGGCCGACATCATTAACCTGTCGGGTTTTGATGGAGGCACGGGCGCTGCCCGCCTCCATGCGCTGCGGCACGTAGGGCTGCCGGCCGAGATTGGCGTGATGGAGGCTCACCGCGCCCTGACCGAGGCCGGGCTGCGGCACAAGGTCGAGATCTGGTGCGACGGTGGCATGAAGTCCAGCGCCGACGTGGTCAAGATGATGTGCCTGGGGGCCAATCGGGTTGGGTTTGGCACGATGGCGATGGTGGCCATCGGGTGCACCATCTGCCGCAAGTGTCAGACCGATACGTGTCACGTGGGCATCGCCACGCAGATGGAGTCCGAGGCGGAAGCGATGGCCAGGGGGCTGAAGCGGTTCATCCCACAGGACTACGAGCGGGCAGTGGATCAGTTGGTGTGCCTGTTCGGGGCCCTCGGTGACGGGGTTCGGCAGATCGTCGCGGCCCTGGGCTACCGGCGAGCCCAAGATCTGGTGGGACATGCTGAGCTGCTCTCTCAGATCGGGCATCAGGACGAGTTGGACCTGATGGAGCTGCTGACGCCGGTGCGCCAGTCGCAGGCTACCTCCCTATTGCCAGCGGAGCGGGCACTGCGACGGCCGCGCAACTATCTGACGACGCTGGTGACGAATCTGGTCATGGAGGCCGTGGCCGAGGGTGAGGCGGTGGTGGCCTTTGAGGATGACCGGGTGACGGCGGCCGAGCGGGCACTGGGCACCCACCTGGCTGGTGAGCTCAAGCGCTATCGCCGCGGCTGGGACTGGCCCAGTCGCCATTCCGAGGCGACCAGACGTTACGCGCACGAGGGGGGCAAGTCGTCCCCTGACGGGGGCAGGCGAAATGGTGACGGCGCGGACAGTCAAATTGGGAGCGGTTCGCCGCGTGATGAATCGCCAGCCGACGGCTTCCGTCACGCGAACCTGCACTTCCATTCTCACTCCGTAGCCGGGAACGGCCTGGGGGCCTTCACGTCGGATGACGTGGACATCCTGGTCGAGGGGGGCGCGCAGGACGGGGTGGCCAAGGGCGGTTTCGGCGGCAAAGTGGTCGTGCTCAAAGGCCGAAACCACAACGGCGAACGGGTGGACGGCTCGGTGGGCAAGGGGTTTGCCTATGGCGCGCAGCATGGCATCTTCATCGTCGAAGGGAACGCGGACAGTCGTGCTTGCATCCGCCTCTCCGGCGCCGACGTGGTGATCGGCGGCCGGATCAGGGAGCCGTTGCGGGATCATCTGGGATTTATCGGCACGCGAGCTAATGTCAAAGGGTTCCTGTGTGAGTACATGACTGACGGCCGGGTGCTGGTGCTGGGCGATCCCGGCCCCTGGATCTGCTCGGGCATGACGGGTGGGGTGCTCTACCTGCGCTTGGACGAGAGCATGGGGCTGGATCGGGCCGCCCTCCGGCGCCGGCTGGCGGCAGGCGCCCAGGTGGAGCTGCGCGACGTGACGCCCGCGGACGAACGGAATATCCGCGAGCTTCTGGGGTATTATGCCGACGAGCTGGTGCGCAACCATCGGCCCGAGGCGGCCGAGGAGGTGACCGCGTTGCTGGAAGATTGGGAACGTCACTTCGTCAAGATCGTGCCGCGCGGCCAGCAGGTAGACCAAGCAGTGGCGACGGAGTAGGAGCGGCGGCAGGAGTAGCAGGTAGCAGGTAGTAGGTGTTTAGCGACTGGGTGCTGGAGGAGCAGACACTAGTGAAGGAGATTATGTTGTGAGCATGGCCTGTGATTTGTGATTTCAGATTACGGAGAGGGCATCTGTGCCAAAGACACTGTTCGAGAAGATATGGGATGCGCATGTAGTAACCCAAGATGAAGGTGCGCCGGCGGTGTTGTACATTGACGCCCATCTGATTCACGAGGTGACGTCGCCGCAGGCCTTCACCATGTTGCGGGAGAAGGGGCTGAAGGTGCGGCGGCCGGAGCGCACCTTCGCCACGATGGATCACGCCATCCCGACGCGGGACGTGCCCATCGCGCTGTGGCCGGCCGACGCGGCCCGTCAGGTGCAGACGCTGCGCCGGAACTGCGCTGACTTCGGCATCACGCTGTACGACATCGAGGGGGACATCCAGGGCATCGTGCACGTCATCGGCCCGGAGCTGGGCATCACCCGACCGGGGATGACCATCGTCTGCGGCGACAGCCACACCTCCACCCACGGCGCGTTCGGCGCGCTGGCCTTCGGCATCGGCACCAGCGAGGTCAGCCACGTGCTGGCAACCCAGTGCCTCTTGCAACACAAGCCCAAGACCTACGCCATCAACGTGGAGGGGGAGCTGGGCCTGGGCGTCACGGCCAAGGACGTCATCCCGGCGATCATCCGTCAGATCGGCGTGGGGGGCGGCGTGGGGCATGTGTTCGAGTACCGTGGTTCGACCATTCGCGGCCTGAGCATGGAGCAGCGGATGACCATCTGCAACATGTCCATCGAGGGCGGGGCGCGCGCCGGGCTGATCGCGCCGGACGAGACCACCTTCGCCTACCTCAAGGGACGGCCCTTTGCCCCGCAGGGGGCTGAGTGGGACCGCGCCGTGGCCCGTTGGCGGGAGCTGACCACCGATGAGGGGGCCGTCTTCGACAAGGAGACGACGATCCGGACCGATCGGCTGGCCCCCATGGTCACGTATGGGACCAACCCAGGCATGGGCATCACCGTCGAGGAGCGCATCCCCCGTCCCGAGGACCTGGACAGCGAGGACGACCGCCGCATGCTGGAGAAGGCGCTGGCCTACATGGGGCTGCGGCCGGGGCAGCCTATCGTCGGGCAGCCGGTGGATTACGTGTTCATCGGCTCCTGCACCAACTCTCGCATCGAGGACCTGCGCCTGGCCGCGTCGGTGGTCAAAGGCTGTCGCGTGGCCGATGGCGTCGTCGCGCTGGTGGTGCCGGGCTCCAAACAGGTCAAGGCGCAGGCCGAGGCGGAGGGGCTGGATCGTATCTTCCGGGAGGCTGGCTTCGAGTGGCGTGGGGCCGGTTGCAGCATGTGCCTGGCCATGAACGATGACAAAGTACCCGCCGGCAAATATTGCGCCAGCACCAGCAACCGTAACTTCGAGGGACGCCAGGGTAAGGGGGCGCGCACCTTCCTGATGAGCCCGCTGATGGCGGCGGCCGCGGCCGTCCACGGGCGGATCGTGGATGTACGAGAGATTCTCGTAAAACGTGAAACGTAAAACGTAACGGAGTAATAGCCATTTTACGTTTTACGCCAGGGGGAGACCCATGGAACCATTTACTATCCACACCGGCACGGCCGTGCCGTTAAGGGCCGAGAACGTGGACACGGACCGGATCATCCCGGCCCGTTACCTGACGACGGTGACGCGGGAGGGGCTGGGTGAGGGGCTGTTTGCCGACTGGCGGCGCAATCCGGACGGTAGCCTGCGGGAGGAGTTCCCGCTTAACCAGCCGCAGTACCGGGGCGCGACGATCCTCATCGTCGGCCCTAACTTCGGCTGCGGCAGCTCCCGTGAGCACGCGCCATGGGCGATCCTGGACGCGGGCTTTCGGGTCGTCATCTCGCCCGACTTCGCCGACATCTTCTATAACAACAGCCTGAAGAATGGTCTGCTGCTGGTGAAGCTGCCGGCCGAGACGGTCAACCTGCTGTGGGACGTGGTCGAAGAAGTGCCGGACACTCGCATCACCGTGGACTTGCAAAACCAGACGGTCAGCCTGCCCGATGGCCGGGTTGCGCGCTTCGAGATTGACCCGTTCCGCAAGGTGTGCCTGCTCCAGGGGGTGGACGATTTAGGTTACCTCCTGGCGAAGGAGGAAACGATCGCTGAGTATGAGGCACGCCGCGAGCGCGTCGCGTGACTTTTAGTCTTCTGAGAGACGAAGACCCTGGCCTGACCATTGGCTCAGGGCAAGCTACAAGGGAAGCAGCGCCATGAATGAGCCCAGGCAACGAGTCGTCTTGATCACAGGAGCTTCGTCAGGCATCGGCCAGGCCTGCGCCAGCTATCTGGGCCAGCGAGGCTATCGGGTGTATGGCACCAGCCGCCGTGTCCAGTCGCAGGCCATGGGAGCATCTACAGCGGAGCCTGTTCATTCTGGACCTTTTGCCATGATCCAGATGGACGTGGACGACGATAGCTCCGTACAGCGCGGGGTTGATTTTATCTTGGAGGAGGAAGGCCGGCTGGATGTGGTCGTAAACAACGCCGGATTTGGCATCGCGGGATCGGTTGAGGATACCTCGATTGATGAGGCCAAAGCTCAGTTTGAGACGAACTTCTTCGGCGCGGTGCGGGTTTGTCGGGCAGCGATTCCGGTCATGAGGCAGCAACGCTCCGGGTACATCGTGAATGTCAGCTCGATGGCTGGCATGGTCGGGGTTCCCTTTCAGGCATTCTACAGCGCCAGCAAGTTCGCCCTGGAGGGCATGACAGAGTCGTTGCGCATGGAGATGTGGCCGTTCGGAATCCGGGTCGTGTTGATTGAGCCGGGCAACTTCCGTACTCAGCTCACGGCCCATCGCCGCAAAACCCTGCAGGCTCAGAGCAATTCGGTTTATTTGGAGAAGTTCGTTAAGGCGCTGGGGGTGATGGAGACCGCTGAAATGAATGGCCCATCTCCCGATAAGATCGCTTATCTCCTGGAGCGCATCATAACCGACCCATCACCT
Organism: Anaerolineae bacterium; assembly: GCA_034433615.1. Taxonomy (GTDB): domain Bacteria; phylum Chloroflexota; class Anaerolineae; order DUEN01; family DUEN01; genus DAOUAJ01. Next base: position 5,901 of record DAOUAJ010000200.1, on the reverse strand, counting down.
CGTCTTCGCTACATGGTCGGTGCCGCATCCGAGCGGATCGGCGTCATGCTGAAGAAAGTAATGCCCGCGTCCCTCTTTGAATGGTTTCTGATGAAGTATTACGGATTGCTCTGAGGGCGTGATTGAGAAAGACTTTGAGAGTCTGATCTTTGGAAGACAGAGGAACGTCCCTTGAACGCGAAGATCGTCGTCGTGGCTGGTGACGGCATCGGCCCGGAAGTGACGGGCGAAGCCGAGAAGGTACTGGAGACGGTGGGCCGAAAGTTCGGCCACAGTTTCCAGTTTGATCGTCAACTGTTGGGCGGCTGTGCTATTGACGCCACAGGCACGCCCCTGCCCGAAGAGACCCTGGCGGCCTGCCAGACTGCTGACGCCATCCTGCTGGGTGCGGTAGGCGGTCCCAAATGGGATGACCCGACTGCCAAAGTGCGGCCCGAGCAGGGGCTGCTGGGCCTTCGCAAGGCGCTGGGGCTGTTCGCCAATCTGCGTCCGGTCAGGCTGTTTCCCGAGCTGCTGCATGCCTCTACCCTGCGGCCGGAAGTGCTGGACGGGGTGGACATCCTGGTGGTGCGGGAGCTGACCGGCGGCCTCTACTTCGGGCCGCGCCAGGAGGCAGGCGAGGTGGGCGATCAGGCTTACGACACCATGCTCTATACTCGCCCGGAGATCGAGCGGGTGGTGCGGCTGGCGGCCCAGGCGGCGCGGGGCCGGCGCCGTCGCCTGACCTCGGTGGACAAGGCCAACGTGCTGGCCTCCTCGCGACTGTGGCGGCGGGTGACGACCGAGCTGATGGCACGGGAGTTCCCGGATGTCGCGCTGGAGCACATTTTGGTGGATGCCGCGGCCATGCACCTGATCCGGCGGCCCGCCAGCTTCGACGTGATCGTGACCGAGAATATGTTTGGCGACATCCTGACCGACGAGGCGGCGATGCTGGCCGGCTCGATGGGGATGTTGCCTTCGGCATCACTGGGAGAGGCGACCAACACGGTGGGGCTGCCTCGCGGCCTGTACGAGCCCATCCACGGCACGGCCCCGGACATCGCCGGCCGGGGCGTGGCCAACCCGCTGGCGGCGATCCTCTCCGCGGCCATGCTGCTCCGCCACTCGCTGGGCCTGGAGGCGGAGGCGACGACGGTGGAGAACGCCGTAGCCGCGACGCTGGCCGATGGCTACCGGACGGCAGACATCGCCCGGCCGGGCGAGCGTACTGTGGGCACGGCGGAGATGGGCGCGGCGGTGCGTGAGCGGATGCGATGATGCGGCTGCGACCTGAACTGGCTAACGTGCAGGCCATCGTCCTCGACCTGGACGGCACACTGTACACCAGCGACGGCGTGATCCCTGGCGCTCTGGAAGTGGTGCAGGCGCTGAAAGGGATGGGGATACCGTTGCGGTTCCTGACCAACACCACCTCGCGTGGGCGGGCGGCCCTGGCGGAGAAGCTGATCGGGATGGGGTTCCCTGTGGCCCTGAACGAGGTGTACGGCCCACTGTGGGCGGCCGGGGAGTTTCTGCGTGGGCGCGGGGCCAGCGCGTACCTGCTGGTGCCGGAGGGGGCTCTGCCTGACTTCGCGGGTGTGCCGGTGGATGAGGAGCACCCAGATTACGTGGTCGTGGGCGACCTGGGGGACGCCTGGACCTTTGAGCAGTTGAACCGGGCCTTTCGGCTGGTGTTGGAGCAAGGCGCTCAGTTGATCGGCCTGGGGCGCAGCCGCTACTGGCGGGCGGCGGATGGGCTGCGGCTGGACGCGGGGCCGTTCATCGCGGCACTAGAGTACGCGACCGGACGGGCGGCCATCATCATCGGTAAACCGGAACGCTCTCTGTTTGAGGCTGTGCTCCATGACCTGGGCCTCCCGGCCGAGCGCGTGGCGATGGTCGGGGATGACGTGGACATGGATGTGAAGGGTGCCCAGCACGCCGGCCTATGTGGTGTGTTGGTGCGTACTGGCAAGTTTCGCCAAAGTGATCTGGCCCGCGGCGTGTGGCCGAATCTGACGTTAGACTCGGTGGCTGATCTGGTGGTGGATGTTTAGACCCGAAGGGTCTTCTGAAACCCTTCGAGTCCAGGCTCAGGAAAGCAGGTTGACCAGAAACATGGAAACACAGGAGGTACCCCCGGGCGCTATCGGCGCCCGCGCCATTGGGTGAGCGGTCACTACAGCTCGCATTCGTGAGAACGGGCTGACAGCTAATGGCTAATAGCTGATGGCTGATCGCTGATGGCTGATCGCTGATCGCTACAGGAGGATACCCAATGGCGAAAGTATGGATTTACGATACAACTTTGCGTGATGGTACGCAAGGCGAGGGGATCAATTTCTCCCTGGCCGACAAATTGCGCATCGCCCGACGGTTAGACGCCTTCGGTGTGGATTACATCGAGGGAGGGTGGCCAGGATCCAATCCTAAAGATGCCGAGTTCTTTGAAAGTGTGGGTTCGCTGAATCTTCAACACGCGCGGGTGGCCGCGTTCGGCTCCACCCGCCGCGCCGACATGGCGGTGGAGGACGATCCGCAGATCCGGCTCCTGCTGGACGCGCAGACGCCGGTGGTTACCATCTTTGGCAAGACGTGGGACCTGCACGTGCGGGACGTCCTGCGCACGACGCCAGCCGAGAACCTGCGCATGATTGAGGACAGCGTGCGCTATCTGAAAGCCAACGGCCGCGAGGTCGTTTATGATGCTGAGCACTACTTCGACGGCTGGAAGGCCAACCCCGAATATGCGCTGGAAACGTTACGCGTGGCCGAGGTGGCCGGGGCCGACTGGATCGTGCTGTGCGACACCAACGGCGGCTGCCTGCCGTGGGAGATCGAGGCCGCCGTGCGGGCCGCCCAGGGCGTCGTGAGCACGCCCCTAGGCATCCATGCCCACAACGACAGCAACGTGGCCGTGGCGAATTCTTTGGTCGCCGTGCGCCAGGGGTGTACCCAGGTGCAGGGGACCATCAACGGCTACGGCGAGCGGTGCGGCAATGCCGATCTGGTTTCCATCCTTCCCAACTTGCAGATCAAGATGGGGTACCAGTGTGTGCCGGCGGAACAGATGGCCAGCTTGCGGGACCTGAGCCTGTTCGTGTCGGAGCTGGCCAACCTGAATCCTGACCCTCATCAACCGTTCGTGGGCTACAGCGCCTTTGCTCACAAAGGGGGTGCCCACGTCAACGCGATGGTCAAGAATGAGCGGAGCTACCAGCACATTGACCCGGCGCTGGTAGGGAATCGCAGGCGTGTGGTGGTATCCGAACTGTCGGGCAAGGATAACATTGCCGTGAAACGGGCTGAATTTGGCCTGGATGGGTTAGATCGGGTGGCGGAGCGGCGCGTCCTGCAGCATGTCAAGGAGCTGGAGAACCAGGGTTTCGCCTTTGAGAGTGCGGAGGGGAGTCTGGAATTGTTGCTGCGCCGCGCGCGCGAAGGCTATCGTCGGCCTTTTGAGCTGATTGACTATACAGCCACCGTAGAGCATCGTCACGGCCGCGGCTTGATCTCCGAGGCCACAGTCAAGGTGCGCGTGGGAGATCACGTCTTTCACACCGTCGCCGAGGGGAATGGCCCTGTCAATGCTCTGGACAAGGCGCTGCGCAAGGCGCTATTGCAGTTCTACCCACAACTGGCCAACGTGCAGTTAACCGACTACAAAGTGCGCATCCTGGATTCGCAGTCGGCGACGGCGGCGCACGTGCGGGTGCTGATTGACTCCACGGACGGCCGGCGGACCTGGGGGACGGTAGGCGCCTCTACCAATATCATCGAGGCTTCGTGGCAAGCGCTGGCCGACTCGGTGGAGTATGCGTTGTTGAAGGGCGAAAAGGGAACGGAGGAGGAAGGGGCGGATGTCCCTGTACAGCTCGTTGACGCTGCGTTAATCGCCAAGTGATAACGTGGTGACGGGGGCCCCAGGCATCGGTTCCCCCTGTCTGCCGACGGGCAGGCTGGCCTGTCCGGCCAGGGCAGGCAAACCGATGCCTGGGGAGGCGGGGTACTGTTAAGACAAGGCTCAGGCTGCCCGTTGAAGGGGCTCGATCGGCTCGACGTCGCGGGGAAGCATGTTCACTTCTGGGCCGTTGGGGAGCAGGTAGACCCGCACCCGGGTGACGCTCACCTCTCTCACTTCGGCCTCCCGCCCGGCGAAGGGGCGAGCGGGTTTCACTCGAACACGGGCACCCACGTTAATGCTTGGCTCGGCCATTGTACATCTCCTTTCATCGGTTATTCCTTCTATCACCGTCAGGAAAGGCGGTAGAGCACTTTTCGTGGTAGAGTCATGTATATTATAGCACGGGATCGGGCGTTTGGGGGTGACCGGGAGGGATTTCCTTTCCAGAGTAATCCTCTCATGCCGCAGGTGGCGCCACAGCGCATGCCTGTCCATCAGGGCAGTGAGACTGCATGCATATTGACAGCGTATATGCACCTGCGTACACTATACCTCGATGAATGTCACGTACATCCTGTACGGCATCACTTTTGAATGGGATAGTCACAAGGCAGAAGAGAATCTTCGCAAACATGGCGTCTCTTTTGAAACCGCCTGTGAAGTCTTCTTTGACCCCTTCATCCTTTGGCTGGATGAAGAAGTTGTCGAGGGTGAACTGCGCGAAACAATCATCGGCATGACTGTCAATTGGCGTTTACTCTATGTCGTGTACGTCATGCGTGATGATACCATCCGGCTTATCTCCGTGCGCAAAGTGACGAGAGCAGAGAGAAAACGATATGAAAATCAATGAACTGAAGCGACGCTTACGCAGAGACCGTCCGATGATAACGATCAGCCTGCAGATACCCGAGGACGTGGTAGATGACTTGACACGGATTGCTCCCCTACTTGGTTTCTCCGGTTACCAGCCGTTGATTCGCGCTTACATCGGGCAAGGATTACGGGCTGATCTTGCGCGACTTGAGAGCAATCAGACTATCAGCGACTTTATTGAAAGTTTGCGGAAGCATGGGGTGGAAGACGAAGTGATTGCCTCTGCGATGGCGGAAGTGCAAGGGGCTATACAATCTGCATAACAGGGTCACAATATGACATCGCCGGCTAGCACGCATCGGCAAATCATGGGAGGCATCATGGTCAACAACCAGGGATATGAGACATCGGCGCGGCGGCCGATGCGCTCGGACACCATCAAACGGGGCTTTGAGCGCGCTCCTCATCGTTCGCTGCTCAAGGCGACAGGCATCACCGATGAGGACATGGACAAGCCGTTCATCGCCATCGCTAACTCGTACGTTGACATAATACCTGGTCATGTCCACTTGAACACTTTCGGCGAGGTGGTGCGACGGGCGGTGCGAGAGGCTGGTGGCGTGCCGTTCATGTTCAACACCATCGGCGTGGACGACGGCATCGCCATGGGGCACATGGGCATGAAGTATTCACTGCCCAGCCGGGAGCTTATCGCCGACTCCGTCGAGACAATGGTAGCAGCGCACTGCTTCGATGCGCTCATCTGCATCCCTAACTGCGATAAGATCGTGCCGGGGATGCTGATGGCGGCCATGCGCCTGAACATCCCCACCATTTTCATCTCCGGCGGGCCGATGAAGGCGGGCGTAACCCCGGAGGGCGGGGTGGTGGACCTGATCACGGTGTTTGAGGGGGTGGGCGCGTACCGGGCCGGCACGATCACGGAGACGCAACTCAAGACGCTGGAGGACTACGCCTGCCCGACGTGTGGCTCATGTTCGGGGATGTTCACCGCCAACTCGATGAACTGCCTGTGTGAGGCGTTGGGCATGGCCCTGCCAGGCAACGGCACCATTCTGGCGGTGGATCCTCGACGAGAAGAGTTGGCTCGCCAGGCTGGCCGTCAGATCATGCGCCTGCTGGAGATGGACCTGAAGCCCCGCGACATCGTCACCCCCGAGGCCATTGATAACGCCTTT
>DAOUAJ010000199.1:0-16250 GCA_034433615.1 Anaerolineae bacterium | reverse complement strand
GGGGTCAAAGAGACCGCGGAACATCCTGGAGGGCTTAACCTGTTCGGAAGTCGTTTTGGCAACCACCCCCAAGACCTGCTCTTGCGTCTACGCCTGCATGGGCAAGATCAGTCATACTCCAAGGGGGCCGTGGGAATCACTCCCACACCATGAGCTGTGCTGGCCAGCCTGGTGAGCGTATCACGCCGGGGACATAGTGGTTCATGGTAAAGCGCACGTTTTCCCAATGACGGACCCGACCAGGCCAAAGTTGACGGGCCTGATAGGCTGGGTTCACAGTGCCCAAAGGCGCTTTACAGCCTCACGCACTTGAGTCCAATCGTTGGGTGTGAGCGTGCCTAACCGTCGCTGGATCAGCGCTTTCTCTATCGTCAGCAGCTTGTGTACTCGTACCACTGACGGCGCTAAAAGTCCCTCTTGCTGCCATTGCGCCAGCTCAACATCAAAGTCGCCACGGGCGATCTGGCTGGTGATGCCAGCCACCACAACACCGTCATCCCCCGTGTCCAGCAACACCAGAGCTGGCCGTTTCTTTGCCCCTTCTGCACCGGTGAAGGGAAACAGCAAGAGCACGACGTCACCGGGGCGATTCATAGGGCATCGTAGACCGCATCAGATTCAGCATAACCGGCAAAGAACTGCTCGATGCCCAACCGCCTCCAATCGGCCTCATCATCGCCTTGGGCCCTGGCTTGAGACTCGGCTTGAAATTCTCGAACGTATTCCTCCAGACGCGCCCGGAGGACACCACTTAAGGTTTCGCCCCGCAGGGCTGCAACTGCCTTAGCCTGGCGGATCAGTTCTACCGGCATCGTGAGCGTCAGTTTCGTGATCATAGCTCTACTCCTACACGTCAATACGTATACACGCCGCCAGTATACACCTGCCTGCCGTGCCTGTCAAGCTCCCTTGAAGGCAATTTGCCCTACGGTCACGTCATTTTCATCCGAACGTTGGTGAACGCAAGTTCATGAGCAATTCCTTCGGAAATCCTCTGAAAATAGTCTTGCCAAGACCCGGAGGGTTTTTGGAAACCCTTCGGGTCTACTTCCCCCAGGTAGGGTTGCTAGAGTGAACGCTTGGTGATATATTTGTAAATGCACTGGACGTGGTGACTGGAAGTCACGGTTACTTGGCGAGCATAAGCGCGGCTTCTAATCAGACTGGCTATAACCGCTGAGACGCTAGAGGGTATTTTTGCCTGCCTTCCTGAACGATGAGAGGGGGTCGTACCTTTGCGACGAGAGAACCGTTGGAACGCTCATCTGAGATGGTTACAGTGGGTCATTCCTGCAGGCCTTGCTCTGCTGCTCATCGCCTATGAAGGTATTGAGCGGGCATCCGGCGGACGCCTGAACACTCCGCTTTGGTTTGCTGTCGAAGCGCTCATTTTGGGTGTAACAGGCCCGGTCGCGGTGTGGTGGCTCTTGCGGTGGCTGCGCCGGGAATCGGACCTGGGCGCCGAAGCTGAGCGTCGCCTGGCTGAGTTGAATGAGCGGGTATGCTTTCTGGCTGCTGCCGCCAACGATTCAGCAGATGCCATCGCAGAGTTAGATACAGCGGGTGTCATTCGAAGCTGGAATCGGGGTGCACAAGCCATCTTCGACTATGCACCTGAGGAAGCCATCGGCCAATCGTTCACGATCTTGCTTCCACCCTCGGTTGAGGCAACGAACAAATGGCGCCAGGTACGAGCCACGGTAGAACAGGTCGGCTGCGTACGCAACCACGAGACGGTGTGCGTGGCGAAGGGTGGCCGGCATATTGACGTTGGATTAACGTACACTCTGGTGCGAGACGCCGATGGACGGGTGATCGGCAGCTCGGTCATTTTACGAGACATCAGCCGGCATCGGGCCATGCAGCGTCAGCTCCAGCGGCGCAACCGCGAGCTGATGGCCCTCTACGCTGTCTCGGCAGCCATCAACCAGGCTTTTGACGTCAACGAGGCGCTGGAACGTGCTCTGGATCGGTTGCTGGATGTGCTGGATCTCGATGGCGGCCGCGTCTACCTGTGGGACCCCGCGCGCGAGGAGCTGGTTCTGCAGGCATCACAAAGCAACCCTCGTCGTGCGCAGGGCAGCAGGACATCACGGGTCCAACAGTCACTTGAGATGGCCGTGAAACGTGGTGAATGCCTGTGCGGTTTGTCTGTTGCCCAGGATGAAGCGTTGGTCGTGGAAGATGTGCGCAATGATGCCCGGATAAGCCGGCCGGCCTGTCGGGATCTAGGATTCCTGTCATGCGCGTCGGTGCCGCTGCGGGGTACGGAACAGTTGGCGGGCATCTTGCAACTGGGCGCGACAGAGCCGGGTGCTCTCCAGGCCGACGATCTGGCTATGCTGAACTCCCTGGGCCGGCAGATGGGCATCGCGCTGGAGAACATGCGGCTGCGCGAAGAGGCCCGCCGCGCCTCGGCCCTGTCTACGCTTATCCAGGAGATGCATCACCGCATCAAGAACAATCTGCAAACCGTGGCCGACCTGCTCTCATTGGAGATGTCACAAAGCCCCAGCCCGGACGCGCGCGCGAGCCTGCGCGACAGCATCACCCGCATCAAGTCCATCGCCGTGGTGCATCAACTCCTCTCGTTGGAGCAGTTGCGGTTGACGGACATCTCCGCGCTGGCCCGCCAGGTATGCGACATCTCTATCCACTATTTGGTGCACCCAGGGCAGCACATCACGGCTGAAGTCCGTGGTCCCAGCATTTACCTGCCTTCCAAGCAGGCGACCGCCCTGGCGCTGGTCATGAACGAACTGATCAGCAATGCCTTGCAGCATGCCTTCGTAGGATTGGAACGGGGCACCCTGACCGTGGAATTGGAAAGTGACGGCAACGAGGTGCGGGTCACCATTCGGGATGATGGGCATGGCCTGGCTTCCAACCTTGATGTGCGACGCAGCCGGGGGTTAGGCTTACAGATCGCCCATACCCTGGTGGAAAAGGACCTGGACGGTACGCTGAGTTTCAAAAGCAATGAGCATGGCACAGAGGCCCGATTGGTGTTTTACAAATGATGGGTGAAAGTGGTAATCCTGTTCGACCGCTGCGTATTTTAATTGCCGATGACGAGAGCATTCACGTCCTCAGCCTGCGCGTGCAACTGCAAAATCTGGGCTACCAGGTGGTAGGTGAGGCCGCCACCGGCCGCGAGGTGGTAGACCTGGCACGCCGCCTGTCGCCTGATCTCATTATCCTGGATATCAAGATGCCAGGGATAGATGGCATCGAGGCGGCGGAGATCATCACCCAGGAGCGGCCGGTCCCGATCATCCTGCTGACAGCCTACAGTGAGGCCGAGCTGGCTCAGCGCGCGGCTCAGGCCAACATCTTCGCCTACCTGATGAAGCCGGTCTCAGAAGACGATCTGCTGCCCGCGATCACGCTGGCGATGAGCCGCTTCCATCAGTTCCAGGCGTTGCGCCAGGAGGTCGAAAGCCTGCGCGAGGCGCTGGAGGCGCGCAAACTGGTGGAGCGGGCCAAAGGGATCCTGATGCGCCGCCTGAACCTGACAGAGGAAGAAGCATTTCATCGGATGCAGCGACGCAGTCAGGATCTGAACAAGAAGCTGAGCGAGGTGGCCGAGGCGATCATCATGGCAGATAAGATGTTGTGAGAATCAGGGGCACCCATGGGGTGCTGTGGTGCGCGAAATCATAGACAGGCTACGCGCCAGATGCTATGTTGATGAATGGCCTGATGAGTTTTTGGCGGAAACGGATGAGATGGCGCGCGCTTCTTCGGGTTGAGCGAACTCCCTGAAATCCCAGATCTTTATCGCGAGACGTTGGAGGATCTGCAAAGGTGCGACGGGCGATTGATCTTGAAATGATTAAGGAATACAATAAGCCGTTCATTCGTGGATCTGTTTTCCGCAGGAGGTGATGCTATGAGACGCCTACTGAACATCACAGGGAGCCTATTGGGGCTCTTGATCCTGGGAATGTTCGTCGTGGCCCTGGCATGGTCCTTCACCGGTCGGGGGCGAGAATCCCGGCTGGCAACGGACGCTTTCCAGTCGCCTGTGGAGACGCCTACCCCGACCTCTCTCCCGCCGCAGGCTACACCCACATCGCCGCAAGGCACGCCCATACCGCCGAGGGCAACGCCCACCCCACCCCGCGCGACGCCAACTTTTCCGAGACCACGGGTCCCGGAGATCGCCCTCACTTTTGTGCCGCCGGAGGTCAGCGATGCCCTCACCCAGCCGGTGCAGATTACGAGGCGTCCGGCGCCGCGCGGCGAGCTGGCCGTGGATGGCAACTACGTGGTATGGCGGAGTTACGAGGATGGTCAGACCAACATCGTGGCCTACAACCTGACGACCGGTGAGGAACGACGCATCAGCAGCTTACCAGGGGGAAAGTCGAGCCTTAGAATATTTGGCAACTACGTGGTTTGGGCAGAAACGCTGGACCAGCTAGATCAGTACAAAAGGGTTGTGCACGTTTATGATCTGGTTGCCAACAGAGAGATGGCAGTGGGTTCCACTACACTCGCGCAGGACTACCCCGACATCTCCGGCAACCTGGTGGTTTGGAACGAATCACGTAACCTGCAGGATGCCTGGCAGATAGACATCTACGGCTATGACTTGCAACGGGGCGAGGAGTTTCCCGTTGTGGTCGGACCGGGACGACATCTCTTCCCCCGTATCAGCGGCGATTGGGTCATCTACCTGGACTGGCCGCCAGGGGCCTCTCTTGGGGGGCGGTCCCCAAGTCAACCCACCCTGCGGGCTCATCACCTGCGCACCAGCGAGGACATCGAACTGGGCCAGGCGTCGTACCACAACGACGCTTTTAGCTACAAATTCCACGTTATTTCGGGCCATCGTGTCGTGTGGCGAGGGCCTGACTGGCGGGCATATCTCTACGACCTGAACACTCGCCAGGTGCGCATATTGGTCGAGCCCCAGATGTTCAATCGCCTGGATCTGCACGGCAGCTTGCTGAGCGCTGGCAGCCGGGTGTTCAATGTGGAAACTGGCGCTATGTTAGAACTTTTCCAGCCCTTCCGCATGGACAGACCCTCCCGCCTGGATGACATAGCCACTGATGGGCAGACTGTGGCTTGGGTCTTCGACCTTGGCGATGAGGGGCGTGTCTACGTTGCGCGCTTCCACCGTTTGCCGTAGCCGCCCTGGCTCCGCTGACGGCGAGGACATTTCTCTGATCATTCAAGCAAGCGAAGGAGAGGTGGTCATGAACAAACCTATCACTCCCGTCTTCAACATCCTGAGCCTTGTCATGGTGCTGATACTCGTTACCATTCTCGCTGCTTCTCCAACGTATGTCCGAGCAGGCGGGCCCATTAAACTATGGTCCGGTATGCATTTGGGCAACCGGCCGGCAGCAGACTGGAACAGTACCCTGTTAGCTCGGATTGATGGAGACCGTGGTGGGATCTGGCCCAAGGCGGTGGTCTTCCTCAGCAGCCAGCTCTACAGCCTGAGCCGCGATGCTAACTGTCGCATCAAAACAGGAGCTAACGATACCACTACTGGTCGTCCTGTGATTGTGGACTATCTTCAGCGAGCCTCACAAAATGGTGTCCGGATCATCATTCGCATTCATCCTTCACCGGGTAATTTCGACGCAAACCACAATCTGGTAATAGGCCCTATCGCCGGTATCGGTTATTGCAACTGGAACGACCATCGGCCCGCTTATGACATCGCAGATGAGTCGGTCGCCATCCACAACTACAACCAGGCCCATGGGGTCACGGAATGGGGATTCGAGCCGGCAAACGAACCCAACATTGAGTGGTACTCATTTGACTCGCCTTCTGGATGGCCTAAACCCAACAGTCTAAAAGCCTGGCAGCACATGAATGAGTACTTCAAAGTTATCTGGCTCAACGTGTCATCCGGTGTTCGTGCCCTTACCCCACCGATGGCTCAGAGCGTTTTCGCTGAGAACAATTTCACCGATGCCAACGCCATCAATGCCCCCAATCCACTGGACTGGTGCGGCTCTATGCGCCTTGAGGACGGCGTAAGCACCGGGTATGGAGTTATGCAAAACTATTACACCAACTACAACGATGGCATCAACTGGCACAACTACTGGCGACTGGGCTGGGAGAGTAGTGGCCAGTGCGCTGTCTACGCTCAACACGTTTCTTACTACTTCCCGCAGTGGATGCAGGATATCTTGTATTCGGGCAGCAAGCCGGGCACCATCACCGAGGCCGATCTGTTCTCCTACGGTACACCAAGTCCACCTTATCAAGACTCTAACCAGCCACTGCACAACAAGGACGATAGCGGTGGCTGGTCAGCGGCTAGCTCCCTGCGCCTGTTTTTCTACTAATGAGACTCGTGCCCGGGTTCTCGTCGCCTGGCTGCTCAACGACAATGTGAATGACCCCAACCTGGATCATAACTGGCACGAGGCTTACAACGACCAGGCAGGAGACGCAGAACGCCTCTGGCTCGTCCGATGGTGGATCAATGCTGAAAGGCCGCCTTCCTACTTGCCTTTGATGCTGAGGGGCTCCTCTTAAATGACAGATTTGCTCTAATGTGTCAATGAGCACAATAAGAGCCCATCCGAAAAATGAAGTGCAGACTTTGTTTTCAAGCCAGTCAAGATGGGCATCGCGGCACTGAGGACGGGTGCCGCATTTTGGTGAAGAGTGCCGCCTTGTCTCGGGGGGACCGAGGCAGGGTGGCTTTTTTCGTTGAAGGACTGCATTAAAACAGCCAGGAGATCATCGGTGCGGCCTTGTTGGGAAGTGCGGGCACAGTGTGCGTTACGCCCGGAGAGCCAAAGCATAGCCTGGCCATTGCCATGTGAACGGTGTGCGGCTTACCTCTCCCAAACATCGTGTTGGGAGCTGGGTGATGGCGAGCGCCGTTGCTGCGCGCCTCCCCACATCACCTGCGATTTTTGTGAATTGTACGTTGCCCATCGGCAGGAGGTTCGTGAGCAACGGGGGGCGCTTTTGGTGTCGCCGTTGCCGCCTGCCCCCGGGCTACTTGCAGCCCACGAATCGCCTGCAACCTCAGGGGTACCTGCGACCCCGGTGCTTCATCCCGCCGTCGAGGGGCAGCGCTCCGGTGAAGAGGGTGGCCCCGTGCGGTATGGAGTTCCGAAAGAAGTGCGAGATCTGGAAATGCGCGTGGGGCTGACCCCGGCAGGCGTGCAGGCCCTGGTCCAGGCCGGGCACGTTGTGTACGTGGAGCGCAACGCCGGGCTGGGCGCCGGCTTTTCCGACGAAGATTACCGGGCCGCCGGCGCGGAGATTGTCTACTCGGCTGAGGAAACTTACGGGCGGTCCGAGGTGATCGCCAAGGCAACCCGCCCCACTCACGCGGAGCACCACCTGCTGCGCCCCGGCCAGACGTTGCTCTGTTACCTGCACCTGGCGGTGGCCTCTCCCGACCTGGTAGAAGCGTTAGAGATGCGGGAGGTCACGGCCATCGCTTACGAGATGATCGAGGAGGATGATGGGACGTTGCCGGTGCTGATGCCCACCAGTGAACTGGCCGGCCGGCTGGCACCCATGATCGCCGGGCAACTCTTGTCCAGCCACGTCGGGGGGCGCGGCATCCTGATCAGCGGCATGCACGGCGTACCCCCGGCCGAGGTGGTGATCCTGGGCGCCGGCGTGGTGGGCTTCCATGCGGCCCGCTCCTTCCTGGGATTAGAGGCGCATGTGACCGTCCTCGATCATAACCCGCGTCGGTTGCAGCACGTAGACACAACATTGGGGGGTCGCGTCGTAACGCTTTTCCCCAATGCCTACAATCTTTGTAAAGCTGTGCGCTTTGCCGATGTGTTGATCGGATGTGTGCTGGTGCCGGGCGCGCGGGCGCCGGTGCTGGTCACCCACGAGATGGTGCGCAACATGCGGCCACGCGCGGTCATCATTGACTTTTCCATTGACCAGGGTGGCTGCGTGGAGACCAGCCGGCCGACCACTCATCGGGATCCCTTTTATATTGAAGAGGGTGTGATACACTACTGTGTACCCAATGCCGCAGCGCGAGTAGCGCGTAGTGCCAGCCACGCGCTAACCAATGCGGCCTTGCCTTACCTGCTTATGATCGGTCAGCACGGCCTGGACGGAGCATTAGAATGTTCGACGGCCTTGCGTCGAGGGCTGAACGTCTTGCGCGGCCGGGTCGTGCACCCGCATCTCGAGAGGGAGCGTTCCACGTCAACGGCAATGACGGCCTGAGACCGAGACGTGTTTCGTTCGTAACAGATCCCTTTACTTTTTTAAGGAGGAGGTTCTCATGGCAGAGAAGAGTGCAGCGATGACACCCTCAGTGCCCAGCGATCTTGAGATCGCTCAGGCGGCCAGGTTGAGGCCGATCCTGGACATCGCCGCGTCTATGGGGCTAGAGCCAGATGATTTGGAATTGTATGGCAGGTACAAGGCCAAGGTCCACCTGGACGTCTTGCAGAAGTTCAAAGACCGACCACAGGGCAAGTACATTGACGTGACGGCCATCACCCCGACGCCACTGGGCGAGGGCAAGACCACAACGACGGTAGGGCTCACTCAGGCTTTGGGGAGGATCGGCAAGAAGGTGATGTGCTGTATCCGTCAGCCGTCCCAGGGCCCGACCTTTGGCATCAAAGGGGGGGCAGCAGGAGGCGGGTACTCGCAGATTGTGCCCATGGAGGACTTTAACCTCCACTTGACCGGCGACATTCACGCCGTGGGTGCAGCCCACAATCTGCTGGCCGCAGCCATTGACGCCCGCATCATGCACGAGGACGGGTACTCGGATGAACAACTGGCGAAGATGGGGCTGAAGCGCCTGAACATTGATCCCTACACCATTACCTGGAACCGGGTGGTGGATGTGAACGACCGGGCTCTGCGCAGGGTGATCATCGGCCTGGGCACCAGGGAAGATGGCCGCCCTCGCGAGACTGGCTACGACATCACCGTGGCCTCCGAGGTGATGGCCATCCTGGCCCTGGTTTCAGGCGATGACTATAAGTCGGCTGTCAAGGACCTGCGCCGGCGTCTAGGCCGTATCGTCTTCGGCCGGGACAAGTCCGGCAAGATGCTGACAGCCGAGGACCTGGGCGTGGCCGGTGCCATGACCGTCCTGATGAAGGACGCCATCATGCCCAACCTGATGCAAACCCTAGAGGGGCAGCCGGCTTTCGTCCACGCCGGACCCTTTGCCAACATCGCCCACGGCAACTCCTCCATCCTGGCCGACAAGGTCGGCCTCAGGCTGATGGACTACCTGGTCACGGAGTCCGGCTTCGGCGCCGACTGCGGCATGGAGAAGTTTTTCGACATCAAGTGCCGCTACTCCGGGCTCATCCCCAACTGCGTGGTCATCGTGGCCACCGTTCGAGCCCTCAAGATGCACGGTGGTGGCCCCCGGGTGGTGCCTGGTCGGCCTTTGGATCCGGCCTACACCCAGGAGAACCTGAAGCTGCTGGAGAAGGGGGGCGAAAACCTGGCGGCCAACATCCGCATTGCCAGGCTCTTTGGTGTGCCGGTGGTGGTGGCTATCAACCGCTTCAGTCACGACACTCCGACTGAGATCGAGTTGGTGCAGCGCATTGCCGAAGATGCCGGTGCAGAAACCGCTGTTGCCTGCGAGCATTGGGCTTTTGGTGGTGAGGGCGCCATCGAGTTGGCCGAGGCCGTGGTTGAAGCCTGCGAGAAGCCTTCTAACTTCCAATTCCTCTACCCGCTGGAGTGGTCCATCAAGCAGAAGATCGAGACCATCGCCACCAGGGTCTACGGCGCTGATGGCGTGGTCTACGATCCCAAGGCCGACGCGCAGATTAAGGCTTATGAGGAGGCCGGCTTCGGGGGCCTGCCCATTAACATGGCCAAGACGCACCTGTCCCTCAGTCACGATCCTAATTGGAAGGGTGTGCCCAAAGGGTACCGCCTGCCGATCCGTGAGGTACGCGCCTCAGTGGGGGCAGGGTTCATCTACCCACTGTGCGGGGAGATGCGGACCATGCCGGGGTTGCCCTCCCGGCCGGCGTTCATGGCAGTGGACCTGGACGAGGACGGCCGCGTGGTCGGGTTGTTCTGAAAAAGTGACGAGTGGCGAGGTGGGCACTTTCACGGGCAGTGGTGGCGCCGGCGGCATGGGGAACGTCCTGAAAATAGGAGTTTGGACCACGAAGACACGAAGCAACGCGAAGAGCGCGAAAGGGCACCCGTGGGTCTTCGCGTTCTTTGTGCCCTTTCGTGGCTTCGTGATCCCGTTTTCCCTCACCGTGGCGCCGCCGGCGGCATGGGGAACGCCCTGAAAATGGCCTGCTGAAGACGGCGGCGGTTAAAAACGTGCCGCCTGGGTGCCGCCATGGCAGGGAAGAGACCAGGCGACGTCATTCCATGTGCCGCTGGTCGCCAGCAGGAACGTTTTCCCTGGCTTGGCGGTCAGGCCGGGGGATAGGCATGCGCTGTGGCGTCGCCCCCGACGAAGCATCCATCGTTCCGTTCCGAGTAAGGAGAGCAAAAACTGTGCGTATCCTGGCTGTAGTTCAAGGGGAATATGGGCGCCGGATCGCAGAGAACGTGCGGCGTTATGCGCCGCCGGACTGGCACGTAGTGATATGGAACGCTCCGGCCACGCCTTCCCTGGACGAAGTGATGGATGACCCGGAGGCGTTTGTCCCGCCGGGGTTGCCACCGGCCGATCTGATCCTGGCGCTGGGCCAGACGCCGGCCACGGCCATCCTGCTGCCAGAGCTGGCCCAGGCGGTGGGCGCTCAGGCCGTGATCGCCCCTATTGACCGCGAGGAGTGGTTGCCGTCCGGCCTGGCACGTCAGGTAGCTGGCTGGTTGAAGGACGCGGGTGTGGCCGCCGTCTTTCCCAAGCCATTTTGCTCTCTCACCGAATTCAGTTACAATTTGCGTTCGTACACGCGGCCATACGACCATCCCCTGATTGCAGCCTTTGCCCAGCGGTTCGGGCGGCCTGAACTGCGGCTGCACATGGGAGCTGATGGCAAAACCATCGAATCAGTGGAGGTGCTTCGCGATTCGGCATGCGGCTGTGCGCGCTTTGTGGCAGAGCATCTGGCGGGCACGCATGTTGACGAGGCAGAACAACGGGCAGGTATGTTGCACCATCACTATCCCTGTCTGGCCAGCATGGGCATTGATCCGGATTTCAACGACACGTTGATGCACGTGTCCGGTGACATCATGCGGGGTGAGGTGCACGATCAGGCGGCTCCATTCCGCACGCCGCCTGTGTATCTGCGGCCAGCCGGTCGCGTGGACGACACCTCGAACACAGGGCCCCCTCCAGAAGGAGGGTGAATCTCCCAAGAGGCCCTGTTGCGCCCCTCTTGATGGCGATGGTCAAAGAGGCAGTTACAAGGCTCACAGGATGAGCCTATACGGTTGGTGCAAGGAGGCAGACATGAAGCAAGCAGTGATGGAAGTAGTGTCGGTATCCGGTGATCACCACATGGAGAAAGTGGTGCTGGAGGTGCCAACCCTCTGGGCTGACCATCATGTCCTCAAGGTGCGAGAGGTATTGACCAGCCTGGCGGGTGTGGAAGAAGTGTACGCAAGTTCGGCCTGGAGGCAGGTCCTGGTTGTCTTTGATCCGTCCAAGACTAACCCCGTGGCGATCGAGCAGGCCCTGGCTGAGGCTGGCTATCCGGCCGGTGAGGGGGAGGTTCCCGTCCTGGTTCAACATAACGGAAAACGTCGGGACCCCAGATGGGAGGTGTTGGGCACGCGAGTGACCAGGACCAACCGGGCCGATATCGAGATGTCCGGTGAGTTTCGACGGTATTAGTGTATCGTGTATCGCATATCGCAAATCACGCGCTGCGATGAACGAGGAGCATTTAGGAGGCTGGAATGGCAAAAAAAAGGATACGTGCGCCCCAGGAGGCCAGCCGGGATGAGGCGGTTGTGGCCCTGTTAGAACGGGCGTTGCAATTAGAGGTAGAGACTTGCTTTACACGAGCCGAAGAGCTCTCCCCCTGCCCCATCGGATCTGAGGGGCTCTGCTGCCGCCACTGCGCTATGGGGCCTTGCCGGTTAGTGGGAAAGGCCGAGCGTGGAGTCTGCGGGGCGACGATAGATACGGTGGTTACCCGCAACTTTGCGCGCGCGGTGGCAGCAGGAGCAGCAGCTCACTCCGATCATGGCCGCGATCTGGCTTACACGCTGTTGGAAGCGGCCGAGGGGGAGGCTCCCGATTATCAGATTCGCGATCCCTACAAGCTGAAAGAGGTGGCAGGGTACCTTGGTGTTCAGGTGGATGGGCGTTCGATCAGAGAGATAGCCCGTGATGTGGCTCTGGCGGCCCTGGGGGAATTCAGCAAGGTCCGCGGGGAGTTGCTGTACCTCCAGCGCGCCCCTGCCAAGCGACAGAAGATCTGGCGCGACCTGCGCATCGCTCCGCGCGCTATTGATCGGGAAGTGGTGGAACTGCTCCATCGCACCAACATCGGCAATGACCAGGACGCCGAGCATCTCCTGGACCAGGCGATGCGCTGCGCGCTGGCCGACGGCTGGGGTGGCTCCATGTTGGCCACCGATCTGACGGATATCCTCTTTGGCACCCCTGCCCCGGTCCTCTCTGAGGCCAACCTGGGCGTCCTCCAGGAGGAGATGGTCAACATCGTCATCCACGGCCATGAGCCAACTCTTTCAGAGATGATCGTCACCGCGGCTCAGGATCCTGAATTGATCGAATATGCCAGGAGCAAAGGGGCCGCTGGCATCAACCTGGCTGGCATCTGCTGCACCGCCAATGAGACGTTGATGCGGCAGGGGGTGCCTTTGGCGGGCAATTTCCTCCAGCAAGAACTGGCCATCCTCACCGGCGCCGTCGAGGCGATGGTAGTGGACGTCCAATGCATCATGCAGGGGCTGGTGCCGGTGGCAAACCGCTTTCACACTGAGCTGATCACCACTTCCCGCAAAGTGAAGATCGCGGGTGCCACTCACATCGAGTTCGATGAGCGACGGGCCCTGGAGATCGGCAAAGAGATCATCCGCCGGGCCATTGACCGCTTCCCTCTGCGGGGAGAGACTTTTATCCCCAATGTTCGTACCCCCCTGGTCCCCGGTTTTTCCCACGAGTACATTGACTATGCCCTCGGCGGCTTCTACCGCGGTTCTTTCCGCCCGCTGAATGATGCCATCATCGCCGGCCGCATCCGAGGGGTGGTCGCCAACGTCGGCTGCAACAACGCCCGTATCTGCCACGACTCTCTCCACAATTACGTGGTGAGTGAATTCCTCAAGAACGATGTCCTGGTGGTGGAGACCGGCTGTGGGGCCATCGCGGGAGCCAAGGCGGGGTATATGACACCCGAGGCGGCCCTCGAATGGGCTGGCCCAGGGCTCCGCGAGGTATGCGAGGCAGTAGGTATACCGCCGGTGCTCCATCTGGGCGCCTGCGTGGATAACTCGCGCATTCTCACCGTCCTCTCCCAGATGGCGACCGAGACCGGCCTGGGTGAGGACATCGCCGACATTCCGGCTGTTGGCATGGCGCCAGAGTGGATGAGCGAGAAGGCCCTCGCCATCGCCACCTACTGCGTGGCCTCCGGAGCATATGTTATCATGGGAGGCGAAGGCCCCGTCCGCGGCAGCGCCGAGGTGGTCCGGCTCATCAGCGAAGGCTGGGAGAAGAAGGTCGGCGGCAAGCTTGAATTCATCCCTGACGCCGAGGAAATCGTCCACCGGGCGCTGGCACACATTGACCAGAAGCGCGCGGCCCTGGGCCTGGCCAAGTACGATCCGTCCAAATGGGGCAAGAGCGGCGACTGGCGTATGCCGACCCTTCTTGAACTGCCATTGGAATCACGGCTCGAAGCCATCTACGGGGTACCGGTGAGTTAAGACGGAGGGCAAGATGTCTCGATACATCGCAACACGTGCCATTCGCGGCGCCAACGCCATTGTCACCGAGGCGGAGGCTCTTCTCAAGAAAGCCATCGCCGAGAAGGGGACAGAGGCGCCCGTGGCTTTTCCTAACACTGCTTATTACCTGCCAGTCATCTATGGAATGCTGGGAACCCAAGTCACCCGACTGGGAGACTTGATACCGGTGTTGGAGCACGCCAAGAACCTGTTGCACCCGGTGCCGGATGACAGTTTGTGGACTCCTTATCTGGGAGAGACGTTGGATTCAGGTATGGCGACCCTCCTGGCCACGGAGGCTATCGAGGGTATCCGCTTTGCGCTGGGACAGCAGCCCGAGCGCTATCCCGGTTTTCGCCTGGCCGGCGGCACCTCGTTCACCAGCCCTGAGTTCGAGCTTGCAGCAGGCGATGGCCATCTTAACGGCCCCATTGACGACATTCAGTTGCGTTCATGGGGCATCCAGTTGGTAGATGGTCGCATGCCTGGCTTCGCCGCCATTGTCGGAGCAGCTCGCACCAACCGGGCGGCCGTCGCCATTGTGCGGGAACTCCAGCGACGTAACATCCTGGTCTTCCTCTCCGGCAATGTCAATGGGCGTTCCATCATTGATCAACTGCACGAAGAAGGGGTGGAGATGGGGTACGACACCTATATCGTGCCTTTTGGCCGGGATACCATCTCCGCCATCTACGCGCTGGGCTTCGCCACCCGCTCGGCGCTGACTTTCGGCGGCTTGAAGCCAGGCCAGTGGCGGGAAATCCTGCTCTACAACAAATATCGCGTTTTCGCATTCGTCCTGGCCTTGGGCGAGGTGGACGATCTGAAGTACGCCGCGGCTGCGGGGGCCATCTCCTATGGCTTCCCCGTCATCGCCGACACCGTCATCCCCCAAATCCTGCCCACCGGCATCACCCGCTACGAGCACGTCATCTCTATGCCGTGGAACGAGATTGATGCGAAGGACGATGAGGAGCGGGCTGCCAGGCTGGTCCAGCGCGCCATCGAGGTGCGCGGCGTTAAGGTCAAGATCACTGAAGTCCCCATTCCGGTCCCCTACGGCTCTGCCTTCGAAGGCGAAGTAGTGCGCCGCAAGGACATGCGCGTGGAGTTCGGCGGCAAGAACTCGCGAGCATTTGAGTACCTGTATATGGCCGATTGGGACAAAGTGCAGGACGGTAAGATCACGGTCGTCGGTCCCGACTTTACCGATGTGCCGATGGAAGGTTCAATGGACATGGGGATTGTGGTGGAGGTGGCTGGCCGCAAGATGCAGAAGGACTTCGAGCCGGTGCTGGAGCGGCAGATCCACTACTTCATCAACGGCGCTTCGGGTATCCAGCATATCGGTCAGCGCGACATCGCCTGGATCCGCATCAGCAAGGCGGCCGCCGAGAAGGGGTTCACGCTGCGCCACTTCGGCGACATCCTGCACGCCCGCTTCCATGCCGATTTCGGGGCCATCGTGGACAAGGTGCAGGTGACGATCTACACCGATCCGGAGCCGATGCACGAGTGGCTGGAGCGGGCGCGCCAGGCCTACCAGGAGCGCAACGTCCGCCTGGCGAACATGACCGACGAGGCGGTGGACACGTTCTACACCTGCACCCTGTGCCAGTCCTTTGCCCCCACCCACGTCTGCATCATCTCCCCGGAGCGATTGGGGTTGTGCGGCGCGTACAACTGGCTGGACTGCCGGGCCTCGCACGAGATCAACCCCACCGGCCCCAACCAGCCGATCCCGCTGGGAAGCGTCATAGACCGGGAGAAGGGCTACTGGCCAGGCGTCAACGAGGTGGCCCGCCAGTTGTCACAAGGAAAGGTGCAGGACGTGGCCATGTACTCGATCATGGAAAACCCGATGACCGCGTGTGGCTGCTTTGAGTGCATCATGATGGTCATCCCTGAGGCCAACGGTTTCATGGTGGTCAGCCGCGAGGATCCCAGCATGACCCCGGCCGGCATGACCTTCTCGACCCTGGCCGGCATGGCCGGCGGCGGCTTGCAGACGCCTGGTGTGATGGGCATCGGTAAGTACTTCCTGACCAGCCGCAAATTTATCTCGGCCGATGGCGGCTTCAAGCGGGTGGTGTGGATGTCCTCTGTGCTGAAGGAGACCATGGCCGAGGAGTTGAAGGCGGTGGCTGAGCGAGAGGGGATGCCGGACCTGATTGACCGCATCGCCGATGAGCGGGTGGCGACAACGGTCGAGGAGCTGCTGCCCTGGCTGGAAGCGCACGATCATCCGGCGTTGACCATGCCACCGCTGTTTTAGCAATCAGCGATCAGCGGTCAGCTTTCAGCCGTCAGCGATCAGCCATCAGCCATCCAGGATTTACAGGCCATCAAAGGCTGATGGCTGAATGCTGATAGCTGACCGCTATTCGAGGAGGATAGAATGCCAG
>DAOUAJ010000198.1:0-5196 GCA_034433615.1 Anaerolineae bacterium | reverse complement strand
ACTCAGTCCGGGAGGAGATCAAGCCGGGCTATGAAAACGTCTCAGCTCAATGCCAGGCCATTGATCTCAGCGATGCTGACGTGGGGATTGCCGGCGCGGCTTCACCCGCGTATCCGCCGGCAGGCCAGGATACCTTCCCATCCGGGGCCAGCGTTTCCCTTGAGTTGACCGGCATCGGGCTCTTCCCTGTCACCCTCAACGGCCCCACCACTGTCCAGCGCAGCGACCCCGGCGACAGTAACGGCAACGGCCGCATGGACATCCAGACCGAGATCCTCTCCATGAGCTTGACAGGCATGAGCCCGGCCGGTCCGGTGACGGTGACGCAAAGCCTCACCTGGCCCTCTCGCGGCCTCGTGGAGGAGCAGACGCCGGGCACGAGCTTCCCGGCCGACAGCTTCTTCGACGTGTTCGTGGAGGTTGACGTCCCGATGATCGGGCGGTTGCATAATCGAGAGCCCATGCGGATGCAGGCCGTGATCAATGCCATCCCGCCCATCCTGGCTTACTACCGGCCGCCGACGCCCATCGCCATCCCGCTGTTCAACGCCAGCGGCCAGCAGGTGGGCTTCATCCGCCACGCGATCCACGTCCCGCTGCCGCCCGAGGAGAAGATCATCATCTTCATCAACCGCCCGCGGCCTACCCCAACGCCGACGCCCACCCGGACGCCGACGCGCGGGCCGACGCCGACCTGGACGCCTACACCGACGTGGACACCAACGCCGACCTGGACACCGACGCGTACGCCGACACCGACCAGCACGTCAACACGAACACCCACACCGACCCGCACACCGACGGCGACGGCAAGCAGCACACCGACGGCTACATCCACTCCAACGTCTACCCCGACGCCCACTCCCACTAAACAGAAGCCAGTTCTCACTGGCATCTCTTCTACTTTTGTGGATCGCGGTGAGGGGATGATTGAGATCACCGTACACGTGGTAGATGGCACGCTGGATGGGGTTATCCACGATCTGGAAATCTTCTACGGCGAGCAGAGCCCTCCGTGGCAGGTAGCCCATCCGATCCAATGGCCTGCGGGGTGGAATCCGGTAGAGGTGGTGGCAGGTGGCCTGGGTTTCGCCACTACAAGCAACCCGTTGCGGACGTGTCAGCCGGTCACGTTCATCATCCACGTTATCCCGTCCACTATCGGGAACACTATCCTGATCCACGTCACCGACAGGGATCACAACAACCTGGGCTACATTGTCAGCCAGCGAGCTGCGGGGTTGAGCCAATCGGCGATGCTGCTGTCGGTCGTATCCCGGGCCGAGGGCGCGGCCAACACCCCTTGTGGCGCGATGGCTTTGCAGGCCGAAGGCTCCACGGGATAGGCAAGGTCTCCTGACCGAGCTCCTTCGCCTCGGTCGGGAGACCTTCGGCGATCAAATAGCAGTTAGCGATTAGCGTTCAGCCATTAGCAGCCTGTGGTCTTCGCAGCCTGCCCTGGACGACGTGCAGGCCAGGGTCCAGGGAAGACCGCCAGTCATCTGCGATGGGCGAGGTCTCCTGACCGAGCCCCTTCGCCTCGGGACCTTCGGCGATCAAAGGCGACCAGCCGTCAGCCATCAGCGGCCAGTCCCCTGTCATCACTGGCTGATAGCTGATAGCTGACGGCCGACCGCTTTTCATGGGCCGTGACGCCGCCCCCGGCATGGACATCTACCCTCAAAAGAGGGTAGGGTGGTTTTATCGTGTCGCCGGTTTGCCGGCTATCTTCTCACTGTCCGCTCCCTTTCTGTTCGCGGTGGCGATGCTATTTTGCACTCTTCCTGCTACTTCTGGTAGACTATGGGCACCCCTGCTGGTTCAAACTAATGGCCCATGCGGGCCACAAGGGAGGCAACGTTATGACAACTGCTATCAAGATCAGTGTCATCGGCGCGGGAAGCGCTCAATTCTCGCTGGGCCTGGTCAAGGATCTCTGTCTGACCGAGAGCCTGGCCGGCAGCCAGGTCAGCTTCATGGATATTAACCCAGAGCGACTGGAGATGATCTACAAACTCGCCTCGCGCTACGCTAGCGAGCTGGGCGCTGACCTGCGCTTTGAGGCCACCACCGATCGCCAGACTTCCCTGAAGGAAGCCGACTTTGTCATCAATACGGCGTACGTGAAGGGCCATCACCATGAGCGAGCCATGCGCGAAGTAACCGCCCGGCACGGCTATTATTACGGCGGGGTGAACCTGGGCGATTTCTACCAACTGCGCCTGATGCTGGATGTGGCCCGTGATATGGAACGAATCTGCCCTGACGCCTGGCTCATCCAATCGGGCAATCCAGTCTTTGAAGGCTGCACCCTGATGACCCGTGAGACCGGCATCAAGGTCTGCGGCCTCTGCCACGGCCATTATGGCTATCGTGACATTGCCCGCACCATCGGCATTGATCCAGACCGCGTCACCTGGCAGGCACCAGGGCTCAATCACAACATCTGGCTGACCCACTTCATCTACGAAGGGAAGGATGCCTACCCGCTGATTGACGAATGGATCGAGACGAAGGCCGAGGAATACTGGCGAATGCACGTAGCGATCGGTACCCACGATGTCCAGATGTCGCGCGGGGCTGTGCACCAGTACCGCATGTACGGACTGTTCCCCATCGGCGATACAGTGCGCCGCGGTGGATGGTGGTATCACACGGACATTAACACCAAGAAATACTGGTTCGGCGAGCCGTGGGGCGGGCCGGATACCGAGCTGGCACGTCCCATCTTCGTGGCGAACCTGGAGCGGCGCATCGCGGAGATGACCGAGCTGGCCAACAACCCCAAGGCGAGCCTGGTCGAGGCCTTCGGCGCGACCAGGACACGAGAGCAGCAGGTGCCTATCATTGATGGGCTGGTCAACGACCACGAAGGCCAGTTCCAGGTGAACGTCCCCAACCACGGCGCGCTGGAAGGGCTACCTGATGATGTGGTGGTGGAAGTGCCGGCCCTCGTCAACAAGAAGGGGATCCAGCCCATCCATGTCGGCTCACTCCCGCGCAAGGTCATGTTGGAGCACATTATGCCCGACTGGCTGGATATGGAGCGCAGCCTGCTGGCCTTTAAGACCGGCGACCGCTCTATGTTACTGTGGAACGTGCTGGATAGCCACCAGACCCGCTCCTACGATCAGGCGGTAGCAGTGTTAGAGGACCTGCTGGCGATGGAGGGGAACGAGGAGATGGCCGAGCATTATTGGTTTCCCGCGAACTGGGACAGAACGTAGGACAAATTTCAAATTTGTCCTACATTTTCAAGGGAGCATCCAAATGGTAGGTCAAAAGTGGGCTTCGGAGATGCGTGAGTTCAAGGATGAGAAGACGGGGCGCACCATCCGGCAACTGACGGCCAGGGGCAACAACGTGCACCTCTACTTTACCGAAAACTCGTTCGATGCGCACAGGAACGAGATCATCTTCCTCTCCGATCGTGCCTCTGGCGAGGACAAGGCGCCGCACGAGCAGCCGGTGTACAATCTCTTCCGCATGAACCTGGACACAGGCGAGATGACGCAACTTACCGATGAGGCCGAATCGGTGGAGAGCGTTACCAAGACGCCCGACAGCCGCATCGTCGTGTACGTGACCGGGAACCAGATCAGGAAGTTGGACCCGGAAACGGGCAAGGTGTCCGTGATCTATGAGGAGACAGGACAGTATGAGTTGGGGGCCCCTTCTATCAGCCGCAACCGACGCTACATCGCCTTTTGCCGCAACGAGAAGGTCAACGCTCCCGAAGGGCCCAACTACACCGGGTTCAAGGAACGCTTCTACCTGGTCAAGGACGGGCGCATCACCCTGGCTTACCTGGACGGCTCCGGCTGGTTCGATGTGTTCAAAGACACCCACCAGGTGGGGCATTTCCAGTTTTGCCCGGACGACAGCACCCTGGGCACCTATTGCCATGAGGGGCCGTGGAACCTGGTCACCCAGCGCATCTGGCTGCTTGACTTCGTCGCGCGGGAGGCGCGGCCCTGCTTCCGCCAGGACGAGCACGACTCGGTCGGGCACGAGTTCTGGACGCAAGATGGCTACATCTTTTTCGACAACCGCGGCCCCGGCCACGACGGCACTATCACGTCCCACCGCACCCAGGCCGTGGCCACCCACGTCGCCGTCAAAGAGAGCACGATGATCCCCTTTGTCGGATTGGCGGACCGCCGGGGGAATGTGGTCAGGCGGATCGAGATGCCCTACTACTGCAACCATTACCACGCCAACCCGGGCAACACCCTTCTGGTGGGCGATGACGTGGACGACCTCGTGCTCATTGACATATCCGGCGAGAAGGCGGCCCTGCAATTGCTATGCACCCATAAAACCTCATGGCATACCCAGAGCAGCCACTGCCATCCCACCTGGAGCTGGGACGGCAAGCGCATCTTATACGCCTCAGATTATGGGGGGCGTGTGAACCTGTACCTGGTGGAACCGTAGAGCATACCGAGGCTGACCGCGTGGACGACGCAGATGTTCCGGCGACTTCTCAGTTGCCGACTAACTTAGTCCAAGGTCAGCGCCGTCTCTATCTCGATCTCCACCCGACGCCCGTTGGACACATCCACCTTCGCTTTTTGTCCTTCTTTGACGCCAAATTCAGTGATCTCCTGCGGCAGAAGGATACCCAAGGAATCCCCAACCTTCGTGATCTCTCTTTCCGCTCCCATCAACTCTTGCAATCTTTGCAGCATCTGCAGCCGCCTGGCCTGCTCCAGAGTCAGCGTGACAAAGCCACAGGCAGGACAAACCATCGCCGGGGTGGAGAAACCAGCGATGGTGACCTCTCGCTCTTCCAGGATATGACCACAATCACACCTTATCATCGGCCTTTTTCTGTCTAATATGTTCTAACCTCCACGAAGTCCTCATGAAAACAGAGCAATGACCGTGTACGTCCTGTTCTCTTTCCCAAAGTACCTCTTGAAGCAGATCTTTTTCGGCGGCTCACACTTCTCCAAGATCACCTTGCCGGTTCTCACGGTCGCTTCCACGTAGTCCAGATTCAGGTGCCTTTCTACCTCACGGTCGAACAGATGGGGGCTGAAGGTGACCAATGCCTTTCTCCGGTTGTGCTTCTTCAGCACCTCATCTACCCACATGATTGCTCCTGTGCTTGGCTTCCACGCCCGATTGTACTCTATCAAGCACCAGAGGGCAAGTGGCTTTTCGGCCAGGGCAAAAAGCGGCGCCTCGCCC
>DAOUAJ010000197.1:0-4424 GCA_034433615.1 Anaerolineae bacterium | reverse complement strand
CTGTGTTGATCTCGTGGGCGCAGTAAACCTCGCGCAGGTCAGAGACCGTCACCTGGCCGGGGGCTGTTGCATTATCGTCTCCCAACGCGGCATACGTCAGGTAGCAGGACGGGTAACGCAATGCCAGGATGCGGCTTGCCGTGCCCGCCTCACCCATTGCGATGGCGATGGTGGGGCGATCGGCGTTCCGCAGCACCTGCATCACAAGCACCAGATCGGCCGCCTGGTGGGCCATCCCCACCACCTTGACGATGTCTGCATCTTCGGCAGCCAGCGTTTGATACTGAGCCTGAAAGTCGTCCGGCATCTTCTCGAAATCGTGGCGCGAGATGATCACTCGCGTCCGCCGCCGGTCAACATCGGCCAGAAAGTAGACCGAGTCCCATTCGATGTCCACATGCTCGGCGCCCAGTTCGATGGCTTGCAAGAGGGCATGCACACGCCGATACTCGTCCCCCTGGAATTGTCCTCCCTCCCGCATCGGGCGGTTGGTGATCACGACCGGGCAGGGACGGTTACGCAGAAGGCGTGGCAAATCATAACTCTGCATCAGATCCAGGCGGATCTCCGCCAGATCCGCCACCCGAGCCACCTGCGCCAGCGCCCGTAAAGCCTCATCGGTATCACGAACACCTATCGCCGCAGTGATCAGCGGTCGGGACATTTGTTCTCCTTGGCACTCAGGATAATGTTCCGGCAGCCTCCGCAGCGGGCAAGAAAGCTGCTATGTGAGGGTCTACTAAGCGCGATCGAGCTGGCCGGAGCCGTTCAAATTCGATAAAGACGACGGGACGGCGAGGCTCATCGTCATAGGAATATTACTACCAATCACCCAGAGTTGCAAGCTCGGGCTGATCACCTATGAAGTGTGCCGCCTGTACTCGCACTTTTCCCCGAACCGGGTATAATGGGGCTTACGAATCCACACGTAATCCACCGGAGGAACCTTATGCTCAAGCTGTCTGACTTCGACCTTCGCACCCTGCCTGGGCTGTGGCGCTGGTACGAGGACGCACCGCGCCAACTGGCCTTTCGCGCCCGCTCTCATGCCGAGGCCAGGGCCTGGCAAATGACCCTGCACGAGACGCTGGTCCAACTTCTGGGTGGGTTTCCCGCCCAGCGCACCGACCTGGACCCTCACCTGATCGAAACAGTCGAAGAAGATGGGGTCACTCGCGAGCTGGTGGTCTTTCAGTCACAGCCGGGCGAGTACGTCCCCTGTTACGTGCTGATCCCGCACGACGCCTCCCTGCCCTACCGCCCGGTCATTGCCCTGCACGGTCACGGATCGGGCGGCGCCCGCCACCTGGTGGGGCTGGCGGCCGACGCGGCCGAGGCGGAGCACATTCGCGTGCACAACTACGACTACGCCCGCCAGCTCGCCCATCGTGGGTTCCTGACCTTCGCGCCTGTGCAGCGCGGCTTCGCCGAGCGCATGGAGGACCCGCCGCTGCGCGAGACGGCCGACCCCTTGTGGCACTCCTCGTGCCGGGCGGTGGCGTTGAACGCCCTGTTGTTGGGCAAAACCCTCATTGGCCTGCGCGTCTGGGACGTGATGCGGCTGATTGATTACATTCGGACCCGGCCGGAACCGATGACGGATGGCATAGGATGTGTGGGGCTCTCCGGCGGCGGTACCACGACCCTGTTTAGCACCGCCTTGGAGCCGCGTATCACCTGCGCCGTGGTCAGCGGCTACTTCAACACCTTCCGCGATAGCATCATGGCGATGGACCACTGCACGTGCAACTACGTGCCGGGCATCGCCCGCTATGCCGAGATGGCTGACATCGCCGGCCTGATCGCGCCACGGCCCCTGCTGGTGGAATCGGGCACGAACGATCCAATCTTCCCGGTGACGGCCACTCGAAGGGCCCTGGACCATCTGCGCCCCATCTACGCGCTGTTCGACGCCGACGACCGTCTGGACGCGGACATCTTCGAGGGGGCGCACCAATGGAGCGGAGCGAAAGCGTATGACTGGTTAGACCGCTGGCTGATCTGAGGAGGAACATATCATGCGCATCACCGATCTGAAAGTAACACCTGTTGCTTTTCCCGATCCGCCGCTGCGTAACTCGTGGGGGGTGCACGCGCCGCTGGCCTTCCGCACCATTGTCGAGCTCACTACTGACGACGGGATCACCGGCATCGCCGAAACGCACGGTGCCAGCGCCGGTTCGGTGTTCTTCCCGGAGGGTGATCAGGACCGGGGACCGTTTGGTGCGGTTCGCCGTGCCCTGCTCGGCATGGACCCTTATCACTTGAATCGCATTCGCTATCTGGTCCCCAACCCGCAGATGTACCAGGCGGTGGAGATCGCCTGCCTGGACGCGATCGGCCAGGCGACAGGCAGGCCGATCTGTGACCTGCTGGGCGGCGCGGTGCGCGATCGCGTCCCCTTCGCCGCCTATCTGTTCTACAAATTCGCCGGAGACGACCCCTGGGGTGAGGTGAACACCCCGGAGGCGATGGTGCGAGAGGCAGAAGGGTTTGTGGCCCGGCACGGATTCCGCACTCTTAAGCTCAAAGGCGGCGTACTTCCCCCGCGGGAGGAGGTGGAAACCCTTCGCCTGCTGCGAGAGCGGTTCGGTCTCGCCACTCAGTTGCGCATTGACCCCAACGCCGTCTGGTCAGTGGAGATTTCTATCCGCGTAGCGCGGCAACTGGAGCCGTACGACCTGGAGTATCTGGAAGATCCGACATGGGGCATCGCCGGCATGGCTGAGGTGGCGCGCCATACCTCGATTCCTCTGGCTACCAACATGTGCGTGAGCCGATTTGATGACCTCCCTCCGGCGGTACACGCCAAAGCCGTCAACGTGATCCTGGGAGATCACCACAGTTGGGGCGGGCTGACCGCCTTCCAACGGCTGGGGCACGTGTGCGCCACTTTTGGCCTGGGGATGAGTATGCACTCCAATACCCACCTGGGCCTGTCCCTGGCAGCCATGCTTCACGCGGCAGCTATCACCCCGAATTTGGTCACGGCGTGCGATACCCACTACAATTGGCTGGAAGAGGACATCGTCGCGGGCGATATGTTCCGATTTCAAGATGGGATGCTGCCGGTTCCCACAGCACCTGGCCTGGGCGTGCGTCTAGATCGGGAGAAGCTAGCCCGCTTCCACGAGCGTTACGTCAAGAGCCAGGAACGGACGCGGGACGATACGGCTGCCATGCGCCGCCGTGACCCCGGTTACTTGCCGCTGCGCCCGCGTTGGTGACTCTTACCTGCCTGTTCTTAGCCTGATCCAGTGGACCTATGCCAAGCGAGGCGGTCTTCTGAACTGCGAAGACCACAAGCAGGCAAAGGGCTGGCAAGGAGGGTTTTCTGAAGGGGTAATCCCCCCAGGCCTCCCCAATGCTCGTGGTCCACACGATGTTGTGAGTTTGGAGCTATTAACATCAACATCAGAGGAGGAACTTCGTTTATGCGCACGATCGTCTCGTCCGCCACCCGCACGGTGGTCATCGGTCCCGACGAACCGTTCGTCGTCATCGGCGAACGTATCAACCCCAGTGGCCGCAAACAACTAATGGCCGAGATGCAAGCCGGCGATTTGAGCCGCGTGCGCCAGGATGCTATCGCGCAGACAGAAGCCGGCGCCCACATCCTGGACGTGAACGCAGGCGTCCCCGGCGCCGACGAAGTGGCGTTGCTCTCACGAGCCGTGCAGGAGGTGATGGCCGTCACTGACCTGCCGCTTTGCCTTGACTCTGCCAACCCCGCCGCGCTGGAGGCCGCGTTGGCGCTCTACACAGGCAAGCCATTGATCAACTCGGTGACGGGTGAGGAGTCGTCCCTGAAACGGGTGTTGCCACTGGTCAAGAAGTACAACGCGGCGGTGATCGCCATGCCCAACGACGAGGCCGGCATCCAAATGGGCGCGCAGGAACGGCTGGCCGTGGCCCGCAAGATCCTACGCCACGCCCAGGATTACGGCATCCCGCCGGAAGATGTGATCATTGATTGCCAGGCGATGGCCGTAAGCGCTGACCATCGCGCCGGCCGAGTTACCCTGGAGACGATCCGCCTCATCAGCCAGGAGCTGGGCAATAACACCACCATCGGCGCCAGCAACATCTCCTTTGGCCTGCCGGACCGCACGACGCTGAACGCGACTTTCCTGGCCCTGGCCATCGCCTGTGGGCTGACGTGTGCCATCACCAATCCGAACGTGCCCGAGACGCGCAGAGCCATTCGGGCGGCCAACCTGCTCATGGGGCGTGATGAGTTCGCCATGAATTGGATCACTGCGTTTCGGGCCGAGCAAGCGGCGTCTCAATAGAGCGCCTCCGGAGAAACGGATTTCTCGAGAGCCAAAAACGGCCGGCCCTTCCCGTGGGTGGAAGGGCGGCCGTCGTAATGACAGATCCAGAGATCATCTTCAGGGCACGTACTGGATTGTCAGCCTGGGGCG
>DAOUAJ010000196.1:0-4805 GCA_034433615.1 Anaerolineae bacterium | reverse complement strand
TAAAACTCCCACCGTCAAGCATAGGCTTGTACACTCGCTGCCGGGTCTCTCTGGCAGGGCCGCCGTCAACCGGCCAGACGCGGCGACCCTTGCGGGTCATCTGCAAGCCACCCGCTTCTAGCGGGTGGTAGTTGACTCTCTCTCCTTGCCTGCCCCTGTGATGCTACATCGCGCCTGACTCGGGATTTTGCCTTGTATGGCGCTGGCACGACCAGTATAGCATGGCCGCGGCCCCCTGTGAAGGCAGTAGATCAGATTACCGGCCCGGGGAACAGCCAATCCACCCAGGCGGTGATCCCCTCCCCCGTGCGGCAGGAGAGGGGGAAGATAGGCGCATTGGGGTTGACAGCGCGCACCGCCTGCTTAAACATTGCCCAGTCGAAGTCCACGTAGGATACCAGATCTATCTTGTTCAGGACGACGGCGTCCATGTCCATGAAGCTGGCGGGGTACTTGATCGGCTTGTCGTGCCCCTCCGGCACGCTGGCCACCAGCACGCGCCGGTGCTCACCCAGGGCGAACTGGGTGGGGCAGATCAAGTTGCCCACGTTCTCGATCAAGAGCAGGTCTATCCCATCTAACGTCAGTTGCCGCAGCGCGCTGGCCACCATCGGCGCATCCAGATGGCAACCGCCGCCGGTGTTGATCTGCACCGCCGGCACCCCCGCGGCCTCTACCCGGTCGGCGTCCAGGCGCGAGGCCAGGTCCCCCTCGATGACCGCCAGCCGCGCCCGGCCCCGCAGCGCCTCGATGGTGCGCACGATCAGACTGGTTTTGCCCGCCCCCGGCGAGGCCATGATGTTCACCGCCTGAACCCCCGCCCGGTCCAGGCAGGCCCGATTTTCCTGCGCCAGGCGCTCATTGGCGCCCAGGATCCGCTCCTCAACTTTGATCTCCATCAGCCCCTCTCGTTACCTCGATGCTCTCAACGTACATCTCCTTACCGGCCAACACCTCGCCTCCCAGCGTGCCGCAGGTGGGGCAGACCCAGATTTGCCCGTCCACCGGCTCGTACACCCGGCTACAACCCCTACAGCGAATCTGCCCCGGCCGGCGTTCGATCACTAACCGGGCTCCCTCGGCTGGCGTGCCCTGGCTCAAGATGTCAAAATAAAACTGGATGGAATCGGGCACGAAGCCGGTGAGGTCTCCCACCACCAGCCGGATGCGGGTGATTCGCCTCGCACCCGCGGCGGCGAGATGACGGTCGGCGATCTCCAGGATGCTTTGTGTGATCGGCAATTCATGCATAGCCTTATTGTAACATGGCCGGGCGTAGAACTCAATTCTTCGTTTCGGACGATCATGAAGCCCGTGACCCGTCTGGTTGTGAGCTCATCTTTGGGTTTTGCCTGTGTATGTGTTATAATTGAGGCGTCAACTACGAACGTTTGATCTAGCCCAGTAGGCGATCGCCCTGGTCTGAAAAGCTTGTCCCCTGGCCTGTCCTCGTCAGAGGGGCCAGGGGACAGGCCAGGGATGACCAGGGCGGGCAGAGGGATCGCCTCTACGTTTCCACGAGCATTGTTTGACTGCTGGAACGAGCGGGGGAAAGATGGCTTCTCGCCGACGGGTAGATGCCACCAGGCGGCGCGGACGAGGCGGCAAGGCACGCCAGGGCATCTCTTGGGCAGCCCTGGTCGGCCTGCTCTTCCGTAGTCAGATCCTGGGCGTTCTCCTGGTGGCCATCGGTATCTTGACCCTGGTCAGCCTGCCGGGGGCTGAAGAGGGGATCTTCACCCGCTGGTGGGTTGAGAATCTGCGCGCGGCGTTTGGGGTCGGCATCTACCTGATTCCCGTCATCTTCGGTGTGGCCGGCTTTTGGCTGGTCATGCGCGCCGTCAAGGTGGATAGCCTGGACTGGTGGCGCCCTGTCGGGCTGGCTATCGCCTTTTTTGCCTTCCTGGCACTGGCCCACATCTTCGCTGGCGAGCCGGACCTCGAGTTGGCCCAAGGGGGACAGGGCGGCGGCTTCCTGGGCCATCTGCTGGGCCAGACACTGGTTGACTCGTTAGGCGTCATCGCCAGCGTCGCCCTCCTGATCGTAGTGGGCGTCCTGGCCCTGGTCTTAGCTTCCCCTTATTCCCTTGGCGAGTTCTCCCGCGGGGTGGAGGGATGGGTGCAGCGGTTATGGAGCGCCTGGCAGGACCGCCGCGCCGGTGTGGGGCGAGGTGCACCTCTGCCCTCAGGTGAGATTCCCTGGCACATCCGCTTACGTAATTGGCTCAAGGCTTTGATGCAGGCCGAACCAGAAGCGCCCTTGACGGAAATGTCTCCCGCGCGCGCCGGGTTGTCTCGCCCATCCGATGCAGTGTCTGCCCTTGAAGGGGCTCCTCAAAGTGTCACTCAACCGGCTGGCCTGCTTCAGGGGCGTGTGATCGGCGGCGCGCAGGAGTGGCGGTTGCCCGTCGTCGCTGAGGTGCTGGAGGATGTGAGCGAGGCCGAGATCAGCCGGGAGGAGATTCGCGAGCGCGCCCGTATCATCGAGCAGACCCTGGCCAGCTTCGGGGTGCCGGTGCAGGTGGTAGAGGTCAATCAGGGTCCGGCGGTGACGCAGTTCGGCCTGCAACCTGGCTACATCAAGCGCAAGGGCAAGGACGGCCGGGTCGAACAGGTCAAGGTCAAAGTCAGCAGCATCCAGGCGCTGGCGAACGATCTGGCCCTGGCGCTGTCGGCTTCCCCGATCCGCATCGAGGCGCCCGTGCCCGGTCGGCCCATCGTGGGCGTCGAGGTGCCCAACGTGCAAATGTCCCTGGTCTCCCTGCGTAGCCTCCTGGAGTCGGAGGAGTTCCAGACGATGTCGGCGCCGTTGAAGATCGCGTTGGGACGTGACGTCTCCGGCCAGCCGGTGGTGGCGAACCTGGCGGCTATGCCCCATTTGCTGATCGCCGGGGCCACCGGGTCGGGCAAGTCGGTGTGCATCAACGCCATCATCGCCACTTTGCTGTGCACCCATACCCCCGACACCTTGCGTTTTCTCATGGTTGATCCCAAGATGGTGGAGTTGACCGGCTACAACGGCATCCCCCATCTGATTGCGCCAGTCATCGTCGAGGTCCAACAGGTGGTGAACACCTTGCAATGGCTCACTCGGGAGATGGAACGCCGCTACAAGCTCTTCTCCAGGGCGGGGGCTCGCAACATTGACGCGTACAACCAGATATTATGTGCCCATGGCGAGGCTGTGCTCCCTTACATCCTGATCATCGTTGATGAGTTGGCCGATCTGATGATGGCTGCGCCGGAGGAGGTGGAGCAGACGGTTTGCCGCCTGGCGCAGATGGCGCGGGCGACGGGCATCCATCTGATTATCGCCACACAG
The DNA here is from genome assembly GCA_034433615.1 of Anaerolineae bacterium. Taxonomy (GTDB): domain Bacteria; phylum Chloroflexota; class Anaerolineae; order DUEN01; family DUEN01; genus DAOUAJ01. Next base: position 1,483 of record DAOUAJ010000196.1, on the reverse strand, counting down.
CGGCCCAGCGTGGACGTGGTGACCGGTCTGATTAAGGCCAACTTCCCGGCTCGCATCGCCTTCGCCGTCGTCTCGCAAGTGGATTCGCGAGTGATCCTGGACACGCCGGGGGCCGAGCGCCTGTTAGGGCGGGGCGACATGCTGTTCATGCGCCCTGATTCTTCCAAGCTGGAGCGTTTGCAGGGTGCCTGGGTGTCTGACCGTGAGTTGGAGCGGCTGGTGCGCTACTGGAAGGGGATGCGCGTGTTAGAGGGCGCGGATCAGGCGGGGCTGAGCGGTGTGCGCGGGCTGGCGACGGCGCCACCTCTTGAGCCGGGCCAGGCCATCCAGCAGCCGCTGTGGGAAGAGATGATCGAGCGGGAGCGCAAGGCGGCCCAGCGCGACGATCTGTACAAGCAGGCCGTAGCCGTGGTGCGAGAGGCTGGCCGTGCCTCCGTCTCTTTGCTCCAGCGCCGGCTGCGCATCGGCTACTCGCGAGCGGCGCGGCTGATTGATCTGCTGGAAGAGGAAGGGGTGATTGGCCCCGACGAGGGTGGGACACATGGACGGCGGGTACTCCTTACCGATGACACGGATGACGAAGAGCAAACGGATGACGAAAATGCGCCATCTCCCCCACCCCGTGTTTGGTATTAGGCTTGCATCACTTTTGGCCTCAGTCCCATCCCTCGCCACGATGTGGCCCTCGCCGTGCTCAGCCTGTCCGGCGTCGTCGTCCGCTGTCTTAACAACTCCAGCATCTCCTCGACCCCTGCCGGGGGTTGAGGCGATTGGGCCAGCAGTTCTGTGTCGGTGACGAAGCTTTGCAGCAAGCTGGCCGGCGGCTGATGGCTCTCCAGCAGCTCTCGCATCTCCGCCGGCCCCTGCTCCTTCTCCCCCGTGACCGCCCGCAACCAGGCGCGGCTGAGCCGGTCGTAGAGGCCCTGGCCTGTGCACCGCTCCAGGGCCCGCCGGAACAGCTCCGCTCCGGCCTCACCGTCCCCTTGCCGGTAGCGGACGATGCCCAGGTTAACGAGAGGGCCGTAGGCGTTGGGGTCAAGCTGGATAGCCTCCTCCAGCGCAGGAACCGCCTTGTCGAGTTCGCCTCGTTTCAGGTGTAAGTATCCCAGTTTGCTGCGGGGTGCGGCTCTCGGCTGCAACTCGAAGGACTTCTCGTACAGCTTAATCGCTTCGTCGTCACGTCCTTGCTCCACGTAGATGTCGGCGAGATTGGCGTAGGGGTAGGCGAACTTGGGGTCGAGCTCGCTGGCCTTCTGGTAGGCCCCGATGGCCTCCTCGTAGCAGCCCAGGTCATCGTAGACGATGCCCAGGCCGTGCCAGGGGTAGGCGAACTTGGGGTCCAGCTCGCTGGCCTTCTGGTAGGCCCCGATGGCCTCCTCGTAGCGGCCCAGGTGATAATAGACGTTGCCCAGGCCGTTCCAGGGGGCGGCGAACTTGGGGTCCAGCTCGCTGGCCTTCTGGTAGGCCCCGATGGCCTCCTCGT
>DAOUAJ010000195.1:0-4983 GCA_034433615.1 Anaerolineae bacterium | reverse complement strand
CGAAATGGGACCAACATTCTGCCTCCTCAACTTGGGGGATGTGACATTCAAAGCTCATCTACATCATACCAGTTTACACAAAAACGGTCAACGCTCTTCGAAACCCCGAAACTTATGCTTTACAAGGCCCACGCATTGTGCTAAAATTTCGACAATTGCCGGAGAGGAGCTATGCGCAGCCGGTCTCGTAGCTTACTGTTCACACTGGCGTTAGGGATCGCACTGCTCTTGGTGTGGCAGCGGGTACGGTTTGTCATCTTCGTACCACTCACTGTATGGCAATTTGCTGGGCTGTTGCTGGTCATCGCCGTGGTGCTCTTTTTGTTCCTGGACCATCTGGTGAATCGGACGCGGCCGTGAAAGAGATTGAAGATTGGCGATTGGGAAGTACAGATAGGATGGCTGGACCAGGTAGAGCTCTGCGGCTGACAGCCGAAGAACAGGCGATGCTGGACGGCATGTACGGGCCGGGGGTGCAGCGCGCCATGGAAATTGTAGCCACGCTGGGGCGCATCTACGGCGCGCCAGACCTGGTGCCGATTGCCCACGCGCAGATCGCCGGCGTTAGCTTCAAAAATCTGGGCGAAGCCGGTGTGACTTTTCTCAGCCAGTGGGCGGATGAAGGTGCACAAGTGCGCGTTCCTACCATGCTTAACCCAATGGGAATGGAAGCGGATCGCTGGCAAGAGATGGGCATCAGCCCGGAGTTCGCCCGGCCACAGCTCCTAGCTATTGACGCCTTCGTCAAGATGGGAGTGCAGCCCACCTTGAGCTGTACCCCGTACCTGTTTCCGCAAACCCCTATTCGCCGCGGCGATCATCTGGCCTGGGCCGAATCCTCAGCCGTCATCTTCGCCAACTCGGTGTTAGGCGCCTACACTAATCGGGAGGGGGGGCCGTCGGCGCTGGCCGCGGCGGTCGTGGGGCGCACGGCGCGCTACGGCTACCATCTGGACGAGAACCGTCGTGCTCACTACGTCGTTGAAGTCCGCTGTCCGGTGCGAGACGTGGCCGACTTCGGCGCGCTGGGTTACCTGGTCGGCCGGCAGGTGGGCAACGGTGTCCTTTACTTCGCCGACCTGGCTGATTGGTTGCCATCGTTGCCGGAAGATGTGACGGTGGGCAGCCCTGCTGGTGACCGCCTCAAGACAATGGGCGCCGCGTTAGCGGCCTACGGTGCGGTAGCGGTTTACCACATTGCAGGCTACACGCCGGAAGCTCGCGATCTGGGCGAACAGCTCATCCGGCCGGATGCCCAGCGATTGGTGGTAGGGAGTCTGGCAGAGGTTTATCGCGTTATGGACGCTGACCCCGATCTCCAGCAGGTAGACCTAGTCACCATCGGCTGCCCCCATGCTTCCCTGAGCGAAATCGAACAGGTGGCGGAGATGGTGCGTGGCCGCCGGCTGGCCACGCGTCTGTGGGTGACCACGAGCCGATTAACCAGAGAGCGAGCTGCCGAGCACGGCTGGGTGCGGGCGATCACGGATGCAGGCGGCGAGGTAGTTGCCGACACCTGCGCGGTGGTCGCTCCCATGCACATGCTCGGCATCCGTTCCGTGGCAACCAATGCAGGCAAGATGGCCTGCTATGCCCCCGCCCACTCCGGCGTGCAGATGCGCTTCGGTTCGTTGGAGCAATGCATTCAGACGGCCTTGACAGGGAGTTGGCCAGCAGATGCGTAACCCGCCTGATTCGCACGACGTGTCGTGACCTTTGTTTCAGTTGTGGGTTTTAAAGTTGACAGTCGAGTGACGCTAACTGACATGATTCAGCGGCAATGAGGAGGCGAGTCAGATGCAGAGCAAGGAGCGAGGAGCCAACGGCGCAGCCCCTCGCGTGGTTATCACAGGCATAGGGGCCATCACGCCGCTAGGGTTGACCTGGCGGGATTCCTGGGCGGCGATGTTGGAGGGGCGATCGGCGGTCCGGCCGATTACGCACTTCGACGCCAACAATTTTCCGACACGCATCGCAGCCCTGGTCAAAGATTTCGATCCTACGAAGCACATGGAATCAAAAGAAGCCAAGCGCCTTGGGCGGGTGACGCAGTTCAGTTGGGCGGCTACCCAAGAGGCTGTAACTCAGGCCGGCCTGGACATGAGTCAAGAGGACCCCGAGCGGGTCGGGATCGAGATTGGCAGCGCGTTTGGGGCACTGGACATCCTGGAAGAGCAATCCCACACCTTACGTGATAGCGGCCCCCGTCGCATTAACCCGGCCGTAGCGCCGGCTGTGCTCATCAGCACCACACCGTGTTACGTGGCCATCCAGATGGGTATCCAGGGGCCGGTGAACTCCCAGGTCACAGCGTGTGCCACAGGGATCGTGTCGTTGGGCGAGGCAGCGCGTCGCTTGCAACGGGGCGAGGCAGACGTCATGATCACTGGCGGGTCAGACGCTTATGCATCGCCACTGATCATGGCCGCCTTCAGTCGAATCGGTGCTATGTCCACCCGTAATGAGGAACCGGAACGTGCCTGCCGTCCCTTTGACCGCACGCGAGACGGGATGGTGCTGGGCGAGGGCGCGGTGATCATGGTGATGGAAACGCTGGAGCATGCCCGGGCTCGCAGGGCTCACATCCTGGCCGAGTTTGGAGGCTATGGCCTGACGGCGGATGCCTATCATCTGGCGGCACCGGAGCCGAGCGGCCGTGGCGCGGCCAGAGCCATGTTTAAAGCCCTGGCGGAATCAGGTCTGAGGCCACAAGATGTTCATTACATTTGCGCTCATGGTACGGGCACGCAGCTCAACGATACCGCAGAGACGGCTGCGATCAAGCAAGCTTTAGGCGAGGTAGCCTATCAGGTGCCGGTCAGCTCTGTTAAGTCTATGGTCGGGCATATGATGGGAGCTGCGGGAACTCTATCTGCGGCCGTCCTTGTCCAGGCCATTAACGAAGGGATCATCCCTCCCACCATCAACTATAAAGAACCGGATCCGGAATGCGATCTGGATTATGTGCCCAATGTGCCCCGACGCATTCGGGTTGATGCCGCCATGTGCAATGCCTTCGGCTTTGGTGGCCAGAATGCCAGCCTGCTATTGAAACGATTTCAACCCTGACGGTCGCAGCACGCGAACCGAGGCCTGGAGCGGCGCTGGCGGGATTGGTGCGCTTCTGGGAGCAAGTGCGGCAGGGGGCTGGCAGCCGCAGAGCGCTACCTGTTCCCGGCGCTGTTCTCCATCGCCACCGAGCTGTTCCTGGGGCTGGGCGCCTGGTTGCTGCCCATGACGGTTAAGAACAAGGCAGGAACAGAACAGTAGAGTCCGCAGCATCAGGTATGGCGTGACAAATCGCACGTGCGCATCCAGATAGGCGATTGACTGGCCGTCGGATGTGTCGTATACTGCTCATGGTCGCCCGGATAGTGAGTGCAAGCAATGCCACACGAAATGTTGCCATCTGAGCTCCTTGAACAGGTGATTATGCGGCAGGCTTCCCGCCAAAGACTGGTGGATTACCGCAAAATTGTGAGATAATTGTGAGTTAGGTGCGCGATATTGCACGTTGGCGGTACGATGTTTTTGTTCACCGTGCAGCAGAAAGGAAGGGCGCGCAGATGGCAACACTGAAAGTAGAACCGGGTCCACTGGGCATGTTGTGGGTGACCGTACCGTATTCGGCCGAAGGTGTGGCGCGAATCAAACGGATTCTGGGCCATCGGTGGAATCCTGAGCGGAAACAGTGGCTGCTTCCCGACACGCCGGAAGCGCGGGCGGCGCTGGCGGAAATCGTTGCGCGGCCTCCGAAAGCGCCGGTGGAGCAGATCGAGGTGGCACCCAAGTCAGGCGGGGAGCCGCGACGCCGGCCGCGCGCCTCCTATGAACGGGGCAAATCTCTGACAACCAATCCACTGCACCCGCTGATCAAAGCGGTGGACGACGAATTGGTGTTGCGCGGGATGGCATACGGGACGCGCAAAAGCTACGGGCAGCATCTGCGCAACCACTTCGATTGGCTGGCGGAGAAGGAGATTCAGCCCGAGGCAGCGACCCGTGATGACGTGTGTGGCTATCTGGTGCAGATGGTGAACAGTGGGGAGGCATCGGCTGGCTATTGCCGGCAGGCACGCGCGGCATTGGTGTTTCTGTACGAGGTTGTTTTGAAGCAAACCGAGAAGGTGGCCGAGCTACCGCGTATGAAGAGGCCACAACAATTGCCTGTGGTACTGAGCCGTGAAGAAGTAGCGCGGCTATTGAAGGTGACGACCAATCTGAAGCACAAGGCATTGCTCATGGTGGCCTACTCGGCTGGGCTGCGTGTGGGCGAGGTCGTGCGGCTGAAGGTAAGTGACATTGATTCCAGGCGGATGCAGATTCGGGTAACGGCGGGCAAAGGCGCCAAAGATCGCTACACCCTGCTCTCCGAAACGGCGCTGACCGTTCTGCGGGACTACTTTCGAGCGTACAAGCCCAAGGACTGGCTCTTTCCTGGCCAAGACTCGACGGATCACCTGTCGGAGCGGTCGGCGCAGAAGATTTTCAAACAGGCAGCGGCGAAGTCCGGCATCAGCAAGTCGGTGACGTTCCACACCTTGCGTCACTCCTTCGCCACTCACCTGCTTGAGGATGGGGTTGACATTCGCTACATTCAAGAGTTGTTAGGGCATGGCAGTATTGAGACAACGGAACGGTACACCCATGTGACGCAAAAGGGGATAGAGCGGATCAAGAGCCCCCTGGACAACATGCAGATTTAGGAGTAGAATATGAATGCAAGATGAGAGCCTGAAGCATTTAGATGGGGAGGAAAAACCTCTCCTGTTAACCCGCACCAAAAGGTGCGGGTTAACACTCCAAAAGTGGCGTTAATACGAACCTTTTGGTGCGGAGAACGTAAGTTGACCGCCAGGCCCTCCGAGGCTGGAAGTTGGCTGCGGCAGTGGAGGTGGCGGCCCTTCGCTCGCTGCTGATCACCAAGCCCGTCGTTCAACGCCCGCCTGCCGACCACGCCGCGCAGGGACCCGCAAGGTGTGG
>DAOUAJ010000194.1:0-13496 GCA_034433615.1 Anaerolineae bacterium | reverse complement strand
CAATTAGGCAGCCGTTCGCCTCGTAACCCCGCCAACAGGTTCTCGGCGGCCATGCGCGCCATCAAGCCACGCGTCGCCACGCTGGCGGAAGCGATATGCGGCACGATCACGCAGTTGGGCAGCTTGAGCAGAGGGCTATCCATGTTGATCGGTTCTGGCTCAGTGACGTCCAGCCCGGCGCCGGCGATGATCCCCTTCTCCAATGCCTCGGCCAGAGCTGCCGGATCAACGATTGGACCCCGCGCCGAGTTAATCAGGATGGCTGTCCGCTTCATTTTAGCCAGTGCCGTGGCATTGATGAGGTGATGTGTGCTCGGGTTAAGGTCGGTGTGAACACTGACGAAATCTGATTCCCGTAGCAATGTGTCCATGTCAGCGTAAACTACGCCCATGGTTTGCTCCAGGTCTTCCCGCCGATGCACATCGTAATAAAGGACCTTCATGTCGAAGCCCTTAGCGCGACGGGCCATGGCCTGGCCGATCCGCCCAAATCCAATCAGTCCCAGCGTTGCGCCGTGCACGTCCTGCCCCAGCAACAGGCGCGGCCCCCACGTCTTCCACTTTCCTGCCCGCACGTAGTCCACCCCCTCGACCACGCGGCGGGCTACTACCATCAGCAAGGCGAACGCGAGGTCGGCGGTCGTTTCAGTCAAGACGCCCGGCGTGTTGCCCACGGGGATGCCGCGGGCGGTGGCCGCTTTCACGTCAATGTTGTCGAAGCCGACCGCATAGTTGCTGATGACCCGCAGCGTCCCGGCAGTATCCATCAGTGTTGCGTCCACCTTATCCGTCAACAATGAAAGCAGCCCGTCTTTGCCCCTGACTTTCTTCAACAACACCTCACGCGGCGGTGGCAGTTCGCCCTCCCATACTTCCGCGTCGCAGGCCTCCAATACGATCTTTAGACCTTCTTCTGGGATCAAACGTGTGACGTAGACCTTGGGCTTTGTCATGGTGTCCTCCTATAGCGTAATTGCGTAAGACGTAATGCGTAAAACGTAATGCGTAAAACGTAAAGAGGGGGCACATTACGGTTCACGTTTTACGGTTTCACGTCGTGCTGAGTTCTTGTAGGCGCGTTCGCAACTGGGCAATCTCATGGCGCAGTCCGGGCTCGTCACCCAGGCGGGCCAGGCGGTGTTTGCGGAAGGCCAGCTCTGCCAGCAATTGATAGTACTCACACCCGGCGGATCGGTGGGCGATGGACGCCACCACAGGCACATGCTCCCACAGCCGGGCCGAGACAGCCGCCTGCCAATGATCGCGCGGGATGTTTTCGTCGGCCAAATACTCCCGTATCCATCGCCTCTCCTGCCACCATGACAGCATGATCACGGCTGCGACCACCCAGACGCCTCCCCAGTCAGCTAGCAGGCTGATGCCCAGGCCTAGACAGGTGACGTCGGCCAGCGTCGTGCCCACATTATGTACTGCGTGGAAGAGGATGGCTGCCCCTAAAGCCAGCGGAGGTGCACTCCAACGGAGCCAGCGATGCCGTGTCATGCGGGCCACACCCAACCCAATGCCCGTCAGGCTGGTGAAAAAGGCGTGATTAAAACCGAAGATCACAGCGCGCAGGAGCACAACCAGTGTCCATACTCCCCAACCCTCTTCCAGCAGAACAGCCATGAAGTAGAAGGCATTTTCTGTCATGGCGAAGCCGAATCCAACCAGCGCGCCGTAGACGATACCGTCCAGTATGTCATCGAATTCCTGGCGAGCCAGAAGAAACAGGCCCAACACAGCGACGGCCTTGACTGCTTCCTCCACCACGGGAGCGATACCGCCAGTCGCTAACAGGTCGTGCACGCTGCCCGGGCGCACGACGCTAAGGGGAAGATCCAGGACCAGTTCGATGACCAGTGAGAAGATGATCGCCGGGATAGCGCCCCAGAGAAATGCGGCGGCCAGCAACGGCCACGGTTCTCGTTCATAGCGGTCACACCACCAGACCAGCCCGGTGTAAAGCAGAGTGGGCACCACGGCCGCCGCCAGGGACAGGCTCAATCCGATGATCACAACCATGGCAGGACATGCCGTTCACGCAGATCGTTGCGCCAGCGAGCGTACATGCTGAACGCGTGCACGCCCGGTCCGCTCAGTCGGCCACTGACGCGCGCCTCTAACAGACTGCGGCGGAATCCCTCAGCGTCGTAGAAAGGGGGGAGTTCCAGGCCGGCACGGCCTACCTCGATGGCCGCGTGGGCATCACTGCCGGCCGTGCCGGGCAATCCAAACCGTTGGGCCAGCTCAGCAGCCCGCTGGTTATCAGCGGCCCACAGGCAACGGCTGTTGAAGACCTCGATGGCATCAACGCAGCGGATGATTTCCAGAAGCGTCTCCCGGTTCATGGTCGAGTTACATCGGTAGCGATCCAGCGGGTGGGAGACGCTGATCACCGCCCCCTGCTCGCGCAGCCGGCGTAAGGCTTCCTCGATAGGAAGGTCGGGAGGCAGTTCCTCTTGCACAAAGTAGGCCAGGAGTTCGCCGCGATCGGTCTTGATCTCCTCGCCAACGATGATCAGATCAGGGGCCAGCCGTTGCGCCGCGCGTACGCCGGCGATGGTGTTGTGGTCGGTGATGGCCAGACGATCCAGCCGGCATCGCCGCGCGGCAGCGATGACGGCCTCAGGTGAGGAGAGCCCATCGCGAGAGAACCAGGTGTGGCAATGAAGGTCAACCCACCAACGATGCGACATCCGTCACTTCCTTCGACGCAGGAAGAGGCCAGCGAGGACCAACCCGGCCGCCATTCCGGCGGCCGCGATAGCCGTCGTGCGAGGTTCCACGCCGGGCATCACCACCGTGCCATCCCCGTAGCTCTGGAAGAGGCGCCCCCATTTGGTGTTCAGCGCCGCCCGCACGCGCGGCCGGCCCACAAATGGATACCAATAGACGTTGTGATAGAAGTTTGACGCGAAATAGCTCCACGGCACCAGCGGGCTACGCAGCAAGATGTTCTCAAAAGGCTTCAGCGCGCCATGATAGATCAGCTTCTGTCCACGGCTGGCGAAGGTATCCTCCTGCACAAAGCCCCAGCTCTCCTCGGCAATTTCCGGCTGACCCACCACCTCGATCTCGCGAGGGTCGCCCACCCCCAACCCCATCTCATGGGCGATGCGGATAAAGGGGATGTCCATGGGGTTGAAGCCCTGGAGCTTGGCGGAGATGGCATCAATCGCCACCTGATCGGCCGAAGCCAGGATCACGTCCTTCTCGTGCCAGCGCATGGCCCGCGGCCCCGGCCCGTCGCCGGCGAAGGTGCCGTCCATCACGGCGAACAGCCCGGTGTGGATCTCCTGCTGAATGGCGAGCAGGTCCACCAGGGTTTCGTGGATTTGGCCGTGGGTCCAGTGGCGCTTCTCGGTCAGGAGCCCTCCGAAGGCGTTCTTCATTGCGCCGCTGGTAGTAGTGAATACGTGGGTCTTTATCGTCGGTAATTGAACGATGTTGCGACCGATGAACATCTCTGGGATCAGGATGCCTTCTGGGTAGATGCGGTCCAGGGCCAGCATGGGCGCTTTAGGTTCATAGCGAACCCACTTCACTTCCGGCTCATACAGGTGCACATTGCGCACACCGTAAGCGTCCACGATGGCTTTGTGTTTGTTGTTTCGCTCACCAACGTAGGCGTCCACGACCACGGTCTTGTTGTGAGCGCCGATCAGATTTTGATAGCCAGCGGCCTGGAGGGCGCGGATGGTGCCCTCCAGTTGCCAGGGTGCCGTCGAACAGGCGGGGTACCACGTCTGCCAGGAGATGTTGATCTTGAGGATCGTGTCTTTGTCCTTAGGCAGCGCCGCTTGATAGCCGGCCAGTTCCATGAGCCGCGCGTAGTCATCTAACACACTCTCCGGGCGGGTACGGAGGATGGCTACTCGTCCACGGCCGGGGAAGTTCTTAGGGATCATGAGTCTAACCTCCAGGTTCACGGATTACATGTCATTCTTCACGATCGTATCATCACCAGCATCATTTTAAACTTTTTTACCGCCCTCAGGGCGTGGGGTAAGTGCGCAGGCATACGGTATTGCCTCCATGAGAAAAGTATTATACGATAATCGAGTATAGCTCAAGTCAACGGTGCTGTCCAATGTAAACGTACGAGTTGACATCCTGGGAGAATGAGTATAATGTGAATTGCAGATTATTTGTCATTTGGCGAGATAAGGAATAATCTGATGCAAAATATCCATGACCTGGTCGGGCCGATGCCGGAAGTCGAAGATGCCCCAGGTACCCCAGAGGGGCCTCGACAGAGCGATGCTCGTTCCTATAGCACCTTTCTCGCCCGGCTTCATCGCATCGGGCAATTTGATGGTATTGCTCCGTTATGGAAGGAGGCTTTGCCCTGGTTATGTCGGATCTATAACGCCAGTGGCGCCTCCGTGATCTATGGCTCCATGCCCGCCATCAGTTGTCAATGGGGTGATATTTCCGAACCTGTGCGGGCTGCCATCAACGCCTGGGAGCAGCAGATCATCAACCTGCAGACCTGGGTGCCGCCAGCTTCCTCACCGGTGTCTACGCCACCTCCTCTCCCTGCCATTGAATCGCCTATAGACGGCGTCACATTGCAAGCCATCCCTCTGTGGGAGGATAACACGCTGGTCGGCGGTCTGACTTTCATCTACCCTGAAACCTTTTCGCTTGGTGATACGGCTAGCTGGCCCAGTGGTTTAATTCGGGAGCAGGCGGCGGTCTGGCAACGCTCTGCCGAGCATCTTCGACCACAAGTGGCCCGGCGACCCCAGATCGCGCTGGTGGAAGCTGTGGCCCAAATCGCGTCGTTGAGCAACCGGCTGCGCACGATGCAACAACACCTCACCCGTCTGACCCTGTTCTCTGACATTGGTCAAAAACTGACTTCCAACCTGAATCTATCGGAGGTGCTGCAGGAGACCACAGTGCTGGCTGCTCAGGTGTTGGACGCCGAGGCCTCCACCCTGATGCTGGTGGACGAGAAAACCCAGGAACTCATCTTTGAGATCCCGGTTGGGACAGCCGGCGGCATGTTGCGCCAGCAGCGCATCCCGCTCACGCAAGGTATCGCCGGGTGGGTTGCCACGCATCAGGAAGCCATCCTTTGCAACGATGTGGCTAGTGACCCGCGCTTTAACTCCCAGGTAGACGCTATGACCGGCTTTACCACCCGATCAGTCCTCTGTGTGCCTCTCCAGGTCAAGGGGCGGATCATCGGTGTGCTGGAGGTCTTGAATAAGCGCCAGCCATCCGGGTTCAATCAGCAAGACATGGAATGGTTGGGCACGTTGGGGGCTCAGGCAGCCATCGCCATCGAGAATGCTCGTCTCTATGAAGATTTACGTCAGGAACAGGAGCGCATTATTCGCGTCCAGGAACAAGAGCGCCACATCCTGGCTCAGGCGCTACACGATGGCCCCACAGCTACCCTGGGGGTGATGGTCATGGGCCTGGACATGGCCCAACGCCTGGCCAGGAGTCAACCAGAGCGTCTAGAGGAAGAACTGGCCCGCCTGACCAGGCTCGCACGTGAGGCCTATCGTGCGCTGCGCCAAAAGCTGTTTGAGTTGCGCCCGGTCATCTTGCGGACGCGTGGGCTGTTCGCGGCATTGCAGTTCTACGCCACTCAACTACAAGATATGATCCAGTTTAAGCTTTACCTGGATCTGCCGGAGAGTCCACCCGAATTGATCCCGGGCGCGGCCGAAGCGGTGTTTGTCGTCATTCAAGAGGCCATTAATAATGTAAGCAAGCACGCTCAGGCTACGAACTGCTGGCTGCGCATCCGGGTGAACGAACAGACTCAAAAACTGGTGGTAGAGATTGAGGATGACGGTCGGGGATTTGACGTGAGTGAAATTGAACGTGGCTACGAGGAACGTGGCAGCCTCGGCTTAATCGGCATGCGCGAACGAGCGAGGTCATTAGGGGCCAGTTTAGCCCTCATATCACCGCGGCCTGACAGGCCGAACGGCTCCCTGGTGCGGTTGGAGATTCCACTGGAGCGCTTGCTGGCTCAGGCGCACCCTCAAGAGGAGATCAGTTCAAGCTGAATTGGGCACTGACCAGTTGCAGCCGCAGGTCTCGTTCACAGGCCGGGCAGTAGATGACGCCCGCTTCCTCTTCCTCATGCGCGTAACGAAGTAGCTCAAACACGTGGTCGGCATGGCGCATAGCGCATACTGCTGTACAGTGCGGCCTGCCCTGGCCGTCAGGCAAGGGCTCCAGGTCGGCGGTGTCCACATCATCCGTTCGGTCCGGACGGGGCACTCGAACCAGGTGCCCCAGGTGATGTGCTACCAGCCGTCGCAATGCCAGCAGTCGCTCAGCATGATCAACAATGTTGCGCAAAGGCGCGACCGAGATGACGGTGGCCGTGCCTGGCAATGTCAGTCCCAATACTTGGGTCTCCGCCGTCCTGCTCTCTTCTGCCACCAGCTCATAATCCAGCAATGCCAGGTCGAAGTGTGGATCGTGAGTCTGCCATGGCTCCAGTTGCACTAGCCTCAGGAAGTCTGCGCCGCGCACTCGGTTGAGTTGGGGATCCAGCGACCGCTCCACGTACCATTGAGTGCTCCAATAGGCAGCACCGCGCGGCACGGCCGGAATCACCCAGGTGCCGAAAGGACGAATCTCCGGCGCGATCGGCAAAAGATGCCCTTGCCTGCCCACCCGAAAGAGTGAAAGCACGATCTGGTATACAGTGAACACCATTTGAGCGGCCTCATCCTCTCTCACACCCTCTGACCACATGATCGAAATGGGCTTCATCTTTGCACCCTCGCACAGGCAGTTTTTCGCATCGGCTCGGCTTTTGGAGGGATCAAGGTTTCTGACCCGGCAAAAAGAGTATAGCACAGCGTACCTCAGATCAGCAATTGCTCACTTCTAACGCAATCTAAGTCGGGCCACCGGGATCCTCACGAACCTCCCCCTGCCGGAACAGGCGTTGATTCTCCCTCGGCCGCAGGCGCCCCCTCTCCTTCTACGGTAGGCGTGGCAGTCGGGGGTGTCGGCCGCGAAGGGCACTGCCCCCGGGGGTAAGGGCTCTCCCATACCGGACGAGCCTCGAATACACCGTTTATCCAGGATTTCAGAGCCTCGGGATCACGCACTCGGAGCACGCGCCCCCCCTGTTCTGTCGTAAATGATTCGACCAGTGAGAAGTCAAACGTCAGACCGTGCACGTCTTCTGGCTTGAGTCGAACAGCCAGTTGGGCCAACAACAGGATGTCACGCAACCCCAGGTTGGTCTGGATGGTCTTCTGAAAAGCCACCCACAGCTCCGGTAGGCGCGAGATAGCGTTAACCTGCAATGCGCGTTCGCGCAGCGCCCACAATAGCATCTGTTGCCGGCGCGCCCGATCGAAGTCGCTAGAATAGTAGCGGAAGGTGGCGAATCGCAGTGCGTTAATACCATTTAGCCAGACATCCCCTGCCGGCAACGACCATTCGAACAGTTCATCGGAATCAATGACCGGTGCAGCCTCATACAACGGGCAGTCCAATGTTACCGTGACCCCCCCCAAGGCGTCCACAAGGTTCACGAATTCCTGCATGTTGATGCGCACATAGTGCGGCGCGTCGATGCCCAACGTCTGTGTGATGACGCGGCGCAGCAAAGCGGGCCCACCGCCGGGGTACTTGCTGCTCTCACCGAAGAAATCAGCGGTGTTAATCCGTGCCTCGCCCTTCCCGGGGATGTCTACATACAGATCACGGGGGATACTGACGATTCCCACCCGGGGCCACTCCCAATCTATAGCCGCTACCATGATGGTATCGGTTCGCCAGTTCTGATCCCCGGGTCGTTCATCTATACCCAGGATGAGATAGTTGTCGGTCTGCGTCCACGGCTGTGGGGTGGGCGTGGGAACCGGTGCCAACCCGCGCGGGATGGGACGCGGTGGACTTGTGGGTGATGCCGTGGGTTGCAGTTGCGGCAGGATGGGCGGAGCAGACGGCCACAAGGCACAGGCAACCATGAATAGGAGGACCAGGACGGTTGTTGTCAAGCCGATGAAAGGGAACCGAAGGATGTTCATAAGGCCTCAAGGACAGTGTCCGGTGTGGTCATTGGTCTCTGAAAGGGGAGGAGAATCGAACAACCCGTCAAGTGCTCTTCGGATTTGCTGGTAGTCGGGCACCAACACCATCGCGCCGCCGCCAGTGATCCAATCCCGCACCATCGGCCGGCCGATGACGAATCCATGAATGTTTTCCGACTGCAGGCGCAGCCCCAGGCGCACCAATTCGATCATCTCCAAAGGGCCAAGGTCAGTGAGCACTTTATCGTGAAACTCGCGATAGAGCGCCGGAATGCGCGGCCACAGGTTGATCTCTAAGGCCCGGTCGCGTATGGCCAGCAATACACGCTGCTGTCGCCGGGCCCGATCCAGGTCTCCGCCGGTATGCCGTGCGCGAACGAACCTGAGGGCATCGTCACCGCTCATGAAATACTCGCCTGGTTCCAGCCGTCCCCGCTGCCCTGGCTTGTTCCAGATCGGATCCCACAGCGGGCAGTCAACAGTCACCGTAATACCCCCCAATGCATCCACAGCACCTTTGAACACGTCAAAATCCACCCGCAGGTAGTGGTGGATCGGGATGCCCATGTTCTGTTGCAGCGTCTTTTTCAGCAACTCCACGCCGTTCCCGGGCTTGCTGTCTTTATCCTGGCGCAGGGAGCCATAAAAATCGGCCGTGTTAATGCGTTCCCATCCCACCCCAGGAATATTAACCCAAAGGTCGCGCGGGATCGAGACTACCCCCACCCGCTCGTTTTCACGATCAATGGCCACCACCATGATGACATCTGTCCGCCACGGCTGCTCAGGCTTGCGCTGGTCCGATCCGAGGATCAACAGGTTTTCAGTGTTCAGCATCGAGCGTGGGATACGGGTGATACTGGGAGCGGGGGTGGGCGGATTGCCACGCCGGGGCGTAGGTGTTGGCAACTGTTCTGCCGGCACGGTGGGTAAGATCGGGCGAACCAAATACGGCAACGGCGATGGTGATGGCATGGGCACGCCTACCTCATCAGGAAAGACCATCACCGTCCGCCCATATCCTTGAGCTGACGGAAGAGTGGACGCTGGCTGTCTCCTGTGCAGAGAACAGGTTACCAGCACCAGCGCGATGCAGGTGATGACGAGTGCAGCGACAAGGCGTGGACGCATGGACTCTCCAAAGGCTTTAAGGGACACGTCTTGACGGTGCAGGAAATTTCTGTCATGGGGCTGGGCCCTCCCCATTTAACAGGCGCAAGATCGCCGGAGTCACGTCGGTGATGGCTTCGACGTTCTGAAAAGCCATCGCACCGGGCCCGATCGCCAGTAGCGGCACCGGATGACGGGTATGCACTTTGCTTCGAGCGTCCTCGATGTTGCCGTGATCGCTGGTCAACAACAGCGTGGCATCTCCTGGCAGATGTGCCAGAACGCCAGCCAGGAAGCGGTCAATCAGTGTCATCGCCGCTTCCGGTGCCAGGTCCAGCCGGCGGTGTCCCACCATGTCGGGTAAAAAGCTTTCGAACAATACCAGATCGTGATCAGCGGCCAGGCCGGCCAGTCGGTATCCGGCCTCTTCTGGCTCGATCAGCGGGATGTCGTGACCATTACGCTGGCGCTTGACCCAGTGCGTGATGTCCCAGTAAAGGGCCCGGCCGTGAGCAAGGTCCTGCAAATCACGGAACGGCAGGTCGGCGGCCATGTTGACCCACGTGGTAGCCGAATGGCGCAGCCGCCGCGCCTTCACCAGATCCCAATACTGGGGCGAGTAAGCATTGGCGAAGGTGGCACGGCCTCCCATCTCGGTCACCCGCTTGAGGAGACTGTGGCTGGCGATGATCTCCCGCAGCGCAGTCGTGGGGAACGCGGCGAGGTGACGGCCGACGGCCTGGGCCGCGTTGATGCCGGTGAAGAGAGTGGTCTGGCCAGTGGCGCTTTGGGGCAGGCCCGCCACTCCCAGGCAGGCATCAATCGGGCGAAACAGCAGGTGCGAGGTCTTCACGGCGAAGCCATCCACCAAAGGTCGCCTCAGCACGCATTGAATGGTAGGCATGTCCGCGCGAGCCAATGGATTGGTTACATCCGCCGGCCCTAACCCCACACCATCCAGAAAGACAAAGCAAACCCGCGTCATGGGCTCCTTCTTATGCTGTCTTTACGACGAGTGAGATTATAGCACTCCTGACAAGGGGAGGCAACCTTGACACGGTGAGGGATTTCGAAGCCCGCATGAAGTGAGGGGGTACAGAGGGGCAAAGGAGCAGGGGGGAATAGCCATGTGCAATTGTAATAGCTGAGCTACGAGGTGGCCAGGACTGCGGCCGCTGCGTCTGCCAGCCGGATCAGGTGAGCAGGGCAATCGCAATCTGATGCGCCAAAGCCGGGGATGGGCGCGCTCGCCCCCGGCAGCGCCAACAGCCACCTGGCCCACTGGCACTCTCTCCGTTCGTCCCCTACTACCCACACGACTTGCGACACGGAGACCTGCGCGGTCAGATAGTCAATGTGCCAGCAGGGTCGCTTCTCGCCGGCCGGCCGCAGGTGACGCCCCACCCGCGCCGCCAGCCCGCCGGGGCCGAGGGCGCTGCCGACGTACACATACCACCCACTGTCGAGTTGGAACGTACCCAGCCGGCCGGGCGTGATCTCGATGGGCTCGGCGACCCGGATCAGCAGCGCGTAGGTGCCGGGCGCGGGGGGACAGGGGGATGGGGAGACGCGGGGACGCGGGGACGCGGAGACAGGGGAACGCGGGGACGCAGGGACGCGAGTATGCGGTGAGTGAGAAATGCGAGGGTCCATTGTGTCATACCATCTCCGTATCGTGAACGAGGAGGCGTCCATGTCGAATATCCGGCATTTTCGGGAGCTGGACGTATATCAACTGGCGATAGGGTCGGCCATGCGTATCTTTGAACTCAGCAAACGTTTCCCAACAGAAGAGAAATACTCACTCACCGATCAGATCCGCCGTTCCTCCCGCTCTGTATGCAGTAACATTGCTGAGGCATGGCGCAAGCGGCGCTATCCCAATGCTTTTGTGAGCAAACTGAGCGACGCCGATGCCGAAGCTGCTGAAACACAGGTCTGGCTTGAGTTGGCTATCAAATGCGGCTATCTCGATTCCACCCTTGCCGATGAACTCGAGGCCGCGTATGACCATATTCTGGGTAAACTGGTTAACATGATGACCCACCCGGAGCAGTGGACGATCAGATGACGCGGGGACATGGAGATACGGTGACGCGGGAACGCGGTGATTCTCCGTATCTCCGCGCCTCCCCCTCTCCTCCTCTCCCCCTCACCGTGTCGCCTCTGCCGGTAACGCCACGTAGAACGTGCTCCCTCGCCCTTCCCCTTCGCTCTCGACCCAGATCCACCCCCCGTGCGCCTCTACGATGGCCTTGCACAACGCCAGCCCGATCCCCATCCCGCCGAAGCGACGGCTCATGCTTCCATCCACCTGGTAGAACCGCTCAAACACCCGCTCCACCTTGTCCGGCGGGATGCCAATTCCCTGGTCTGAGACCGCGATGATAACCTGATCCCTCTCCGCCCAGGTGCGAACCTGCACCATCCCACCGTCCGGGCTGAACTTGACGGCATTGTCCAAGAGGTTCTCGACGACGTGCCCCAGAAAGTTCGGATCTGCCTGGAGGGGGGGCAAGGGGGAGGATACCTCCAGCCGGAGCTGGATTCCGGTCCCGGCCACCCGCACCTCCCAGGGCTGCACCGTCTGCTGCAGCCATAGGTCCAGGTCCAGGGTGACCCGCTGAAGCACATCGGAGCCGATCCTCTGCAGCATCAGCAGCCGGTCTATCATGAAGGCGAGCCGTTCCCCTTGCCGGTACATGACCTTCACAGCCCCTTCCTGCTCGGCCGTCAGCGATCCCAGGACACCGTCTTTCATCAATTGAACATACCCGTGGATGAGGGCCAACGGGGTGCGCAGCTCGTGAGAGACGTTTTGGATCATCTCGTCCTTGGCCTGCAACGCTTCCCGCAGTCGCGCGTTGATCTCCCGTAAGGAAGAGTACAGCCGGGCGTTCTCGATGGCGATAGCCGCCTGGTTGGCAAAGGTGGTCAGCAAAGGCAGTTGATCGCGAAAGGCGCCGGGGCGCAGGCTGTGCAGGTAGAGCACGCCCAGCAGGCGATCCCTGACCATCAGGGGCAGGCCGACGAACGACTTGACGCCAGCTTCCACGAGGTATGGATTGGCAGTACGCGGCGCTCCCTCACCTGGGTCGGGGCTCACGACACCATCCTCACCGATCTCATCCACGACTACCGCCCGACGCGAGCGGACAATCCAACTGGTGAAGCCCTCGTCCCGAGCGCGGTACTCCAGGGCCGGTATGCCCGGCGGGTTTTCGGCGCTCCGGCTCATGTGGCCCGCTTCGTCCACCAGCGCCACACTGACGTAATCCGAGGCCACCACCTTGCTGGCCAGGGACACGATCTCGGCCAGCACCTGGTCGAGATCGAGGGAGGCGGTCACAACCTGAGACGCCCGGCTCAGGGCGGTCAATTGCTCCATTCTGAGCCGCAGCGCTTCTTCCGCGCGCTTGCGCTCGGTGATGTCGGTGGTGGAACCGACCATGCGTATGGGCCGCTCGTCCTCATCCCAGAGCGCCTGGCCCCGGGCATTGAACCAACGGTACTCGCCCGATTTGGTGCGCAACCGCTGCTCTACGTTGAAGGGCACTCGTTCTCTCAGGTGGGCTTCTATGGCTGCCTTTGTGGGCTCCACGTCGTCAGGGTGCAGAAATGACTCAAACGTATGGAAGTCAACGTCGAGCTCATTTTCAGCATATCCGAGCAACTCCTTCATGCGTGGAGACCAGTAGAGCGCATTAGTCCTGAGATCCCAGTCCCATATCCCATCGTTCGCGCCTTGCACGGCCAGGGCGAATCGCTCCTCGCTCTCGCGCAGCGCCTGTTCAGTCCGCATCCGCTCGGTGATGTTCAGGATTGTGCCAATGATGGCTGGGCGGCCCTGGTATTCACTCCGTGCCCCCAGCACTTCACAATGGATCACCGCGCCATCTTTACAAAGTCCACGAAACGTATAGTGTATTGATTCCACCTCGCCTTGCAGGCGGCGACGGATGTTCTCGGCGACTGTGACCCGGTCATCGGGATGGGTCAGCTCCAGCGGCCCCAATCGGTCTATGATCTCATTGGGCGCATACTTGAACATTTGTGACAAGGCAGGGTTGACATAGCGAAACTTGCCATCTTGAATGATATACACCCCGACCAGGGCACCCTCAGTCACCTTCCGGAACTGCTCTTCACTTTGTCGCAGCGCCTCTTCCGCCTGCCTGCGCTCGGTGACCTCGCGCGTGATCCCGCTGAAGCCGACAATCTTCCCCTGAGCATCTCTGATGGGCCAGGCTCTGGTCTGGACCCAGACGATCTGTCCGTCCCGCCGTGTCATGCGGTATTCGATGGCCTGTCCGACCCCCCTGATGCTTTCCAGAGGCTCCCCACTGAGCACCTGCT
>DAOUAJ010000193.1:0-5935 GCA_034433615.1 Anaerolineae bacterium | reverse complement strand
GGCCACCGCCTGAAAACGGCTCTGTAACCGGTTTTCTCTTCGCTTTACCGTCTCCGAGAAACGCCCCCTCGCTTCTCGGAGCATTAGCCGTTACTTGGGCAATGCGCTTGCCCAGCCTGATTTAGCGGAAACTAGAGCTCTGAAAATGTAGGACAAATTTGAAATTTGTCCTACGTTCACCAGCATTTTCATCCGAACGTTGGTGAACGCAAGTTCATGGAGAATTATCCTGAAAATAGCAGTCAGTGATTAGCGATTAGCGATATCCCCCGTTACCCTTTACAGCCACCCCGTCAACTGGGCTAGAAGCCGGGTATACTCCACGAAATTTGGCCAGGAGATGTCCGGTGGCACCCCGTGATCACAGCCAGGGATGAAGCCGCCCTCCTCCAGCAACGGCGGCACCACCCGCATCACCTCGGCCCACATCGCCTGGCCACCAGCCGCCAGCGCCCGCTTGTCAATCCCACCGACATACGCCATCCGCCTGCCGAAGCGGCGTCGGTAGGCGACGATGTCGTTCCCGGCCGCCACCTCGACAGGGGTACAGCAGTTGATCCCCGCCTCGATCCAGACAGGGATCAACTCGGCGACGTAGCCGTCCGAGTCCATGTTGACGACAGGGCAGCCGCTAGCCTTAATCGCCTGTACCCATTTTTGGTATGTCGGCAACAGGAAGCGCCGGACCATGGCCGGGGAGATCATGCTGTGTGCTTTGTAAGCCATGTCCTCTGAGATCACGACGCCATCCAGTTCCACCCGCTCCAGGATCGGTTCCAGGGTCTCCAGGACAAAATCGGCCCAGAAATCAATCAACTCCTGAGCAAAATCGGGGTCGTCCACTAAGAGCATGCACAGGCCCTCGAACCCCAGCCACTCGCGCAGTTGCCAGAAGGGGCCGTTGATGCTGATCTGGAGCACGTGGTCCCGGTTCTGTAACAGACGGCAGCGCTCGTCGAAGTCGGCGGGAAATCGCTCCGGATGGCGCGGGTCGTAGCGCCACCGCATCCGCTCCTCCCAATCTCGACGGCTCTGTACCGGAAAGCGATGCCACTTGCGAGTAACGAAGTCCTTGGGGGAACGGATGTAAGTGTAGTCGTACCGGTCGGAGATCTCAGTGATAGCCCCCATCCAGTCCTGGACGACGTAATGGCCGTCCCGGTGCTCGAGCACCTTCTCCTCGAAGGTGGGGATCATCTTGAAGGAGACGCCCAGATCCACGGATGACCGGGTAGAGTTGTGCGGGATGCCCAGGACCTCCATGAGATGGTCGTACCAGTCAACCCCCTTGGGCAGCCCTTGCTGGCGCCAGGTGGCCAGGGTGGATTCGCGCGGGCCTCCAGGCTGCAGGGGAATCTTGTCCGGCCGGCCGAAGAGTAGAGTCTCGCGAAATCGTTCGCGCTCGGTCATAGTCTTGCTCGCTCAGCGACGGTAGATGCGCCGGTTGAAGGCAGCATAGACGCCTGGCGCCGATTGATCCGCCTTGACCGCTTTCAAGATCTCGGTCAGACTGGCCACGGCTGCCTCGAACAGTGCCTTACCCTTCTCGGCTGTGGCCGGCCGCGGGTCGCCCGCGCAATGCTCGGGGAATTGGCCGAACCAGTCCGCCGGGGTGTACAATTGTTCGCTGATCCCCTTAAGTTGTTCCTGAGATGACCACCAGCGCTCTGGGTCCAGCGCCTCCATCTTCACGAACTGTGGATTGATGTGGAGCGCCATACTCGTCTCGCACTCGCAGGCATGACCGTGCACCTCGGTTTCCAGCACCTGACGACGAAGCTCGGGGGCGCTGATGTCACGCACGTAGTAAAGGGTGTAATCCTTGCCTTTGTCCAGCGCGAGCTGGACGAACAGCGGCAGGAAGAAACGGTTGCCGCCATGCCCGTTAACCAGAACGATCTTTTTGAGCCCGTTACGGCTGATTTCATCGCACACGTTGTCCAGCAGCTCGAACAGCAGATGATCTTTGAGGACGATGCCGCCAGGAAAGTGTTTGGTCTCCGTGTTCACGCCGAAGTAGTAAGCGGGGTAGACGATGACCGGCTCCCGCCGCGCCGCCTCGCAGGCGATAGCGTGGACCGTGAACATGTCGGTACCCAGGGGCAGATGCGGCCCGTGATATTCGATGACGCCGATGGCGATAACGCAGACACCCTGGGCTTTAGCTACCGCTGCCTCAAACTCCCCTCCGGTCAGTTGTTCCCATTGCATGAACTTTCCCTCCGAAGGATCCCCTTTCGCTTTTTGCCTGCCTGTTCTCAACCTGATCCAGCGGACTTGAGCTGAGCAAGGCAGGCAAAGGGCTAAAATGAAAGCTTTTTTGAAGGGAGAGACCCCTCCAAGCCACCCCTGAACAGTACAGGCAAGTCCACTCCGCTCGCTCGCAGGGCAGTTAGCACCTCGTCCAGGGTGGGCTGTCCGGCTGTGCCGCCGGGCTTCTGCGTGGATAGCGATCCGCAGGCTGTCCCCATGTGCAACGCTGCCGCTAACGGCCAGCCGCTCAGAAAGCCGTAGACGAAGCCGGCGTTGAATGAATCGCCCGCGCCGGTAGTATCCACCACGGTCACCGGCAGCGCGGCCGCCCGCGCTACCTCCTCCCCGCGGCGAGCGATGGCTCCCTGGGCCCCTAGCTTTACCGCGACCGTGGACGCGCACTCCGCCAGCCGCGCCATGGCCGCCTCCACGTCGTCGAGCCCGGTGATGTGAGCCGCTTCCGTCTCGTTGGGCAGGAAAACGTCGGTGTGCGTCAACACGTTCCATAGCCCGCCGTCCCACCGCTCATGCACGTCCCACCCTACGTCCAGCGAGGTGGTAGCGCCGCAGGCGTGAGCCTGGGCGAAGAGGTCCGCCAGCGCCGGTTGCAGCCGGGTGTGCAGGAAAAAGCTGCCCATGTGCACGTGCCGCACCTGCCCCAGCAGACTGAGGGGTACATCGCTAATCTCCAACCCGTCAATGGAGCCGCCCAGGTGCGTCAGCATAGCACGGTCACGGGGCGTCGAGAGACTGACGGTGATCCCCGTCTTGACGCGGGGATCTACAATCACCGGCGACACGTCCACGCCGCGGGCAGCCATCTCCCGCAGCATGAAGCGTCCGAACTCGTCGTCCCCCACACGGCCGCAGAAGGCCGTGCGCAGCCCCAGCCGGGCCATGCCACAGGCGGCGATCACCGATGAACTACCCATCGTTAGTTCGCTGTCCTCGACCAGCTTCTCCTGCCCGAAGACGGGCACGATCTCAGGGGCACGCAGGATCAGATCCACATTAATCTCACCGATCACCAGCACGTCGTATGGTCTCATGCCCTCTTCCCACTACGCGATCGGGCCGGTCTCCCGCCCGAGCCATTCTCTGTCCTGAAAATAGCAGTCAGCGATTAGCGATCAGCGATTAGCGATTAGCCACTTTGGCTGGAGGCTGACGGCTGCTTGTGGCCCGCACTTGTGGTCTTCGCCTCTCAGAAGACTATGGGCTAAAAGCTAACAGCTAACCGCTGACGGCTGACTGCTTTTCATCGGCCGTGGCGCCGCCCGCGGCATGGGACTGACCTGTTCATGGGATCAACACCACCTTGATCAGCCGGCCGGGGTGATCGGCCAGCGCCTCAAAAACCCGCTGTCCTTCCGCCAGCGGCGCCTCGTCCAGCCAGGAGCGGACCTCCACCCGCTCGCTGGCCAGCAGGTCCAGCGCCGTCAAGAAGTCATAGGACGAGTAGGCGTAAGAGCCGCGCACGGTGAGTTCACGGGTGACGATGGCCTGGCAATCCAGCTCAGACTTGACCTCGTGCAACCCCAAGAGGACAATGCGCCCCCCCGGCGCGGCCATGGCGACGGCCTGTTGTCGCGTGGCGTTGACGCCCACCGCCTCGATCACCAGGTCAACGCCGCGCCCGCCGGTGAACTCCGACACGGCCTGGACCGGGTCCTGCTCGCGAGCGTTGATCGCCAGGTCTGCGCCCAGGCGCTGGGCCACCTCCAGCCGGTACGGTTCCACATCGGTGATGATGCGCGGGGAAATGCCGGCCAGCCGGGCCATCTGCAGGGCCAGTAACCCCTGCGTGCCCGCGCCGACCACGGCCACGCCGCGCATCAGGCCCGCCGCGCTGTGTTGGATGATGTGGACAGCGTTGGCCAGCGCCTCGGCCATGGTACCTAACGTCGGGCTCATTCCATTGGGCAGAGGGAATGCCGCCCGCCGGGGCACGACCACGTACTCAGCAAAGGCGCCTGGCCGGTCCATGCCGATCAGCTTGCGGTATGGGCAAATCTGGGTACGGCCGGAAAGACACCACTCGCAGACGCCGCATGGCAGGATGGGGTTGACCACCACGCGCTGGCCCAGGGGCAAGTCCTCCACGCCAGGGCCGAGGGCAACCACGTGGCCGGTGAACTCGTGCCCCATCACCAGCGGCGGCTTGCGGCGCGCGCTGCGCCCGCGAAAGCCATGCACGTCCGAGCCGCAGATGCCGGCCGCGGCCACCTTGATCAAGATCTCGCTTGGCCCCGGCTGCGGCTGTGGCAACTCTTGTAGCTCCACATGATAGGGAGCCGTGTAGACCAGGGCTTTCATCAAGTCTCCTCCGCGCGAACAGAATGCAGGATACAGGATACAGGATGCAAGCAGCTATGCTATGCAGGAATGGGTATCAACCGATAAGCCGGGACCAGGCGAGCGGGCTTTTCTGCATCGGGGTTGAAACTGACATGTTGCATCATGCCTCGCGATAGGTTGTGTGCCAGCCCGCCTGTGCCTGAGCCAGGATGCCCTGCGCCAGCGGATGTCGCCGGGTCCAGGGCGTTCCCTTTTCGTCGGCCAGGGCGCTCAGACGCGCCAGGCGACCGGCCGCCTGCTGTAGCGCCTGTCCTACCTCGGCCTCCGGGACGCGGAAGGCGTCGGCCCAGATGGCCCGCCCGCCGATGAAGCCGGAGGCGCCGGCCTCGCATGCTACCGTCACCATGCGCTCGAACACGTCATAAGGCACGGCTGCGCTGAGCAAGGTCCACGGCACTGCCGACGCCTCGGTCAACTCGCGGCACGCCTCCCACCAGATCCGTTCGTCCTTCTCCCGCAGAGGATCCACCGGGAACTCGGCCTTGAGCACGTCAATGCCCAGGCCCGACAGCCGGCGGGCCGTCTCTACCACCACCCGTCGTCGGCCGCGGGCGAACGCCTCTGAATCCTTGCTTACCCCAGGCTGAACGCTGAACGAGACCGGCTCCAGGAAGAGGGGGATGTCGTACCGGCGACACTCAGCCGCCACCTCCTCCACCAGCACCCGCTGCGCCGTCTCATTGCTGGCATCGGGGTGGTAGTGCACCAGCAACTTGCAGGCGGAAGCGCCCATGCGCTTAGCCTTGGCCACGGACCATCCCTCGACCAGACGCGATCGCCGCGCCAGGGGGTCGCCTTCGTACCTCGTCTCCTCCAACGAGACCAGCAGCCCGACGTGGCCGGGCAGGTCGCCCGAGGCGATGCACTGGGCTGCGCCGTACTGGGGGTCGAGGAGCACGGCGCTGGCGTGAGGCCCCAGCGCGCCCACGATTCGGCGCTTCCAGGCCGTCATCTGCTCATCAGTGACGGTGTCGGGGTTAGTCGGGTTGATAAAACGGCGCAGCGAGTCGCGATGGTCCTGCGCCAGGATGGTGAACACGCCGCGGGCGGAGGAGGTGGCCTGCAGGCCGCGCACCTTGCCCATCATCAATTCGCTCATGGGTACCTCCGAGGATGGCTGGCCGGAGCGTGCCCCTTGCCCGGCCGGCGCGAATTGGGGACATTATGCCACAAATTGGGCCAGTTGTTAAGGGCAGATGAGAGGTCCCGGAGGGCTCTCCCAAAGTAGCATTCTCTTGCTCTGAGTGGGTTTCCCAGATGCTCCTGAGCAGTTCCCAATGGACTTTGGGAAAGCCCTGAGAAGCCCCGTAAAGGGGCTATGAGG
>DAOUAJ010000192.1:0-4308 GCA_034433615.1 Anaerolineae bacterium | reverse complement strand
GAGTTCATGCGGGATCCGATGCAAGGGGGAAGCGATCATGCTCGTTTGGCGGTGATGTTACTGGCGCAGGGGGGGGTGATAGGCCGGGGTGGACCGGGTGCTTCCCAACTGGATCCCAACGTCTACATTCCCATAGGTTGGAGTGATGCTATCCTGGCCATTGTCGGGCGCGATGTAGGGCTGATTGGGACGCTGCTGATTGTTGGATTGTTCGCCGGGCTGATGTACCGGGGATTCCGCATCGCCCTGCACGCCGACGATAACTTCGGTACCTTGCTGGCGTCCGGCATCACCTTCTGGCTGGTGTTCCAGGCGATCATCAACATTGGTGTCATCACAGCCGTGATTCCGTTCACCGGAATGCCTCTGCCGTTTATCAGTTACGGGGGCTCTTCACTGGTAACGGCCATGATAGGGATTGGGTTGTTGTTAAGCGTGTCCCGCGGCACGCGTCAACCGGAGGAGAAAGGTGCGAGTTTTGCTTTCGGGCGGGGGGACCGGCGGCCACGTCTATCCGAACTTAGCAATCGTTCGCGCCCTCTTGGCCGACGCCCGGTCAGACGGGGGAGCCACTCCCGTACCCCCCGCACCTGAGCCGCATCACATTCTGTATGTGGGCAGCCCCGGTGGCGTGGAAGAGGAGCTGGTCCAACGGGCCAGTTTGCCGTTCGCGGCCGTGGAAAGTGGCCAATTGCGTGGGCGAGCGCCGTGGATTGTGGCCGCCAATGTGTGGCGCATCCGGCGGGGGGTGCGGCAGGCCCATCGCCTGATGCACGATTTTCAGCCGGACATCGTTTGCATCACCGGCGCTTACGTAGCGGTACCTGTTGCCATCGCCGCGCGGCATGCCGGGATTCCGCTGCTGATTTACCTGCCAGACTTGACCCCTGGGCTGGCTATCCGCTGGCTGAGCCGGCTGGCGCAGAAGGTGGCGGTCTCCTTTGAACCGGCTGCGGCATATTTTCCGGGCAAGGCCGTGGTGACCGGCTATCCCGCACGGGCTGAGTTGGTAGCGGCTGCCGCTGATCGGGCGGGCGCCCGGCGTCGCCTGGGCCTTCAAGAGAGAGACCCGGTGCTGTTGGTGATGGGAGGTAGCCACGGGGCGCGCAGCATCAACCGGGCTGTGTGCGCGGCGTTGCCCCGTCTGC
The DNA here is from genome assembly GCA_034433615.1 of Anaerolineae bacterium. Taxonomy (GTDB): domain Bacteria; phylum Chloroflexota; class Anaerolineae; order DUEN01; family DUEN01; genus DAOUAJ01. Next base: position 3,160 of record DAOUAJ010000192.1, on the reverse strand, counting down.
TGGCGCGAACACAGGTCATCCACATCGCCGGGCATTTGGACTGGCCGTGGGTTCAGCGAGAGGGGGAGAATCTGTCCCCAATGTTGCGAAACCGTTACCATCTCTACGCCTACCTGCATGAGGAGATGGCAGACGCCCTGGCGGCCGCGGACCTGATCGTGAACCGGGCTGGTGCATCCAATCTGGGAGAGCTGCCGGCCGTCGGGGTGCCAGCCGTGCTGGTGCCGTACCCTCACGCAGGCCGCCATCAGCGCGTCAACGCCACCTTTCTGGCCGAACGCGGGGTTGCCCGCGTGGTGGAGGATGAGGCTCTGGACCGAGACCTGTTGCCCACTGTGTTGGCACTCCTGGAAGATGTCCCCACTCGCCAGCGCATGGCTCAGGCTGCTCGTGCCCTGGCACAACCTGATGCCGCGCAACGGATGGTCAACCTGATGATGGACATGATGAGGGATGGACGGTGAATGACCCAGAAAAACTCATCGTGTTAGGCGCGCTCCTGCTGATCTTTGGATGGATCGGCTTCAAGCGCGGCGTCAGGGCTGAGCTGGGCACGCTGGCGTTGATTCTGGGTACGCAGATCTTGATGAACCGCAGGGGTGACTTGCTGGTTGATTGGATCAACAAGCTGTACCGGGCTCTCTTGTTTGCCTTCAAAGGCGGGTTGGGCGCCGATGACCCTGGTGCAGTCTTTGCTGCAGTCCGCAAGGCGCCGCCCTTGATCTCACAAGATTTCCAGCCGCACTTTTCAGTGGCAGTAACCGTGGCGGCTGTCGTCCTGGCGTACATTGTGATAGGTCGTCTGAGGCCGTTCGTAGGCAAGGCCTCATTCCTGGGAGGGTTGTTGGGGCTCATCAACGGCTATCTGGTGATTCGCCTCTTCCTTTCCCGGCTGCCAATAGTTCCAGACCCGCTTGATGTTCTCACTGGCCGTACGCCAGTCGTCAGCAGCGCGCAGGTCAGAGCTGCCACCACACCCGTGCGCGGGTTCCTGGACGAGTATGGCTCATATATGGCTCTGGCGGCCCTGGGAGTGATTCTGATCCTGGTGGTGCGTTCCATCCAACCTGAAAAAAAGGGGGGTGGGCAAGGGTGAGGAAACTCTGATGAGCCCCATTGAGATCCTGTGGATTACTTTGATTGCGATTTTTGGTATGCTTGGAGCGGCGCGAGGTTATCCACGCGAACTGGGCGTTACTGCCGTGATCTTCGTGGCCCTTCTTGTTCTGAAGCAGTTCGGTGAACCGATGGTCACATTTCTCGACACCCAGTTAGGCCCCATTTTGGGGTTCCGGATATTACAACAGCCCAACAGTGACATCACGCAATTCCTGATTTACACCGGCCTCTTTCTCGCTGTAGTGTTTGCTTCCTATGCCGGAGAGACGTTCTCCTTTCCGGGCAAGCCTGCCAGGGGGCGCGTTGGCTCTCTTATCAGCATCGCCAATGGCCTGGTCAATGGTTATCTGGTCACCGGGACCATCTGGCATTATCTGGATGAGTACAACTACCCGCTCGAGCGCTGGGGCTTGCTCCAGTTGCCGCTGACGCCGTTAGCCCAGGAAATGGTGAAATATCTGCCACCGCGCATCCTGAATCAAACCGTACTTATCGGCCTTATCTCGATCTTGATACTGCTCAGGATACGCAAATGAACGATTTACCGGAGATCCCCCTGGCTGCGCCCACCACTGTGGCTGCGATCCTGGCCCACCCTGATGCCCATATCCATCTCATTGGGATCGGCGGAGCGGGACTTTCCGCCATCGCCACTGTCCTTTTGGAGCAGGGGTATCACGTCTCCGGCAGCGACCTGGCGCGGACGCGGGTCACGGAGGCCCTGGCAGCGGCCGGAGCTACAGTGTACATCGGACAGGCGGCCGGACAGGCCGCGGGGGCCGATCTGGTGCTGATCTCTTCGGCAATCAGGTCCGATAACCCGGAGCTACAATCTGCCGTAGCGGCAGGCATCCCTGTCGTTAAGCGCGCTCAATTCCTGGGGGCGCTGATGCGTGGCCACCTTGGGATCGCTGTCGCCGGCACCCACGGCAAGACCACCACCACCGCCATGATCGCCACTACGCTCCTGGCCGCTGGCCATGATCCGGGGTTCATCGTCGGTGGGATGCTGCCTGAGATGGAGTGCAACGCTCGCGCCGGCAGCGGGTTGCCCTTCGTAATTGAAGCGGATGAATATGACCGTATGTTTTTAGGGTTAAGCCCACAGGTGGCGGTGGTCACCAATGTGGAATGGGACCACGTGGACTGTTATCCCACGTTCACCGAGTTTGCTGACGCCTTCCAGGCATTTGTTGACCGGTTGCCGGAAGATGGGTTGCTGGTGGCATGTGCAGACGATCCAGGGGCCCGGCATCTGGCTGTAACCCGGCAGGCAGCAGGGCGACCGGCTGTGATGTATGGGCTGAGAACCGATGCGGATTGGCAGGCTCGCGATCTGCAGACAAACGCTGACGGCGGGACCAATTGCCAGGTATGGTACAATGGCGCGCTAGTGACCAGGTTACATCTGCGCATCCCGGGCTGGCACAATGTCAGCAATGCCCTGGCCGCGCTGGCAGTGGTTTGCCATCTGAACGTGAACCCGGAGATAGCGACCGGCCACCTTAATAATTTTACAGGGGTGCGTCGTCGCTTCGAGTTCAAGGGGATGGAGCATGGTATAATCGTCGTTGACGATTACGCTCATCATCCCAGCGAGGTACGGGCCACCCTCGCCGCAGCCCGGCAACGTTACCCCGGTCGGGCAATCTGGGCTGTCTTTCAACCCCACACCTATAGCCGCACGCAGGCGCTGTTGCCGTCGTTTGCAGGATGCTTCACCGATGCTCACCATGTCCTGGTGGTAGACATCTACGCTGCTCGTGAACGAGATGCGCTGGGTGTGCATGCCTCACAATTGGCAGAAGGGATAAGCCGGGTACACCCGGATACGCGTTACGTTGGCGGGTTGGATGACGCCGTAAAGGTCTTGCTGGAGGAATTGCAACCCGGTGACGTCTTGCTGACGTTAGGAGCAGGGGACGGCCACCTGGTGGGTGAACGTGTGCTGGCTGCTCTGGGTGAGGGAGCTAGGGAGCCTTCTGTGCAGGGGAGCAGAGGAGCAGAGGAGACAGGGGGACAGGGGGACAGGGGGACAGGG
>DAOUAJ010000191.1:0-9696 GCA_034433615.1 Anaerolineae bacterium | reverse complement strand
GCGCGAGCGGTGGGGGTGGGCTCCGCCGTTTTTTGGGGCGGGGTGGACGCGCTGGGCCAGATGGCTGGGGAGATGATGAGTTTTATGGCCAGCCACGGCTACGCCCGCGTCGCCGACATGGTGGGGTTAGCACACAGGCCGGTCTCTTGATTGGGATGGTTGGGTGGTTAGGGGGTTGGGTGGTTAGGTGGTTAGAGGGTTGGGTGGTTAGGGGGTTAGGGGATGGGGGAGTCATGAGAGGCGACGAAGGCCGTTTTCAGCCCGATCTGCCACAAGTGGCTCATATCATGGAGACATGGACAGAGAACTATCGCACCCGTACTTTTGTGCTGGACCGGTATCTGGACGCACGGCCGGGCCAGTTCGTGATGGTCTGGCTGCCTGGCGTGGAAGAGCGGCCCTTTAGCCTGATCGCAGGCGATCCGGTGTCTTTCACTGTGGCGCGGGTGGGGCCGTTCACGAGTGCGCTTCATCAGCTTGAGGTTGGTGACCGAGTCTGGATGCGCGGGCCATATGGCAACGGGTTCGAAGTACGCGACCAGCATCTCCTGTGCGTAGGCGGCGGCTATGGGGTGGCTCCCATGCTGTTCGTAGCGCGGGAGGCCATCGCTGCTGGTCGCCAGGTGACGGCCGTGATCGGTGCCCGCACCGCCGCCGATTTATTGTTCGTGGATCGCTTCACCAGCCTGGGCTGCCCGGTGATCACGACCACGGACGACGGCTCGGCCGGGGTGCGTGGGCTGGCAACGGATGGCATTCGCCAGGCGTTGGCGCAGGGGGCGGTGGACGAGGTGTACGCCTGCGGGCCAAGGCCCATGTTGGAGGCGATCCTGCAACTGTGTCAAGCGGAGCGACTGCCCTGCCAGCTTAGTTGGGAGAATAAGATGCGCTGCGCGATGGGTATCTGTGGCACGTGCGAGCAAGACGGCTGGCTGGTGTGCAAAGAAGGCCCGGTGCAGCGGTGGACGCCAGCAGGCGCGCCGCATGCTCGACGCGGCGCGTGAGTCCGGCGTCTGTCACATGGTGGCATTTAATTACCGCCGCGTCCTTGCCATCGCTCTCGCTAAGCAGCTTGTTGACCAGGGCAAGGTAGGAGACATCCGACACTTCGACGCCAGGAACCTTGAACAGGCCCCCATCGTCTGAGAAGTGACCCTGAGCACAGGGAACCCACGAGACTCCTCGGAAATTCGCTGTAGTGTTGTGGGAGACAAAAGACTTTCTGAGAGAGCTCCATCTATCTGGAGGTAAGAGATTATGTCACGCAAAGTTGGTTTGAGTTTGCTGCTGATCATCGTGCTGGTAGGCGCCGCGCTGGGTGGGCTGGCCTTTACACACCCCCAGGCCATCCCCTCTGGTGAGGTCAGCCGGACGATCACAGTGGTCGGTCAGGGGAAGGTCAACGTGAAACCGGACGTGGCCAGGGCTCAAATCGGCGTGGAAGTGTTCGCGCCGACCGTGAAGGAGGCTACAACCAAGAACCGGGAACAGATGATGGCCGTGCAGGCCGCGTTGCTGAAGGTCGGCGTTGCCGAGAAGGACATCCAGACGTCCAACTATAGCATCAACTTTGAGCAGAACATGCCAATAATGATGGAGCCTGGCATCAAGGGGAGTGCTACGACCGAGCCCCAGGGTCGTTATCGGGTGTCCAACATGGTCGAGGTCGTAATCCGTGATTTGGATAACATAGGCGCTATCCTGGATGCCGCCGTTGAGGCGGGTGCCAATAGCATCTGGGGAGTGAGCTTCGGTCTGGAGGATTCCAGCGCGGCGGAGTCAGAGGCGCGGGCCAAGGCTATGGCCAATGCCCGGGCCAAGGCGGCCGAACTGGCTAAGCTGGCCGGCGTGACGCTGGGCGATGTGGTGAGCGTCAGTGAGATTATCGGCGGCTCCTACCCCATCGTGGCTTTTGCGGCTGAGGTACGAGGCTTCGGGGGCAGCGTCCCCATCTCACCAGGTGAACTGAGCATCCAAACTCAGCTCCAGGTAGCGTTCGCCGTCAAGTGATGCCGCTGTAGCACCAGGTTTTTGGGCGAGGTTTCCAGCCTCGCCCTTTTTGTTTCTATGAAACGCCACTTCCGTATTTTGCCAGGAAGGGGATTTTTATATAAAATATCACTAGAAGTTCGCTTGCCTGGATAACGCGAGGAATTGCCTCATGGTGGATAGCTGTACTGGAAACGGGCACCTGCGATGGACGAAGGTCTCCCGACCAAGCTCTTTCGCCTCGGTCAGCCTGTCCTGGCCGACAGGCCAGGGGAGACCTTCGACGATCAAGAGCCCTTTATGGAGGGAGGAAGCAGCATGAAAAGGCTGGTAACTCCGATCCTGTTCACCGTTGTCATCTCATTCCTGCTGGTGGCGGTGTTTCAGCGCGTTGACCTGACTCCGCTACTGGCCAGCCGCCAGGGTCAACCGATTGATGCCCTGATCCGGTTACTCTTCATCATTGCCTCGGTCATCTTTGCTCTGGTCATAGTGTTCTTCGTCTACAGCCTGGTGGCTTTTCGCCGACAACCAGGGGACACGGAAGATGCGACACCCGTCGAAGGGTCCACGTCGCTGGAGATTGCCTGGACGGTGGTGCCGCTCATCATCGTGCTGGGCATATCGGGCTACAGCGCGAGCGTGCTGTTCGACATCTCTGCCCCTTCCGGCACGGAACAGGAGATGGAAGTGCGGGTCACCGGGTTCCGGTGGGCATGGCAGTTCGAGTACCCCGAGTTAGGGATCATCAGCTCAGAGCTGGTGTTACCGGTCAACCAGCCAGTGCTCTTTCGGCTCCACGCGACTGACGTGATCCATTCTTTCTATGTGCCTGAGTTCCGGCTGAAGATGGACACCATCCCGGGGAGGGAGAACCTGATCCGGATCACCCCCACGAAAGTGGGAGAATTTAAGGTGCGCTGTGCGGAGATGTGCGGCACGGGGCACGCCTACATGCAGGCTCCTGTTAAAGTGGTGGAGGGGTCTACCTTCCAGCAGTGGGTGAAGACCCAAATGTCCGGAGCTCAAGCAGGGGTACAGAGACTGCCAGCAGGGCTAGAAGTGCCGACCTCCGCCCCGGCTGAGGTTGGCAAGCAATACGCCCAGCAATCGGGGTGTACAGCCTGTCATTCCTCCGACGGCAGCACCCTGGTGGGGCCGACCTGGAAGGGGCTGTTCAGCAGCGAGGTGCCGCTCCAGGACGGCTCTACCCCCGTGGCCGATGAGGATTATCTGCGCCGCTCGATCGTGGATCCGGGCGCCCAAATCGTACAGGGATTCCCGGATGTGATGCCGAAAAACTACCAGGAACAACTCAGCCAGGAGCAAATTCAGGCCATCGTTGAGTACATCAAGAGCCTGCGGTAGGCTGCAGGATGAGGAGGTAACAACATGGACCACACCCAGACCAGCCTGTTTCTGACAGTGTTGTTCGCGCTGGTGGGGGTCATCGTTCTGGCCACTCTTTGGGCCTGGGGTCGGCGTGCGGGGATAACCGTCACCGGCGCTGTGATGCGAGCCCTTTCCCTGGGGCTCGTCCGTGGCCTCGTGACGGGGGCGGCCGGTACCGGCGTGGGCATGCTGTTGACCATGGGGGTGCGGGTCCGGCTGGACCGGATCGCCTGGGAGCCAGGACCGGTGACGACCGTGGGAGCTATCTTCGGAGTGGTGGCCTTTCTGGCCGGCGTGGGGGCCTTCACCGATTGGTGGCGATGGGGCCAGGGCCAGGAATCCGGCGATCCTCACCACCCAGGCTATGACACACCCCGCTGGGCTCGTTACTTTAACTTTGACCCCAGCCACAAGGTGATCGGCGTCCAGTACATGGTGACAAGCCTGCTCCTTATCGTTGTGGCGGGTTTGCTGGCTCTGCTGATGCGGGTGGAGCTTTCCAGCCCCGGCATGCAGGTTCTCACACCGGACGCCTATAACCACATCATGGGGGTACATGGCATCGTCATGATCGCTGCAATCCTGGTGGGAATCAGCGGCCTGGCCAACTACCTGGTCCCTTTGATGATCGGGGCGCCGGACATGGCCTTCCCCCGCCTGAATGCCCTCTCTTACTGGCTGACGCCGCCGGGGGCTGTCCTGGTACTATCCAGCCTGGTCACCGGTGGGTTCAGCACCGGCTGGACTGGCTACCCGCCTTTAGGTGCCCTCGATCCTTTGGGGGCTCAGTTCTTCTATCTGGGGGTCTTCTTCATCGGCCTCTCTTCGATCCTGGGCTCAGTCAACTTCCTCACCACCATTTTGAGGATGCGTGCACCGGGGATGAGCCTCTTCCGTATGCCCATCTTCGTCTGGGGCATATTCGCCACGGCCTTCATCCAGTTGATCGCCACCCAGTTCATCGGCATGGCTTTTCTCATGGTTGTGCTGGAGCGGGTGCTGGGCATGGGCTTCTTTGACCCGGCCAGGGGAGGCGATCCGGTGCTGTTCCAACACATCTTCTGGTTCTACTCCCATCCGGCGGTATACATCTTCGTCCTGCCCGGCCTGGGGGTCATCAGCGAGCTGCTCCCCGTCTGCGCCCGCAAGCCGCTCTTCGGCTACCGTGCGGTCGCCCTGTCCAGCATGGCCATCGCCACCTTGGGGTTCCTGGTATGGGCGCACCACATGTTCACCGTGGGACTGGGGAACGTGACCAGCGTGGCTTTCATGTTCAGCACGATGCTGGTGGCTGTGCCGACGGGGGTTAAGTTCTTCAACTGGCTGGCCACTCTGTGGGGGGGCAAGCTGAGCTTTGAGACTCCCTTCCTCTTTGTTCTGGGCGCCTTCGTCGTCTTCCTGATCGGTGGGCTGACCGGCCCCTTCCTGGGCTCGGTGCCGGTGGATTTGCACCTGCACGAGACGTACTGGGTCGTGGCCCACTTCCACCACACCATGTTCGGCGGGTTCGTTTACCCCTTCTTAGCGGCGATTTACTACTGGTTCCCCAAGGCCACGGGGCGCTGGTACAACGAGAAGCTGGGCCGATTGCACTTCTGGCTGATGACCATCGGCTTTTTCGTGATCACCGCGTCCATGTTCCGCCTGGGGCTGCTGGGGCTGCGCCGGCGCACCGGCGACTACGACCCGACTTTGGGTTTCGAGCCGTTGCAGGTGGTGGCGACCATCGGTGGATTCCTGGTGGGGATAGCCATGCTGATCTTCCTCGTCAATATCGTGCGGAGCGCGTGGGCCGGTGCCAAAGCTCCGGCCAACCCCTGGTGTTCGCGCTCGCCGGAGTGGCAGCTCCCATCCCCGCCGCCGGAGGAGAGTTACCCGGTGTCGCCGGTGGTGGTGGGCAGCCCTTACGACTATGGTGTGCCCGGTTCCGTGTACGTGAGAGTGGCTCCGGCCGAGGGATCGTAATGGAGGAGATGACTCATGTTGGACATTACGCAGGCCAGTCTGATCCTGGCAGGGGCATCGGTGCTGGTGGGAATCGCTGTCCTGGTTGCCGGTTTAGCTTTCAGTCGGCTCGTGCCGCTGGGAGGCGCGCCCGGCGCGGCCGAGGCTCCACCTCTCGACCCGGCGCGCCGCAGGCGGAGATCGGTGGCCTATCGCACGGGTGCTGCGGTGTTGCTTGGTCTGGCCGTGTTGACGGCGGTCGAGTACGGCATCGCCATGGCCATCCACAGCAACGTGCTCCCGTATCTGGCTCTGATCGCCCTGATCAAGGCCGGGCTGATCGTGCAATACTTCATGCATGTGACGCAGTTGTGGCGTAGAGAGGGAGGGCACGCATGAGCGTGAGCGCTGTAACCCACCCACGTTATGATCGCCTGAGCCTCAACCGCCTGGGACTGTGGCTGTTCTTCCTGTCGGAGAGCATGATCTTCCTGATCCTGCTGTTCGCCCGTTTCTACCTGTTTGGCACCTACCGACCGGAAGGGTTGAATCAGCCACTGGGCTTGACGATCACGGTCATCCTGCTGCTCAGCAGCCTGACGGCCTACCGGGCTGAAACTTCTATCGCTCACGGGGACCGGCAGGGCTTCTTGTGGAATCTGCTGTACACGATCATCCTGGGCAGCCTCTTTCTGGTGGGAGTGGTCGCGGTGGAGTGGCCGGAGGCGCCACACATCGGGATCACGCCTCAGGAGGGTTTCGGCATTTCCTTCTTTTCTATGACCGGCATGCATGCCTTTCACGTGCTCACGGGCGTGTTGCTTCTGCTGGTAGTGTTCCTGAACGGGCTGCGGGGCGCCTATTCTGCCGAAAAGCATTGGGGAGTGGAAGCGATCGTCAAGTATTGGCACTTTGTGGACGTGGTGTGGGTCTTCTTCTATCCGGCGTTGTATCTGGTCGGGTGACACCAAATGGCAGGCGTGCGGCACGCTCTCAGGCGTAATTCTGTTGGGTGGGGAATCATCGTCGCGGTTATCCTGTTAGCCCTGATCGTGACGGCTGCCCGAAGCCTCCCTTTTGCCTGGCCTTACACCTTTCACGGCTCGCAGTTCGACCCGCCTCCGCCCACCGCCGATTTCACCCTCACCGACCAGGAGGGGCGGTCGGTAAGGCTCAGCGACTATCGGGGCAAGGTGGTCTTGCTGTTCTTTGGTTACACCCATTGCCCGGATGTTTGCCCTACCACGTTGGCCAAGCTGAACTATGTGGTCCAGGAGCTGGGAGAGGCGGCGAGGGAAGTGCAAGTGATTTTCATCAGCGTGGACCCCGAGCGGGATACGCCTGCCGCGATGAAACGGTATCTGAGCCACTTCGATCCCGCGTTCGTCGGGCTCACCGGCCGGCCGGAGGAGATCGAGGCGGTGGCTCGCGCTTACGGGGTGTATGTCGAGAAGGAGGAGGTGGGCTCAGCAGCCGGCTATCTGGTCACCCATTCGGCTCGCACGTACGTGATAGACCGCGAGGGACGGCTGATGCTGACCTTTGCCTACGAAACGGAGCCGCAGGACATCGCGGCCGATCTGGAGCAGCTCTTAAGGAGGCAGTGATGCGTTACATACCGATTGTAGCGATTGCCCTGGCCGGGTTGATCCACTTGTGGGTTGCGCTGATACATTACACTCACGCCCCGGCTCATGGGATCTTCTTCGTTGTGGCGGGGATCGTGGAGATCCTCTGGTCACTGGCTTTCTGGCGGCGGCCCTCGCCTGGGTTATATCGCACGGGGCTGGCCCTGGCCGGTGGCTTGGTGGTGTTGTGGGCCATCACCCGGGCGTTGCCGGCCCCGTTCGGGCATGGGCCGGAGGCCATCGAAGCCGGCGGCCTGGTTTGCAAGGTCAGCGAATTGGTCGGCGTGATCGCGCTGGTGATGCTTGCCCTGCGAGGGCAGTTGCCGGGGGTGGTGAAGCGGTCGGCCCGGTGGGTTGCCGGCGAGGCTCTGGCTTTAGCCCTGATCATGGGATGGGCCTCCTGGGGCGTCGGCTATGCGGCCACCCCGTTGTGGCCGGCGTCGGGCTCCCAGGAAATACCTGTTCATGTTCATGAGGAATCTGCCCCAGGTGATGGGGCTCAGAACTCTGAGGAAATGCGCGTTCACGAGCAACCTGCCCATAGCTATGAAGTTGAGGGCTCTGACATGGAGGTGACCTCCGGGGATCTGCGCATCGAGGGGGCCTGGGCTCGCCCGGCCGGTGTGGGCGCCACCGGCGCCGTATACCTGACCATCTTCAACGTCGGCGAGGCGGCCGATGCCCTGGTGGCTGCCAGGAGCGAGGTAGCTCAGGCGGCGGAGCTGCACCAATCTCGTCTGGTGGGTGACGTGGTACAGATGCGGCCGGTGGGACGCATTGAAGTACCCGCTGGAGGGCAGGTAAAGTTGGCACCTGGTGACTATCACCTCATGCTCGTCGGCCTGACGCGCGAGCTGCGGCCAGGGGAACGGTTCCTCATCGTCCTTCGGTTCGAGAAGGGGAGGGAGATCACAGCCGATGTGGAAGTCCGTCAACCTTAATCGCTACTTATGGCTGTTCGGCCTGGCTTTGATCGGCAGTATGGCGCTGTCCTGGGCCGTCAACGAGTACTTCTGGCGGGCCATCCTCGGCGATCGGCCGCCGCGGCAGATGGAGCTGGTGATTCCGCCGGGGACGGCCCAGCGGGTGGCAGCCGGCGAGGCCGTCCCTTCGATCCCGGCCAATTGGTCTTTTGTGGTAGGGGATGTCCTGCTGGTGCGCAACGAGGATGAGACGGCGCATCAAGTGGGCCCGTTCTGGGTCCCGGCGGGCACGACGGCCCGGATCCCGTTCGAGAGCCCGAGCACGGTGAGTTTTGCGTGCACGATTCACCCGAGCCGGTACATCGGCGTGGAGGTGAAGCCGCGGGCCGATCCGCTGGCGAAACTGGTGGCGCTGCTGGCGTTCGGCCTGCCTTTGGCGGCTGTGATGGGCCTGTTGGCGCTGGCCTACTTTCCAGGCCCTGAGCCGGCTGAGCGTTCCAGAGGCCACAAGGCTGCATGGCGCGGAAGCGGCTGAGCGTGCTGTCCATCTCCGGCCTGCCTACGGTGAATGCCATCCTCAACGGGACGAGCGCGGTTTTGCTCGTGATCGGGTATTATTTCATCCGACGGCGTCGGTGGAGGATCCACAGGGCTTTCATGTTGGCAGCGTTTGTCGTCTCCACGCTGTTTCTGATCTCCTACCTGATCTACCACGCTCATGTGGGCTCGATGCCGTTTCGGGGGCAGGGGTGGATACGCCCGGTGTACTATGCGATCCTCATCTCGCACGTGGTTTTGGCAGCGACGATCGTGCCGCTGGCGTTGGTGACTCTGGCGCAGGCTTTCCGGGGACGCTTTGCGCGGCATCGCGGGATCGCGCGCTGGACGTTGCCGATCTGGCTATACGTTTCGGTGACGGGTGTCCTGGTCTATCTCATGCTGTATCACCTGTACCCGGCGAAGTGAGAGTTGCCATTGGGGAGGCCTGGAGGGGCTGCCCCTCCAGAAAATCCTCCTTCTCAGCCCTTTGCCTGCCTCGCTCAGTACGGGTCTGCTGTATCAGGCTGAGAACAGGCAGGCAAAAGGCGAAAAAAGAGTTTCCACGGAGGGGGTTCCCTCCGTACCTCCCCATCATGTCTAAGCACAAAAGTGGTGTGGAAATGGGGGTGGAGATGCGCATTCTACGAAGTTTGACGCTGGCAGCGACCCTGGGGACCCTCGCTGCTGCGATGATGGGCAGTTACGTCCGGGGGATGGGCGCGGGGCTGGCCTGCCCTGATTGGCCACTCTGTCACGGTCGGCTCTTCCCGCCGTTGGAGGGCCTTGTCCTCCTGGAGTGGGTTCACAGACTGGTGGCTCTGCTGGTGAGCCTCCTGGTCCTGGGGATCACCTTCGTAGCCTGGCGCCAGCGCCTCCCAGAGCGGTTCCTCGCTCTTCTGACCATCAGCCTGTTGATCGCCCAGGCGGTGTTGGGCGGTGTGACCGTTCTGGCCCGGCTCGATCCGGTCGTGGTGGCCATTCATCAGGGTCTGGCTATGATCTTCTTTGGCGCCCTGGTGGCTCTCAGTGTTCTGGTTTTTCGGCCAGCCGGCAGGTGGATCGTGGAGTGAGGCAATGAACGAGCCGATAGCCTTCCCATCTGTAGCGGTTCATCCGCGGCAACACAGTGTGGCTGCTGCATTAGTCACACTGTTCAAGCTGCGCGTGGTGGCGCTGCTCTTGTTGGCGGCTGTGGGGGGCGCCTTCCTGGGCGCGGGTGGGAGGCCAGACATCCGCGCCCTGATGGTGCTGATCGTCACGGGCGGGCTGGCCGCGGCTGG
>DAOUAJ010000190.1:0-6378 GCA_034433615.1 Anaerolineae bacterium | reverse complement strand
TCCCCCTCTCCTCAGGCTACGCCTATCTCACCCATCACACCGCCGATCGAGACGTCGGTGCCTCTGGAAGTAGCTCCGACGACAACGCCAGAGCCTTTGCCAGAGACTCCGGCGTCTTCCGCGTCAGGGACACTGGTCGAACTCACGCGCCCGATCTCGCCGACGGCTACACCACAGCCGCGCCGCTTTGCTCCACGGACGGCGGATATGATGCTTTATCTGGCCGGGGGTTCATTCTTCGGGGCCATCGCCCTGGCGGTGATTGCACTTCGGATCTGGCGGCGGCTTAATTGATCTCATCTTTCCAGTTTGCTCCGTGGAGCCATGCGCACTATGCGGCCGAGAGAACTTTCCCAAAGTGGATGACCGGCGCCTTGGAAGTTCACACTGGAACCGCCAGCCCAGCCGCACCCAACTCTGACTGGATTGCCTCCGGCATGTACTGGCGTAACAGGCGTAGCCCCAGCGCGGCACGGCGCACCCGCTCCCGCGTTAACGCCACCGCCGTCGCCTCCAGGTGTGTGCCGCTGGGATAGATGTTGGGGGCGTTACGCAGGCCGAACTTGAGGTAGATCGGTGCGGCCACCCGCACCAACTCGGGGATCTCGTAGTGGCGCACGAAGCCGCCAAAGTCGTCCGGCACCTCCACGTACACGTCCAGGGGGATATCTATCGTCTGGCGGATGGCGGCGATCTGCGCCAGCGACAGGTCAGTCGGAATGTTATAGGTGCCCGCGCCCCACTGCTCCATGAGCCGGATGCTGGCCGGATTGGCTGCGCCCATCTGCACCGAGACCTTGATCACCAGATCGGCCGGCAACTCGCCCGCGCGTTTCATCTCATGCAGAACATAAAGCAGCCCCTCGTCTGCCACCAGCACGCCGCGAATCCCCAGCGCGCACGCCCGACGCACGTCCTCCACAGCATAGACGAGCTGGTCCATGCCCCGCAACCGGGCAGCCAGTGCCTTGCCCGCCGGCGTCCACACCTGCGCACCGGTGTCCCACGCCGCCCGCGGGCCAACGAAGAGGCTGACCTCCATGCGCGCCTCCCGGCCCAGTCGCGCCATCTCCCGAATCTCCTCGTCGGTCAGGAGCATGATCCCGCTCCCCTGCGAGATGCGGTGGATACAGATGGGGTGCCGCGCGGCTTCTTCCAACACGGCGCGCAACGCGTTGGGCCCTTCGACGCTAGGGATCTCCACGCGGTATTGCGCGCCGTCAGGGAACCGCTTGTCGGATGCAGGAAGATCGTGGGCGTCACCGTCTGGCAGCCCTAACTTCCGCAAGAAAGCCCGCGTTGCTTCCATGTTTTTCACTTCTTCCTCCCTGAGCAGCCTGGATCTCAAGTCTGCCGAATCTCAAGAAAGAGCTTCGAGTTCATTCTGCGAACGCTCGCATTATAATGGGGCACAAATGGGGCGTCAACGCGAGGTGGATAGGTGGGCTGAGAGTGTTTCACATTGAGGATAACCTGTGCCCTGTAAAAGGGGTAGAAGGTTCGTAAAAAACGTCTTCAGCCCCCGATCTGGGTGGGTATAAATTACCAGCCTCCATTGAGGATTTGCTTCTGATTATCCCTTCTGCTATAATTTTGCGGCGTAACTGCGGGAGCCGGCAGGTTCCCATAGCTCAGGCTCACAGAAGCCATGATCCGCAAACGTCCGATCTTGACTCTCATCTTGCGGCTGGGTTCAGCGGTGCTCTTTTTGAGCGCGATTCCCCTGGCGGCGGGAATTTGGGCAGATCGGCATCTGGGCATGGCACCCTGGCTGACTTTAGCAGGTATGTTGATCGGTGTGGCGATCTCGACCGTGGAGGTCTGGCGAGTTGTCCGAAACAGGTATGCTGAGTTGGAGCGGCGATATGACCGCGCCGATGATAACATCAAGGGGGCGGATGCATAGTGCTCACATTGAAACGTTTCTTTAACCGGCGTAACACGGCGATCATCGTAGGGACTTTGATTCTCTTGATCGGCGGCCGCATCCTGTTCCCTGTGCCGCTACCGACCATCCAACTCCCCGCTGAGAAGATCCCCGGGCTCACGATCCTGGGATTTCCTATCACCAATACCCTGCTGGCCACTCTGCTGACCGACATCACGTTGCTGGCCATCGCGGCGGCTGTCAGGTTTCGTATGAGCCTGATCCCCTCAGGCTTGCAAAACCTGGTCGAGTGGTTCATCGAAGTCTTCTACAATCTGGCCGAGGAGATCGCCGGGGAAAACGTGCGACGCTTCTTCCCCCTCTTCATGACGATCTTGCTCTTCCTGCTCGTCGCCAACTGGTGGGAGCTGATCCCCGGCTTCGACAGCATCGGCATCATCGAGCCGGCTCACGAAGAGGGGAGGCGTGGTTATGAGGTTAAAGAGCTGGGACCGGTGGTTACCTTGACGGCAGAACCATCTGAACATGGGTATGTGCTGGTTCCTTTCTTGCGAGCCGCCGCTACTGACCTCAACTTGCCTCTGGCGCTGGCGCTGACCGTGATGGTGTACGTGCAGTACACGGGCTTCAAGATGCTTGGCAAGGGGTACCTGCGCAAATTCTTCAACTTCAGTGACTTCGTCAGTGGCGTCGTGGGCATCCTGGAGCTGATCAGCGAATTCGCCAAGATCATCTCCTTCACTTTCCGTCTTTTTGGCAACATCTTTGCTGGCCAGGTGTTGCTCTTCGTGATCCCATTCTTGATCCCCTTCCTGGTCGTGTTGCCATTCTATGGACTGGAGATGTTCGTCGGCTTCATGCAGGCGTTCGTCTTTGCTATCCTGGCGCTGGTGTTCCTCTCCATGGCTGGGATCTCCCATGAAGGGCACGGGTATAAAACGCAAAACGCAAAACGTGAAACGTAAGGGGCCTCTTTACGTTTTACGCATTGCGTCACTTCATCATTTTCAGGAGGATAACGAATATGGACTTCTTACCGGCTGCTCTGGCAATTGGCTTGGGAGCTATTGGCCCCGGTATCGGCATCGGTCTTCTTGTGATGGGTGCAATGAATGCGATTGGCCGCAATCCTGAGGCGGCTGGCGAAATCCGTACGAACATGATCCTCGGTATCGTGTTCGCTGAGGCGGTGGCGATCTATGCCTTGGTGGTGGCATTGATCCTGAAGTTTGTTTAAGGGCCCAGGGATGTTCGCTGGCACTCGGTTGGGTGAAAGGCGATGAGTAACAAGTGACGAGGCAATAAGGTGACAAAAGTGACAGATGGCCAGGCTCTGCCCTCTGTGACCTCAGCGCTCGATGCCTCGGTGCCTCATCGCCTGGTGACCTGGATCGAGCCAGGACGAACGGTGGAGGCTATGCGTGGAAAAGCTAGGCATTAACCTTAACTTCCTGATCGCTCAGATCATCAACTTTGGCGTCATGCTACTCCTGTTGCGACTGTTGCTGTACCAGCCGGTTCTCAACATGCTGGAAACCCGCAGGAACAGGATACAGGAGAGCCTGGCGGAGGCCGATCGGGTGCGCCAGGAGGCCGCGGCCACTCAGGAGCGCTATCGGCAGGAGTTGGAAGCCGCGCGCCGGGAGAGCCAGGAAGCCATCCAAAAGGCGATGCAGGCCAGCGGGCGGTTGCGCGAGGAAATCTTGCAACAGGCCCGGCAGGAAGCTGAGGAGATCAAGGCGCGCGCTCGGGAGGAAGCCGAACGTGAGCGGGAGCAGGTCTTAAGCAGTGCCCGAGACCAGATTGCCGAGTTGGTCGTCCTGGCCACCGAGAAGTTGATCGGCCAGACGGCGGATGAGAAAGTGCAACGAAAGCTCGTTCAGGATTTTCTCAGTCAGCTCGAGGTGTCACCGTGACCAGTGTCACCTCTCGGACAGCGGAATTGACCCGTAGATATGCGCAGGCCATCTACGAATCTGCGCTGGAGTCGTGGTTACGGCAACTCAGCACGGTCAGGCAAGAGTGGGTGGCGCACCCGGAAGTGCACGCCAGGCTCAACTCTGATGTTCCCTTTGCCGAACGTCAACAGACATTAAACGCGATCTTGCCCGATCAAATTAGCGAGAGCGTGCGCAATTTTCTCTATGTGCTCTTGAAAGAACAGCACCTGAATCTCTTAGACGACATCGTCGTCGAGTTTGAGCGTCTCGTCCGGCGTGGCCCAGGGGTGCGGGTGGCACGGGTGACCAGCGCCATCCCGCTGACAGACGAGGAGAAGGCTCAATTACGGGAACGCCTGATCAAACGGTTCGGGGGCGATCTGGAGTTTGATTTTCGTGTGGACCCCCAGATTCTGGGCGGCTTGATCGTTAAAGTGGGTGACGAGGTGATTGATGGCAGCCTGGCGAGCAAGTTAGCAGCCATGCGCGCCCAATTGACGACGGCACTCTAAGTCCGCTTGACTGACCAGACAGAGGAGGCATGAATGGCGGCAATCCGATTGGATGAGTTTACACAACAGATCCGACGGCAGATCGAGCTGTTCCAGGCGCCGATCGAGATGGTTGATGTCGGTTACGTGCTGGAGGTAGGCGATGGCATCGCGCGGGTATCCGGCTTGGCCGGTGTGATGGCCAGCGAGCTGGTCGAATTCACCCCTACCGACCGTCGGCCCTATAGCGTGATAGGTATGGCGCTCAACCTGGAGGCCGAGCAGGTCGGCGTTGCCATCATGGGTGATTACAGCGGCATTGAAGAAGGGGACGAAGTGCGCACGACGGGGCGGATCGCCTCTGTGCCCGTGGGCGAGGCTCTGTTGGGGCGCGTGGTCAACGCGTTGGGCGAGCCGGTGGACGGCAAAGGCCCCATTAACTTGAAGAAATATCGCCCTATCGAGCGCATCGCTCCCAACGTAACCGTCCGCAAGAAGGTAGACACCCCGGTCCAGACGGGCATCAAGGCCATTGACTCGATGATCCCCATCGGGCGGGGCCAGCGGGAGTTGATCATCGGTGACCGTCAGACGGGAAAGACGGCCCTGGCCATAGATACCATCATCAACCAGAAGGGGCAGAACATGCTCTGCATCTACGTGGCCATCGGCCAGAAGCGGGCCCAGGTGGCCCAGGTGGTGGCCACGTTAGAAAAGTACGGCGCTATGGAGCATACCATCGTGGTGGTCGCCTCCGCCTCGGAGCCGGCAGTGCTCCAGTACATCGCCCCCTACGCAGGTTGTGCCATGGGAGAGGAGTTCATGGAGCAAGGGAAAGACGCCCTCATCGTCTACGATGACCTGCTGAAACACGCCTGGGCCTACCGTCAGATTTCATTACTGCTGCGCCGTCCCCCCGGCCGCGAGGCGTTCCCTGGCGACATCTTCTACCTTCACTCCCGTCTCCTGGAACGGGCTGCCAAGCTGCATCCCGACTACGGCGGTGGCTCGCTGACGGCCTTGCCCATCGTGGAAACCCAGGCAGGCGACGTGTCCGCCTACATCCCCACCAACATCATTTCTATCACCGACGGCCAGATCTACCTGGAAAGCGACCTCTTCTACGCCGGCATCCGCCCGGCCCTCAATGTAGGCATTTCCGTCTCCCGCGTGGGCGGCGCGGCTCAGGTCAGGGCCATGCGTCAGGTTGCCGGCCGGTTGAAGCTGGAGATGGCCCAGTTCCGCGAAGTGGCTGCCTTCGCCCAATTCGGCTCGGAACTGGACAAGGCGACCCGAGCCCAGTTAGACCGGGGCCTGCGTATCCAGGAAGTCCTCAAGCAGCCGCAATACGAGCCAATGCCGCTAGAACAGCAGGTGATGATCTTTTACGCCGTGACGAACGGGCACCTGGACGATGTGCCTGTGGAGCAGGTCAAGGATTGGGAGCGGGCCTTCCATGCCTTCATGGCAGAGCGTCACCCTCACATTGGCCAGACCATCGCCAGAGAAAAGGTGCTGACCCAGGAGACAGTAGCTGCTCTGGAAGCAGCTATTGCAGAGTTCAAAGAAGTCCGGGCTCAGCAATCGAGGTAAGGAGCCGATGGCCAGCACACGCGAACTTCGCCGACGGATTCGGAGTGTCAAGAACATTTCCCAGGTGACGCGGGCCATGCAGATGATCGCTGCTTCCAAGATGCGGCGAGCTCAGGCCCAGGCGCTGGCGACGCGTCCTTACGCTGAGAAGGCGTGGCAAATACTGGGACACCTGGCTGCACAGCGAGGCGCTCAGAACGCATTGCATCCATTGCTGGCCAGACGAGAGGTGATCCATACGATCGGTCTGGTGTTGATTACATCGGACAAAGGTCTGTGCGGCGGTTATAACGCGAACATGCTGCGGCTGGCTTCGCGCTTTATTCTAAAGGTTGGCAAACCGGTCCGGCTGATCGCGGTGGGACGGCGCGGGGCCGCCTTCATGGCACGCTACCGGCGCGATCTGATGTCAGAGTTCAGCGATCTACCCCCCCAGCCACGTCTTGTAGACATCACCCCCATCGCG
>DAOUAJ010000189.1:0-12520 GCA_034433615.1 Anaerolineae bacterium | reverse complement strand
CCCACACCTCGCCGTAGGGGATCGGTATCTGCTCTGGCGCTTGATCCTCGATGTATCCGACGGAGATAGCCTCGCCGCGGGCGAAGGGGCCAGGGACTCGCCCCCACACCCCCGCCAGGCTAAAGTAGTAGCCCATGATCGGGATGCCCGCCCGGCCCATATTACGAATGGTCTTCTTGAGATTTTCCATCTGGGCCGCGCGCCCAGATCCACCCAGCAGGACCTGATCCCAATGATGAGGCGGAAAGTTCTCGATGGCCTCCAACCTCAGCCCGGCGCGCTCCACGTGCTCCCGCAGACGGCGCAGATCGTCGTAGGACCAAAACCCCTCGCGCGTCGAGGGCAGCGTCTCCTCCCCTGGCAGATGGGCGACGATGTGCGTGGCCCCTATCTGCCGGGCAAAGCGGAGGTTATCCTCCGTCACCATGCCTGCATATAGCCCTAATCCCAGTTTCACTGTTTCCCTCCTTCCGGCATCAGGAAGGTTGTACTGAGCCTGGTCAAAGCATCTTCAAAACTCTGGCGAAGGTGAGAGGGGAAATTTGGACTGGCCAGCCACTGACGGATCAGGGTGGTCAGACGCTCACGGGCTTGAGGAGCAAGCGGCAGGTGAGGATCGCTCTGCTGTTCTAGAGCGACCTTTACCACCCTCTCCGCCAATGAGACTTCCCGCGCGGCCAGCTCCCAAAACGCGTCAGAGAAAGTATTTTCATAGAAAGTCCAACACAAGTGATGGTACAATACCTGGCTGAAGGGTGGGTCAAACGCCACACCCCGAAGCAGCCGCCAGGCTGATAATTCAGGCTGTTCCTGAAAATTCTCGAGCAGACCTCGATAGGCACTGGCCACCATCTCTTCGTGAATCAAGTAATGCTTCCGTTTCCTATTCCACAAATCGAGTGGGAGATACCCTTTGCTTGCCAGGGTGCGGCAGAGGTCTTTGAGATGCATCTCCCACTTCCAATCCTCCGGCGGATCTCTCATATCAAACAGATCGGTGAAAAGGGTTCGGAAGAAAGAGCCGATGGCACTCTCCGGCGACAAATTATGCTCCCAACTTTTCTCCACCAGCAGTTGCAGTCCACGCAGTAAAACCCGCCTTTGGCGCACGCTCCAGGATGTTTGACGCTCGAGGAGAGTGTTGAGGAAGTTGAGGACGACCGATTCGGAGCGCGTTGACCATTCAGGATCAGCCATGCAAGCCGCCGCCAGATACAGCCCCGTCCACAGGAGGTATCGCTGCCCGCTGAGATGGTGCAGCAGATCGAGCAGTAGAGAGAGGGTCTGATGGACTGGGATCAAAAGTGCCGAGCCTTCGACCAGCAAGCGCGCTGGCGCTTCTTGCAGCAGGTGTAAGGCCTGCAGACATAGGCCCTTGGCCCTTTTCTTGCGTTCGGCGTCATCCAGGGTGTCCCAGGAAGTCAGTTGAGCCTGCCACCATCGGGCATCGAAAGGATCCGGCAGCCAGGTCAGCCTGGGAAACGGAGGCAGAGGCACAGTGGATGCAGGTAAAGCAGGTCGAATCCATCTGAGATCGGTTGCTCTCAAAGGAAAATCGAGGTGCGCCAGGCTCAAATCGTATTGGTTAGCCGTGGACGAAAACAGGGCAGGTTTTCTTCGATACCACCCAAAGAGTTGCAGTATGCCTGCCACCGGACAGTTCAGACGTTGAGACAGGGCTTCCGCTTCTTGCCGAAGGCGAGCCAGGTCTTCTTCCAGTTGCTGTGCTTCCCCTTCCTCCCTGAGCCAGGCCCAGCGTTGATGTACTAAAAGAAAGGCCGGCGCTCCCGCATACTGGATGTAGATTGCTAACGTTCGGGTATCGGGGCCAGGAAAGACGATGTAAGGGCGAATGCGCAATTGCCGCATCAGGCTATACGCGCCGCTATAGTCTGGACCGAAAAGCCAACTCAAGTTTTGCCTCTTCCATCCCATCATGGGGATGTGCCCAAGCCGAGGCCCTCGGCACTTATACTCGAATTCTCTTGCCACTACACTCGAACGTTCTCGGGCGCCATTCCTTGCCTCTTGCCATTCAGCCCAACGATTGATCGTCGGACGTGACTTGCCGGTCAATGTGCTGCAGCAATGCCCAGGCGAAGGTGTGGACTTTGGCCAGACTCTCACGCTCGATCTTGTCATAGGTATCCTGAGGTTGATGCCAGTACCCCATGCGGTCCGTCGCCGGGTGACCCGGCGGCAACTGGGAGTCAATGACCAGGCCCCGGAAGCGGCGCTTGATGGCGACCCCGATGTCGGTGTAGGCGCCACCTGGATGC
Source organism: Anaerolineae bacterium (assembly GCA_034433615.1). Lineage (GTDB taxonomy): Bacteria > Chloroflexota > Anaerolineae > DUEN01 > DUEN01 > DAOUAJ01. The sequence goes on along the minus strand of DAOUAJ010000189.1, from coordinate 10,241 downwards.
ACACTGCCGATCAAACCCGGATTCTGAGCGGCGACCTGACGGGCCATCTCTAATAGGCCCGGATCGGGGTGGTAACTCCGCAACAGGCCCTCGCGGATCAGCAGCCCCGGTTGCCCCATCCCCACCATGTCGAAGTCCAGGAAGTAGGCGTCGCGCAGGGCATCACCATGAGCATCCAGCAACGCGGCCATTCCGTAACACCCTAGCTCCTCGCACCCGTTGTTCACCACCCACACTTCGGTGTGCTGCAAGGGCTCCTGGGCCAGGCGCTCACCCAGAGCCAGAACGGTAGCTGCTCCCGAAGCGTTATCATGAGCACCGGCCGTATAGGGTGTGGTCTCTGCCTGAAGGGTCATGGTCAGGGCGAACGCTTCGAAGATGGTCGCTAATCGTCCCATCCATCCCAGACGGGCACGGCCGGTCAGGAAGCCAAGGCTGGCGGCGATACTGCCCAGGATCAGGCTGGCAAAAGCTGCTCCAACTAACGTGGAGAACAGACGTAACCAGGTGGGGGTGCTGTAAAAAACAGGGGTGCGATGGGTATCCAGATGGCCCAACAAGACCACCCGCTGTCGGCGCTCACCCCGTGGCGGGATCATGCCGATGACATTTTGGCTGGGACCGACAGGCAAGAGGCGGCGCATCCAGTTGTCGTCGAAGTTGGCCTCGGCGTAGAAGCCGTGCGCGCCCAGGCCGTTTAGCAGGGCTGCCACCAGCGCACTGAGGCGGCCCGGCTTCAGCAGATAGAGCAGGTTGCCCAGCAGGCCCGCGCCAATGGCCAGGGTGTAAGGCCAATAGGTCGAGCGGCCGCTGGCGAAAGGTTCGAGGCGCACGTCGCGCAAGCCGGCGGCCCGCATGACCTGGGCGGCGTACTCAGCGGCGCGGCGTTCGCCTTCCCACGTGGGCGGCCGCGGGCCGATTTCCACCGCCAGGTGATGCAGATGCTTCAGCGCACGGTCTACATAGTGCTCAGTGGGGTCTGACATGGCCATTGTCCTTTCTGGATTTACGAATCATAGGCACAACTTCTCAGGTTGTCCAGATTATTGTCTGGAACACTACCGCTGGCTGACCGAATGTGGATTTGATGGCAGTGAGGACATACGTATCTCTCAACCTGGGTGACTTGCCCGCTGGTTGCGCTCCGCGTATAGAAAGTGTCCCCCTCGTCCATGGCTATCAGAATCTGGGCCAATGTCCACCGCATGTCGGCCCAGTCCGGGCGGTCTCCCGTGCCGACGCCTACGACATGAGTATGCGGGATCGGGTGAATGACTGAGCCTCGTTTTACACAGACTATGCGCCATGACGCCATCCTGGGCCTATCTCAGAGAAGTGTTATACAGCCTGCAGTGAAAGGGGCGAGGGGAAAGCTCTTCACTGGCCTCAGACAATAAACGAGCCGTACAGACTGTGATCTTGTGGCCCGCATGGACCGCTTGTAGCCCGCATGGGCTATAGTCTTCTGAACTGCGAAGACTACAAGCTTGTGGCCTGAAAGGGCCTCGGAGCCCATCGTGCCCCAAACCCCTCATCTCAGTCTGCACGGCTTGTCCACTGGCCTGACCTGACGGTCCCTGGTCGGGGCGAGAGGATTTGAACCTCCGACCTCACGGGCCCGATCCGTGTGCGCTACCGGGCTGCGCTACGCCCCGTTGTCCTGGCCAGGCGTCTGTACACTATCAATTATACCCGAATTGCCAGGCTTTGACAAGTCGGAGTCATTACCTCCAATGGCAACGACAACGACCGTCAACACCACAAGCGGTTTTGCGATCAGGCTTGCCGCAAAGGGATCACACCGGCCGTGACTTTGCCTGATGTCCTCTATCCACCTCAGGACTGCCCCTATCAGGGGCCTGATCACCCCCATGGCCGCATCATCAACATCGCCGACCGCTTCCCCAACGGCTCCATCCGTCTGGTGCGCGACATCCCCTACCAAACCCCGGCCTGGGAGCACCTCTATCATCGAGCCCGCCATGCTGTCGAAGGGCGCAACGCCGCTTTCCAGAGTCGAGGCCTCAAACACCTGCCGGTCTAGGGCCTGCCACGCGGCAAAGCTATAGACTTCCTGACCAACGTCTGGCTCAACTTGAGCACCCTGGCTCGCCTGGTGCGGGAGGCCACCGCCGCCACCGGCTGCTGACCCGGCGGTTCATCTGGTGCGTTTACGCGGTTGAAACTGGGAAGGTTTATCCCAGGTAATCTCGCAAGCGGCGGCTGCGGCTGGGATGACGCAAGCGGCTGAGCGCTTGAGCCTCAATCTGGCGAATCCGCTCCCGGGTGACGCCGAACTTGCGTCCCACCTCCTCCAACGTGTGAGTGCACCCATCTGTCAGGCCAAATCGCATCTGCAAGATGCGGGCCTCACGTGGGCTAAGTGATTCCATAACCTCGTCAAGGACCTCACGCAGGATGTGCCGGCTGGCTTCATCGCCAGGTGGCTGCGTCTCGGTATCTTCAATGAAATCGCCCAGATAAGCGTCCTCCTCCTCGCCTACTGGCATCTCTAGACTGAGGGGGTGCTGTGAAACTTGAATGATCTGCTCGACCCTCTCCGGCGTTACGCCAATTTCTATCGCGATCTCCTCTACGGAGGGGTCACGTCCGAGTTTTTGCGCTAGATTCCGGCTGGCTCGATGCACCCGATTAATCTGATCGTACATGTGCACGGGTACGCGAATAGTACGCCCCTGATCGGCGATGGCCCGCGTCACCGCTTGCCGAATCCACCAGGTGGCATAAGTACTGAACTTGTAACCGCGATGATAGTCAAATTTGTCCACAGCGCGAATGAGGCCGATGTTTCCCTCCTGGATCAGGTCCAGGAATGGAACGCCGCGTCCCATGTACTTCTTGGCAACGCTAACCACCAGTCGCGAGTTCGCTTCAATTAAGTGCTGCTGCGCAGCTTCACCATCCTTCATCTGCGCCGACAGGCGTTGGCGCTCCACCGGATCTCCAATGCCACGAGCTAATCGGCAGCGTGCAGCGCGTCCGCGCTCCATCCGCTGAGCTAATTGTACCTCTTCTTCCGCCGTAAGGAGCGGCACTCGACTGATTTCTCTCAAGTATAGAGTGACAGCATCGTCCACCGCGATTTCGCTGAGGTCGAGATCGGACTCCAGAGAGTCTACATCGACTTCCATGGAGCTTTCGTCTGAAGCCTGGACGATCTTCACCCCCTTTTTATACAAGGCAGCGAAAACCTCCTCTGCCGCGTCCAGGTCTGACACGACTTCGGGGATCACTTCCATCACGTCCTCATACGTCACATACCCCTGTTGCTGGCCGAGATGAAGAAGGTGCCGTATGATCGTGACAGCCTCAGAAGAACGATCACTTTCCACAGTTTGTGTTGTGGTTTGCGCGTCGGTTTTTAGCAACTCTCCTTATCTCCTTCCCATGCAACCAGACTTCCCGGAGCAGAACCAGTCACATCGTCCGGTCCTGACTTACCGCTTACAGAGGTCTCCTCCCAGCCCGACGATTAATCGTCGGGCTGGAGGTGGCTGGCGGGTGGGGTAGCGGTTGCCGCTCCTTCCACCGGCGTTGCCGTAGCCGTAGGTGTGGGTGTAGGCGTGGGCGGATATGCCGGTTCACGCACCAAACGCTCCAGATCCTCGATGGTGAACGCAGCTACAACATAAACCGTGCCCCCCTCCTCTTGTTTAACATAATATGCAGTCCCCTGGGGAGTTTGATCTCCCCACTGGAGAGTCTTTACCCTGCCGTCCTGTAAATGGATGTCGGCACGCCAGGCTGGAGTTGCCAGCCCATACTCGGCCAGAGCAGGCGTGTTTGTGAAGACGCGTGTAGCTTGCAGGCGGGCCAGAGTGTCAACGATACGGTCCACGCGGGCATCGTCGGCAGGCTGCTTCGCTTCCGTCGCAGGATCTACCAGATCCCAGGGAGCTTCGCCCGCTCGTACCAGGCGAGTGCGTCCGTCCGGCCCAGAAATGTCCAATTGGATCACGTCTGTAGGGCTCATCTCCCACAGAGATATGGCTGTTGGCGTTGGAGTAGCCTCTTCAGCCTTGCCTTTGCCTCTGATCTCGAAGAAATAAGTATACCCTCCCAGCAGTGCGAAAACAAGCAGTACAAGAAGTGTATTGCGGAATCGCATGGCTACCACCTGATTGGGAAGGAGCCAGCCCTATCGGAGAGCAGCTCTTTCCGACTTGATTGACGTCAATCTCTATCGTCGTCCCCACCAGACCGTGCCGCCCAGGACCAGAATGACCAGCGGCAGGAAGATCACAGTCCCGTAAAAGATCAGGTTCTGTTGGGCAGGCGTTAACGGCGGCATGGTTCGCACATCGGGGGGCTTGGGGCCAATGGCGATCAAGGCTTCTTCCTCAGCCAGCCAGTTAACACTATTGCGGAAGAGATCACCGTTGCCAAACGCACCCCGCACGCTGTTGAGAATGCCGTTTGAGACAAAATCGGCATCGCCATACACGACGAGCCGGCTTCCCTTCTCCTGGCGTTCTACAGTAACACCCAGGACCAATGGCCCACGCACGTCGGTCCCTTCGTCGTAACGGACCTGTCGGCTGGCCAGATCCGTCTCGCCCCAGCTATCGTCGCTGGTCCTGATCAGCGGCGTGACGGTGAGCCCCTCCGGCTGAGGGGTTATCAACTCGATAGAACGAGCCAGCGGGAAGAAGGTCGTCAGGCCGCCCAGGTCTTTGGTAATCGTTGCAAAGGGGAAACGGGTGACCAGCGGAGCGGACGCGTCACCAAAGAAGGCATTAGTGGGATCTATGACTACATCCCGACGCAAGCGCAGGCCCCATTTCTCCAGCAAGGTAGAGAATACAGCCAGGGGATCCGTTCCATCGGCGGTGGCAGGCGGGTCCGTCAGAAGCATCAGCCGCCCTCCATTATCCAGCCATTTGTCGAGCCGGTCAACTTCTTCCGCCGCAAATGGGATCTGAGGGGAGGCGACCACAATCGCTGCCGCGTCGCTGGGGATGGTATCGGTGATGGTAGCCAGGTTCAGGTATTTCACCTGGTAGTTGTCCGCCCCTAACACTTGCCCGATGTTGCCATAACCGGCTGGTTGATAGTTTTGAGGATCGCGTTCCTTGTGCCCTGTGACGAAGTAGATCACCTTCTGCTCGTTACGAGACACCTTCAACAAGGCACTGGTCAGGTCCTCCTCATCCATGCCGAACGTCTGTTGTTGCTTCTCTCCACGTTGGAACACCAGAACCCCATAACTGGTTACGCCCAGCCGCCTGGCCTCGCCTGGGCGTTGTTCCGGGTCCACGAACTCGTAATTAAACTTGTCGCTGTGGTAAGCGTATTCCTTCAGCAAATCCTCGACGTCGGTCTGCCGCGGGTCGCCAGGCGTGAAGAACGCGATCACCTTGACCGGCTCTTCCAGGGAGCGTAGGATCTGGATCGTCTCCTGAGAAAGCGTATACTGCCTGTTCTCCGTCAAATCGAATCGTTTGTGATAGCGGTCCGACAGAAAGTTGAGGGTCGCCAGAATGCCCAGGAAGGCAACACTCAACAGCAACGCGTTGCCACCATAACGTGCCTGACGGCCAGTGAGCGCAGTCATCACCTCGCGGGGTTGTAGGAACGCATAGCTGATTATCAACACCGAGCCCACCCCCAGGAGAGCTTCAGGCAGCCACCGGGGATCACCGCCCAGGACCCGTGCGGCGAACGCCAACAGCAGCATGATGGCCCCAAGGCCGGCCAGATAGGGGGCTATCCTTCGCAATGTCGCGATCATTAGCGCCACCTCCTCGTCGTCAGCACCTGCGTCGTCAGGAAGAGCGCGCCAACGGTCACACTAAGATAATACACCACATCGCGAGTATCAATGATGCCGCGCAGAAAATCGAAGAAGTGAGTGAACAATCCCAGGTATGAAAAGATGCCGGACAACGGTTCACCTACCACCGAGGCCAGAAACTGGGTGAAGGTCAGTACCAGGATCAACCCCAGGCCCAGGAAGGCGGCCACGATCTGGTTCTGGGTCATGGCTGACGTCAACACGCCTAACGATAGGATGGCCATCCCGAGCAAGATGACCCCCATATAGGTGCTGATGAAGATGCTGCGGTCGGGGTTGCTGAACCGGTCAATCAGCAGAGGGTAAACGACTGTGGGCACCAGCATAGCCAGGAATACCACGCAGCCGGCCAGATACTTGCCAATGACGACCTCCCAATCCCGCACGGGCGAGGTCAAGAGGAGCTCGAGGGTGCCGGTACGCTGCTCCTCGGCTAACAGGCGCATGGTCAACAGCGGGCCGACGATGATCAGGACCAGCGCGCTGAACACGTTGCCGAACACGAAACGAAGAGAGGCCTCAGCGCCGGGCTGACCGGCGACAATCAAGGAGAACAGGATGCCCATGATCACCAGATAAGCAGCAATGACTACGTAAGCGATGGGGGAGACAAAATAGGACTCAATCTCCCGCCGTGCGATGATGAGGATATTTCTCATAAAATTTCGATCACCTCCATCGAACTGACGCGCCAGCCAGCACCACCGGGGTTACCGCAAGGCCACGCTCGCGCGCCATCTCCCTGTGCTCCCGACCCGCTAAGACGGGTGGCCGAAAGCATCTACCTTTGCTACTCCGTCGTCAGCTTCAAGAAGATCTCCTCCAAGCTCATGCCGATGGGGCGCAACTCCAGAAGGTCCCATCCCCGCTCGATGAGTGTGCGCGCCAGTGTCGGACGCAGGTCATGTCCCAGGGCGCAGGTTACTTCATACTGACCATCGCCCGTACGGGCCACCTCTTGTACACCTTCGATGGCGCTCAACACCTCATCGGCATTGGCCATATCATTCGCCAGATGAATGAAGACTCGTTCGCCCCCTTTTAACCGGGCCGTCAGTCTCTCCGGTGTATCTTCGGCTACGATCTGGCCTTCGTTGATGATCAAGACGCGACCGCAGACCTGGCTGACCTCGGGCAGGATGTGCGTGCTGAGAATGATGGTATGATCGCCACCCAGGCTGCGGATCAACTCGCGCACCTCGATGATCTGCTTGGGGTCAAGGCCGATGGTTGGTTCATCGAGGACAAGGACGTCAGGATCGTGGACCAGGGCCTGGGCCAACCCCACGCGTTGTCGGTACCCTTTGGATAGTTTACCGATCATGACGTCCGCGTGATCGTCCAGGTTCACCGTGCTCATGACCCTTTCGACCGCCTCTCGTCGCCTGGGAACCCCGCGCAGGGCGGCGACGAAGTTCAAATAACTGACCACGGTCATTTCCGGGTAGAGAGGCACCGTCTCTGGGAGGTAGCCGATGTGCCGCCGGGCCTCCAGGGAATTCTCAAAGATGTCGTACCCTGCGACCTTGACTCGTCCGGCGCTGGGTGGCATGAAGCCGGTCAGGATACGCATGGTGGTAGTCTTACCGGCGCCGTTAGGGCCCAGGAACCCCAACACCTCGCCGCGCTCGACTCGAAAGGAGACATCCTGGATCGCGGTGAAATCGCCGTAGACCTTGGTCAGGTTCTCTACCTGAATCATGCTTATTCGCCTCCGCGATTCTGCGAGACTAACAACAAAGCGCAGCTTAGCATGGGCAGATTAAACTCAGATTAATGGGCTGAGCATCCCTGCCCTTACGTCAGTGTCTTAAAGTCGTAGATGCCTTCCTGCAGCAGCCAGGCACGGCTGCAGGAAGGACAGATCACCCCCGCCGGCTCCGGCGAGAGGGGTTCGGCATGGCAGATCGGACAGCGGAAATAGGCGGTTGGCAGGGTTGCCGGGAGGGGGCCAGGCTGCCGCGCCTGCACGAAAACGCTGGGAGCCAGCTTGAACATTGCCCCCGGCCGTTGCAGCCATCCGTCTATCCGCGCCAGCGCGCGGCCAGAGAAGTAGCGCTTCAGCCATCCCATCCGCAGGTGAGAAACCGCGCGTTCTGCCTCGATGCGAAACCCGGCCTCACGCAGCCTCTGGCTCATCCAGGCCGGATGAAAGTCGAAGTTCAGATGGGCGAACTCGTACGGTTCGTAAGCGAACGGGTTCCAGGGCTGACGTCTGAGCGCATAGCGCAGCACAGCTTTGAGATGGCGTTTGTTGGCGTATTCCATGACCAGGGTGCCGCCCGCGCACATGATGCGGGCCAGTTCCCGCATAGCCCGCGAGATGTTGGCCAGGTGGTGCGCCACGCGCACCATGACGGCCGTATCCACCGCGCCCGTGCACAGCGGCATCTGGTAGACGTTGGCAGCCACGTACACGATGCGCGGGTCGTCGCCCAGGCGCGCCCGCGCCTCCTGCAGGAGGGAACGGGAGTAGTCCAGCAAGATCACCTGGTCAAACGGGCCGTAGAGATCAACCAGCCGCCCAAATCCCGCACCGAGCTCCACCAGCCGTTGGCCGCTCGCCGGCAAAAGATGGCGCAGGGCGATACGCTCCGCCTGATCCTCGAACTCGCGCCCCCGTCCCTCCCAGAAATCGCTCCGATAACGGCTGCCCTCGTAATCGCAGACGGCCACCGGGAAATCGTCGAGCGTCCCCTCTACCTCCTGATGTTTCACGTGAAACATGGGTACCGTGTTTCGCACTGACACATACAAGAAGGCGGCGTTAATCGCCGCCCACGTTGACTCCTTATCCCGATTCAGAGGATCCCATTCAGCATTCCCACCCTGTAACTATTATAACATGCTTCTCACGTCGCTACAACACTTTTTCATGACGGATTTGATCCGAACAACCCTTGTCAAACCTCTCCTTTGGCAGTACAATGCTTGCCGGATCGAGACCATACCGTCGGGAGAAAGAAGTGCAGGAGATCCAGGCTTTCGCGGAGCGCATCATCGAGAACGTCGAGCGGGTGATCGTCGGCAAGCGCAAATCCATCGAATACATCGTCGTCGCCCTCCTGTGTGAGGGCCACGTCCTGCTGGAGGACGTGCCGGGCGTGGGGAAAACCATGCTGGCTCGCGCCATCGCGGCCTCCCTGGGCGTCACCTTCAAGCGGCTCCAGTGCACGCCCGATCTGCTGCCCAGCGATGTGACGGGTGTCTCCATCTTCAACCAGAAGACGCGAGAGTTCGAGTTCCGGCCGGGGCCGGCCTTCTCCCACATCCTCCTGGCCGATGAGATAAACCGGGCGACGCCGCGCACTCAGGCCGCCCTGCTGGAATGCATGGGAGAACGCCAGATCACTGTTGATGGAGTGACCCGCCCCCTGGCGCGTCCCTTCCTCGTCCTGGCGACGCAGAACCCTATCGAGTACGAGGGCACGTTCCCCTTGCCTGAGGCCCAGTTGGATCGCTTTCTCTTCAAGTTGAGCCTGGGCTATCTAGACGCCGCCGAGGAGTCTCGTATGCTCCTTAACCTGCAGCGTCAACATCCTATTGAACGACTGGAGCCGGTGGTAGACGGTTCTCGTGTTCCAGAGTTGGCTCAGCAAGCCTGGGAGGTGCACGTGGACGACACCGTGCGCGATTACATCGTGCATCTGGTCCAGGCCACGCGCCGCCATCCTGACCTGGCTCTCGGTGCCAGCCCACGCGGCAGCCTGGGCCTGTTCCGCGGCAGCCAAGCCCTGGCCGCCATGCGCGGGCGTGACTACGTGCTCCCGGACGATGTGAAGGAGCTGGCTCCCCTCACCCTGAGCCATCGCTGCATCGTCCACCCCGAAAGCGCGCTGCGTGGCCGGACGGCGACACGCATCATTGCGGACATTCTGGAGCAGGTCGAGTTGGATATTGGTGAATTCCGTTGAGTCTCGCCTGATTACCTGGGGATTAAACGCATGGACGTTCCCTTTATCGTCATCCTGCTGTTCATACTCTTCATCTTGCTCCGGCTGGAGTTCATCTTTTACATCGTCTATGTTCTGTTTGGGACATGGGTGCTGGCACGCTGGTGGGCAGGGCGCGCACTGAACCATCTGGAAGTGCAACGCACCTACACGGATCACGCTTTCCTGGGGGAGCAGATTGAGGTCGAACTGTGCATCAAGAACCGCAGCCGGTTGCCTGTTCCCTGGCTGCGCATCAGCGAGTCGGTGCCCCTGGCTCTGCATTCGCCCAATTTCGTGCGCCGGGTGGTTACCCTGCCCGCTCGCGGACAGGTCACGCTGAACTACACGTTGGATTGCCGGCAACGAGGTTACTATACCCTGGGGCCTGTCAGCCTGAACACGGGCGATCTCTTCGGCTTTACCGAAGCGCAGGCACAAGGGCCAGCCGTGAACTATATCACCGTCTACCCACGCATCATCCCTCTGACCCG
>DAOUAJ010000188.1:0-8787 GCA_034433615.1 Anaerolineae bacterium | reverse complement strand
TTCAACAAACCTGAGCATCGTCTGATTGACATCCCTCTGAAATACAAAGGGTTTGATTTGCCCGACCGCTTTGTAGTGGGATATGGACTGGATTATCGGGAACGATACCGCAACCTGCCTTTTGTGGGAGTGCTGGACCCCCAGGCTTTACAAAGCCCCCGAACAAGCGTACAGCCAGTTCACGGTCCAACGATTGTTTTCGAGGGCTAGCATCAATTCCTTTCCTAAACCAATAAGAGCCCCAAGTAACCTTTCCAGCCTATCTCACCGTCCTTCGGTCTTTTACGGCTCTTCCTGCTTACGCAGTACTAAGAGTCCGTATTACCGATCAGGATACTCTTTCAGCTCCACTTCTTTGGTTGGCCTTCCGACCTTCCGCCGAAGTTTCATTGCCTTAAGAGCGCCTTCATCATCGCTGTTTTGGTCATCCATAGGTGGGTCATCGCCACCTGAGTACGGATCTTCCAAAATTCAGCTTTGACTTTTGCTTCGATGAGATCGCCTTCTGATTCCTTGGGGCTCCCTCACCCTTTGAGAATTTGCCTCCGCGAAGCTCATTCTCTCCAGGTGTTTTTAGTATAACTCAGAATACCTCATCTGTCAATAGTTGTGCAAAAATCTTAAGGAATGACGGAGGTCTCTGCCGAGACGAGTAAGGCACTCTCTATGTATAAGGGTGAATATAGTTGTAGTTGTAGGACCGGTTGAAATGTGGAAGACAACAGCCAAAATGCCCATAGGTTCCGCATATGGTATCTTGAGTTGGGCTATCTTCCATATCTTGTATTAGAACTCGATCCCCAAGCCAGGCATGACCTGGATATCTGGCGGAGATCTGTGTATGATCTGGGGAAACATCACGCAATGGCAGACGCTTGCCCTTGCTCACTACGGGCAGTGCAGCCTTCTCGGTTACTTACAAGATATAGGGGAAGAGGGTGCCGGGACAGGGAAAGAAGGAGCATTACCATGCTCTTCTATCCCCCGTCCTCATCATTTATCCCTGGCCGTTGGGGATAAACGATGAGGACAGAGTGGAATCTGCTACAAAGGCGGAGTTACAATGAATCGGGGCTCTGCTGTCCCGGCGAGCAGGTTTGCCATAAGCATGGTGTGAGCGCTCCACTCGATACGTTCCAGTATATCGAAGGCATCGTTCAGGTCGCGCCCGACGGTGACTACGCCATGCCAGGCCAGGATAAGTGCCAATCCATGATGAACGAGTTCCTCCCGACACGGGGCCAGTGCGGCCACTACGGCCTCGGCTAACTGAGTGGAATGAGCAGGCAGGGGAGGAACTACCCGCACCTGCCCGAACTTCTCAGTATAGCTGCTGGTCGGGACGATGGAACGGCCAGTGGCAGCGAACACATTAGCGTACTTCGGATGGGCATGGATGACGCCGTTCACTTCAGGGAAAGCGTCGTAGATGGCCAGGTGCATGGCACTCTCACGAGATAACGCTTCTTCTCCTGCCAGGATATTGTGTTGGCTGTCCAGGACCATAATCTGTTCCGGACGCAGGTCCCATTGGTACTTGCTGCCAGCGTAACGGGGACTGATATAAATGCAGCCCTCAACGCGATGGCTGACGTTTCCCCCGGCTGTGTTAGTCAAAAACCGCTGATACATCAGACGCCCAATGTCAGCTACCTGTTGACGTGGATCTACGGACATGGGTATGCTTAGAACCTCCTCTTGCTCACCCTTGTATCATTGAAGATGACAAGTCATCTCCCTCTTGGGCTTTACATGCGGCCATAGCGGGCGAACACCTCCTCGACAGGCACGCCCGCTGCCAGGTCCCGACGCGTGCCTTCTTCTTTCCGTTCCACCTCTTCAACTTTCAGCAGCGTCTCGTAGGCGATGTCCTGCGGGATGACCATGACGCCGTCGGCATCACCCACGATCCAGTCTCCCGGATCTACGCGCACCAACCGGGTGAGGGTTCCACTCATAAAAATAGGAACCATGAAGTCTTCCGCCCGCCAGCGCTTTGCTGACTCGACAGGGGTTGTGTAACGGACAAACACGGGCCAATCGGGGATGCGTAGCAGACCAGCCAGATCACGAATACCGCCGTCAATGACGACACCTGTGGCCCCATGTTGTCTGGCAGTATAGCTCATCATCTCGCCCCAATGGCCCGACTGATCTTCCTTTTCGGCATTGATGACGACAACGCAACCTGGGAACATAGCCTTAAAGATACCCCAGTTGGCGAACTTCTTGCTCTGGGGCAGCTCCTCCCCCGTGCGTGGCTCACGCGCGCCGCGCACGGTAAAGGCCGGGCCAGCCACGCGCATCTCATAAGTTAACGGCTTGATGCTCAGTGATAGGCATTGATTGGGCAGCCCCATCTTATCCAGCGTGTCATAGATGGAGGCTGCGGCGCATCTGCGGTAACGAGCTGCCATTTCGGCGATAGAGATAGGGTATTGCATCTTGAATCATCTCCTGTATGATCGCCTGCCCTGGACTGCGGGTAGGTCAGGGTGCAAGGGAGAAAATCACTCAAAAAAGGTGCTACCGGCTTGTAGGTGTGCTCGAGCCACGTCCTCATTTAACGTGATCCCCAGGCCGGGTTTATCGGGCAGTGTGATGTAACCGTTCTGGATCAGGGGCTGGTTACCTTCGACCAGATCATTCCACCATGTTACGTCTTGCCCGTGGAACTCCAAGACGATGAAGTTGCGCATGCCAGCACAGGCATGACAGGCGGCCATGGTCGCAAAGGGGCTGGAAACATTGTGGGCGGCCATGGGGATATAATAGATGTCCGCCAGGTCGGCAATCTTCTTGGCTTCCAGAAGCCCGCCAACTTTGGGAACATCTGGTTGAACGATGTCCACTGCCTGCGTGGTGATCATAGGGCGCAGTCCGTGGCGGGTGTAATGGTTCTCACCGGAGCAGATAGGTACGGGTGAGCGATCGGTCACCCGCTTCAGAGCTTCGATGTTATCGGGGGGTGTAGGGTCTTCCAGCCACATCAAGTTGAATGGCTCCAGTTCCTGAGCCAGTTTGATGACGTCGCGCGGGCTATAGTTCCAGTGGCAGTCAATTGCCAGATCAATGTACGGGCCGATGGCCTCTCGCACCGCTCCAACCAGGTTTATCATCAGGTCCATTTCCCGGCGAGAGATGGGGCGCTGTTGCCCTTGCAACCACCCTTTCCACTTTCCGACCCCCACGTGATACGGCTCAACGAACTGCTCCGGATCCACATTATCAATGTCGAATTTGATCGCAGTGAACCCGTTGGCAACCACCTGGCGGGCTTTCTCCGCCCACGACGCCGGTGTGGGCTCATTGCCGTGGCCACAATCGGCATACACACGGATGCGCTCGCGGTAGCGGCCTCCCAACAGATTATAAATCGGCGTGTTCAGCGCCTGGCCCTTGATGTCCCAAAGTGCCAGCTCGATGCCGCTGATGGCGGCCACGACAGCGCCGCCGGTGGAGCCAGCCCCGGACATCCCGCGTACCATCTTTTGATACAACCAGTCAATGTTGTGTGGGTCTTCGTCCACTAACAACGGCTTCATGCGGCGCACGATGGTCTCTACGCCGGCACCCCAGTAACATTCGCCCATCCCAATGATGCCTTCATCGGTGTACACCCGGACCAGGATCCACTCGAAGTTGCCCTGGATCACGGCAGTCTTGAGATCGGTGATTTTCATGGCCAAGCCTCCTTGTTTCCTGTGAGATTAAGAGAAAGGCGTTAAATCGAGTAAGTGACGGTGATTGACCCCTGACACGCGAACCGCGTTGGAACTACCGAAAGGAAGTGACCCTACATTATCCCAAAACGCTCTATTATGCAAGTGGCTGATCCCACAACCTGGCGTTGTGTGTCTGAATTAGGCTCTCTTTGCCTGTCTTGTCGAACTATCGTAATATGTGGGGGAATTGTATCGAAGACGATGAAGACTCCTTTGATCTGATCGAGAATAGGGAGCAAGTTTGCCCGTGATCGCTTTTCTCTCCGATGTGCATGGTCACCTGGCTGCGCTGGAGGCTGTCCTGGCGGATGCTCGCCGGCGCGGAGCACGCCGTTTCGTGTGTTTGGGTGATGTGGGGAGTTCGGCCTGTTTGGGTGTCCTGGCCGCGGTCGGGGCAGAGTGCGTCTTCGGCAATTGGGAAGTGTCAGGCTGGCAGCAGATCGCGGAGAGCCTTCAGCCTTGGGTGCGGTCCTGGCCCCCTCTATGGATGGAAAACCAAGGGATAGCAGCTCATGCTTCACCCGAGTGGCCAGAAGGGGTGGACACGGTAGAAGCCACGGCAATATACCGTCAGCAACACGGCCTGCACTGGCTGAGTCTGTTCCCGTCGCTGGATCGGGATACTGGAGCGCGCTGGCGAGCGTGGGCTGCGTTGGAAACGGTGAAGGCACGGGTGGCGTTTCATGGGCATACCCATGTCCAAGAGGTATGGCGATGGAAACCGGGGGGCTTGTTAGAGCATATACGAACCACCGATCTTGATCTGTTGGCGGACGGCAGTCGCTACCTGGTGGGAGTAGGTAGCGTAGGGAGTCCACGGAATGGCCAGGGGGCGTGTTATGCACTGTGGACTCCTCCGCGCCGGGTCAGCCTGGTGCGAGTAGCCGTGTAATCACACCTCCACTGAACCTGCCAGCCGCCCTCCGCTGGTTGCGAACCTTCAACTCTCTGCAATGGCTTGCAGCGCCTCAGGATCTAGAATCGTAATCCGCTTGCGGCCAATATCAATCAATCCCTCTGCCTTGAGATCGTTTAATACTTGAGTCGTCGTCTCTCGATACGTACCTACCATCTCTGCCAGGTCCTGGTGTGTCAACCCAGTGATGACGTTCCCTTGCTCCTCAGCCAGCCGTAGCAAGAGGGATGCCAGTCGGGCAGGGATGCCCTTAAACGCCATGTCCTCCAACCGTTCTTCCGCAGATCGCAGTCGCCGTCCGGTTGTGTCCAGCACACGCAGTGCCACCTGTGGCTTGTGCAGAATCAGACGCTCCAGATCTGTTCGACTCATCACGCAGATCTGGCAATCCTCCACTGCTTCGGCGAAGGTATTATGCATCTGTTGACCGATCAGTGCCATCTCTCCAAAGATGCTGCCCGGTCCTAACGTGGCAATTACCAGTTTCTTGCCTTCTGGAGATATGCGGTAGAGTTGTACCCGGCCCTTTTTCAGGATGAACAGAACTTCCCCTACCTCTTCCGGTCGGTAGAAAACCTTACCCTTTTCTACGGAGCTCACCGTGGTGATGTGGTCCAGTTCTGCCATCTCCTTGGGGCTGAGATCCTGGAAAATCTCTAAGTCTTGTAGATAAGCCAGCTTATCCAGACTCATTGCCCCTCTCCTCCTATAGCAAGCTTACTTCAGTCAATCCATGGGGAAAGAGCAGTCACGGGATCAACTTGAGCGCCCTTCCTGCGTACGCGAAGATTTCCAATGCCAGGTCAATGTCCTCGTCCGTGTGAGCGGCCGTCACATTGGCCCGAATGCGGCTGGTTCCCACTGGCACGGCAGGAGGCAATACTGGCAAGGCGAACACCCCATTTTCCTGTAGCAGTTTAGTCATGCGGATCGCTGTGTCATCTGAGCCGACGATGATCGGGATGATGGGGGTTTCTGTGAGACCGGTGTCGAATCCCAAGGCCTTCAGGCCGCCGATGAAACGTTCCACGTTGCGCCGCAGGCGAGCGCATAACGCAGCTCCTTCCTCTTCGATCACTTCTAGCGCGGCGATGGCTGCTGCGCAGACAGCCGGTGGGAGCGCGGCAGAGAAGACGAAACCGCGGGCCGAATGTTTCAGGTACGCTACCGTATTTTGGTCGGCAGCTATGTATCCACCCACGGCCGGGATGGTCTTGGAGAGGGTCCCCATTTTGAGATCCACGGCGCCGGGCATCCCAAAATGCTCTTCGATGCCGCGACCCTTTTCGCCTAACACGCCCAGGCTATGCGCTTCATCTACCATCAGGCGGGCGTTGTAACGTCGGCACAACTCAACTACCTCCGGCAACGGTGTAATGTCACCGTCCATACTGTAGACGGCATCTACCACTACCAACCTGGTCTCCCTGTTTTGAGTCTTGATCAGACATCGTTCCAAGTCTGCCATATCGCTGTGGCGGAATCGAAGGAATTCGGCTCGCGAGAGCAGACAGCCATCCACGATAGAAGCATGGTCCCACTTGTCGCAGATTACAGCGTCATTGCGGCCTACCAGAGTGGAGATCGTGGCGAGGTTGGTCACATATCCGCTGGAGTAAGTAATGGCGTCGTCAGTACCCTGGAAGTGGGCAATCTTCTCTTCGAGCTGCTGGTGGAGGGTGACGGTGCCACCTAACAGGCGTACACCATGGGTCCCTGTTCCAAATCGCTCAGTTGCTGCCTGGGCTGCCTGGTTAATTTTGGGGTGGGCGAGCAGGCCGAGATAGCTGTAAGTGGCGAACATCAGCTTCGGTTTCCCATTCACCCACACGTGTGCGCCGTTTATCTTTTCAATGGGCTGAAGGTAATAATAGAGACCCTCCTCCTTGCCCCGCTCGATACGTTTGACGACTTCCGCAATGCGCCAGTCAAGGCCGCTTCGGGCCTGCGTTTCCACAAAACTCCTCCTGAAACGATAGATCAGACTGGATGGCAGGCTGCGAGAAAGCTCTATTGCCTTGGTCTGCAGGATACGCCTACTTATGCCCTGCAATCGAATGAAATGTGCGTGGCGGCATACGAGCATCATCGTACCGCAGAAGAGGCGAATGTGCAAGCTGCACTGGCCTGTGCCATCAATGCCCCGTCTGATGGGAGCAGGTCAAACGGTTGTAGACAAAACCATGACCTTGCCGCCTGTCTCGCAAGTGTTTGTGACAACCCAGGTGATAGCTTCACGATGACTGATGGAGTTCGCCATCTGTGGCCACAGGCTGATACTGTGGTGTTGAGTTGTCTGGTCGTTTACGAGGCAATGTGACATGGAAGGTGCTACCTCGCCCTGGCTCGCTTTCCACGGTAATCTCACCACCGTGAGCTTTGACGATCTCCTTGACAATCAACAGGCCCAGGCCTGTGCCCTGGATATTTCGAGTGCGGCCGTCAGAAACCCGCTTATATTTAGAGAACAGCAGAGGAATCTGGTCGGCGGGTATACCTATCCCATTGTCGCTTACCTCGATGATGAACGAATCTGGGGTACTCTGGAGGGCGACGGAGATATGCCCCCCCTCAGGAGTATACTTAATGGCATTGGTCAAGAGGTTGGTGACAACCTGGTTCATCCGCTCGCCGTCCGCCCAGGTAAGGACTGGCTCTGCGGGTAAGTGCATATTAAGCATATGCCGGCGCTGATTGGCCAGCGGTTGCGCTTCTCGCACCGCTTCACGAACGACTTGATCCAGGTCGGTTTCCGTGCACTCCAGCCGCAGAAATCCTGCATCAATGGCCGAGTAATCCAGGAAGTCATTAACAAGATTGAGCAGCTTTTGCACGGAACGTTGAATGATGCTGATTATCTCTTTCTGAGCTGAATTAAGTGGACCGATTGTCTCTTGGGCCAGAATTTCAACAAATCCGGTGATCGCCGTGGCTGGGCTACGCAGGTCATGCGTGATCATGGAGTAGAAGTCGGCCTTCATCTGTTCCAACTCCTTCTCCTGAGTGATGTCGCGCAGGATGATCACTACCCCGAGAAGTTCCCCACTGTGCAAGCGGACGGGATTCAAAGTCGCGCTGAACGAGCGCCCGGTGCCATCTTGCTTCGTCCTTAAATGTGGCAGCTCCGTACGCAGTATATCCCCTGTCCTGACCACGTCTTGCGCGCTCTCCCAGATCCTGTGATGAACGTCAGACTCAGCGAGCGCTCGCCCGATAGCCTCCTCCTGAGAGATCCCTAGCTCTTTTTCGGCTAAGGGGTTCATCAGGATAATGCGGCCGTCGCGGTCCACGACTATCACTAACTCGGAGAGACTGAAGAGGATCTCTTGGAGTTTGTTCCGCTCGTCGAGCAAAGCGTTGCGTGCTTGTTGCAATTGTTGGACGGTAGCTTCCAGTTCACGATTCTTTTGGCGTACCTCTTGTTCCAGCCGGAGCCGGCTGACATGAGCATCCCGTATCTCGATAGCGCGCTGGATAACGTGTAGAAACTCATCCAGGTCGCCGCCGATGGTTATTTGGGACTTCTCCACATAGCCATCGGCCCCTTGCCTGACTGCCTCAATGGCCGTTCTGATGTCGCCGTGTCCCGTGACCATTACGATACACGTGTTTTGGTCTCGAGCACGAACTTGTTTAAGAATGGAGATGCCGTCCAGATCGGGCAACATCAGGTCTAACAAGATCAGATCGAAAGGCATTTTTTCATACAATCGGAGTCCGGTGGTTCCATCGTTGGCGGTGGAGACGTGATGTCCCATCTGTGTGAGCACGTGATGGAGATAGCGAGAAACTGTCAGGCTGTCATCTATGATCAGGATGTTCAGGGTCTTTTCCATAGTCTTGCTCCTCTCGACCGGTAAGTGCCGCTCTATCCAAACGATAGGCTCAATCTGTCGTGCGATCTATTATAATCGCGAAGGGCCAATGTTCCTAATAGGTCGTCAGGACGTGGCCAGGGTGCTGCATCAGAAGGTTCAGAGCGTTGAAAAGCCCTGCGACTGGCCTTTTGTGTTTGACAAATCGCTCGATGCATGATAAACTTATATTGTAATCGAGATTCAGGCCGAAGTGGCGGAACTGGCAGACGCGCTACGTTCAGGGCGTAGTGGGTGAAACGCCCGTGTGGGTTCAAATCCCACCTTCGG
The DNA here is from genome assembly GCA_034433615.1 of Anaerolineae bacterium. Lineage (GTDB taxonomy): Bacteria > Chloroflexota > Anaerolineae > DUEN01 > DUEN01 > DAOUAJ01. The sequence goes on along the minus strand of DAOUAJ010000188.1, from coordinate 1 downwards.
C
>DAOUAJ010000187.1:0-13038 GCA_034433615.1 Anaerolineae bacterium | reverse complement strand
CTGGCGCATCCCCGGCGACCACCGTGTCAGAGAAGCCCGAAGACGCTACTACGGCTTCTGCTGATGGCCGTTCTTGGATCGCTTCGACGGCGGCTTCCGGCGTGGTCGCGATGGAAGATGCCTCTTCAGCCAGCGCGGGCTGCGCCTCACCGGTGACACTCACGCCAGTTGCTGTGACCGCCGCCTCTGGCGTGACCTTCGCCGGTTCGGCCACAGCCTTGCCCGCAGAGGCGGAAGTCGCCGCGGGCGACGCAGCCATCCGTTCCTCTCCTCCAGCAGCCAGAGCCTCAGTTACGCTGCGCTGGGACGATTGGAGGCCCTCTGGCGCGGCAGTCGGGGCAGGGGATAGGGCGACTTTGGTGGCAGCGGCCGGCTGCTGGGTCTTTCCGTCACCCTTCTTTTCCTCTTTCTTGGGAACCAAGGTCAGTTCGTCACTGACCTCTTGCAACGGAGCCAGCCCTTCCTTGAACTCCGCTGTGAGGGCGGACGACATACGGCGCAGCTCACCTGCCGTTCGCCCAATTTGCCGCATGAGCTCAGGCAGTTTCTCTGGCCCAATAAAAATGAGGGCCAGGACAGCTACCAGAATCAGTTCCCAAGGTCCAACCCCCAAGATGTTCATAGTCATTCCGTCCTCAATCGGTGGAGGAGTCTTCCATAGCCACCGATGATTCCTGATCATTTCGCACCTGGGGCAAGGCGAATCGTTGCCCCTGTGCCATAACCGAACCTAAAACACCGTTGACGAAACGCGGGCTGGCATCACTGCCAAACGCCTTAGCCAGTTCCACCGCTTCGTTGATGGCTACTTTGAAGGGGACATCTTCTTCGGCTGCAATCTCGTACAGCGCCATACGCAAGACGTTACGGTCAATGGCTGCCATCTGCTCCACGGGCCATTCGGGGGCATAGTGAGCGATCACCTTGTCCAGGGTCGTGCAGTGAGCCAGGACACCGTGAAGGAGGCGGCGAGCGAAGGCCTGACCAGCCGGAGGCAGGTTGATGTGGCTGAGCCGCTCTGCCAGCACCCTCTCCGGGTCATGCCCTGCCAGATCTATCTCGAAGAGCGCCTGGAGCACCGCCATGCGTGCCCGTCGCCTGATCTTCACGCCTCACCCCCGTGTTTTTACTCGTGTGAGCGGCTGGCGCGATGGCGGTTATGGCGGGACATGTTACCCAGGCCAGGAAGAGATCCAGATGCCGGAGTGAATTCGACTTTGTCAATGTGAACGTTCACCTGGCGAACCGACATACCGACCATATCATGAATCGCCCGAGCGATCTCCCGTTGGAGCATTTCGCCAAGTTCCCGCATGTTGACGTTAGCGTCCGCAACGATATACAGATCAACGGCGACGCTGCCCTCTGCCACATGAATGCGCACGCCCTGATCGGTGCTGGCCGAGTCGAGCATACGCTCCAACAACGTGGGAAGAGAGGCCATGCGGCGCACCCCCGGCTGCGACAGCGCGGTCAGGCGCACGATGGTGGTCAACACAGCGGGAGCGATAATCACTCTACCCAGTTTCTCTTCCATAACAGAGTTTCGCTCCCCTCAAACCCTCACGGCGCCCTAACCCATCGCCAGCCCGCCGTCCACGTTCAGCACATGCCCGGTGATAAAAGACGCCTCATCCGACGCCAAAAAGGCGACGGCCGCGGCCACTTCTTCCGGCTGCCCCATCCGCTTCAGCGGCGTTTGTTCCACAATGGCTTGCTTCAACTCATCAGGCAAGGTTTCAGTCAGGGCGGTGGGGATGTAGCCAGGCGCTACACAGTTGACCGTGATGTTACGGGAGCCCAGCTCACGGGCCAGGCTCCTGGTGAACCCGATGACGCCAGCTTTGGAGGCGGCATAATTGGTCTGGCCCGCCTGGCCGACCAGCCCCACCACCGAAGTGATGTTGATGATGCGGCCTCCCCGCTGGCGAACCATATGGCGTGTAGCAGCCTTGCAGCAGTTAAAAACGCTCTTGAGATTCGTCTCCAAGACCCGATCCCAGTCGGCTTCCTTCATGGTCATCAGCAGGCCGTCACGCGTGGTGCCCGCGTTGTTGACCAGGATGTCAATGCGCCCATGCGTGTCCAAGGCTTGCTGAATTAAACGCTGGGCCTCATCAAAACGGCTGACGTCCGCGGCGATAACCGTCGCTTCTCCGCCGGCCTGGCGAATTTCGGCCGCCACGGCCTCGGCTGCCTCGATGCTGGCATGACAGTTCAGGACGACCCTGGCCCCTTCGGCGGCCAGCCGGCGAGCGATGGCAGCACCGATCCCGCGTGAGCTGCCCGTGACGACGGCAACCTTGTTGGTCAGACGCATCGGCCTCTCCTGACCTGAAAATAGCAGTCAGCGATCAACCATCAGCGGCCTGGGGTCTTCGCAGTTCAGAAGACCGCCAGTCACCTGTCATCCCTGGGCTGATGGCTGACCGCTTTTCATAGGCTGTGGCGCCGCCTGCGGCGGTATGGAGAAACTGACCTGGACAAAGAGACGCTAAATGAGCGCATCCAGGGTTTCCAGCCCCTGCGGGTCGCCAACACTGAGGGTGCGCACGTTTTGGTCTATACGTCGAATCAGCCCGGAGAGCACGGCACCAGGCCCCACCTCGATGAAGGTATCAATCCCCTCACGGATCATGTTCTGGACAGAAGCTGTCCAGCGCACCGGGCCGGTGAGTTGGTTGACGAGCTCATCCCGTACCGCTTCTACCGCTGAGATGGGAACGGCCGAGACGTTGGCGATGATCTGCGGCATGGCCGGGCGCATCTCCACCAGGTGGACAACACGTCGTAGAGCTTCCGCGGCCGGAGCCATGAGGGGCGAATGGGCCGCGATGCTCACGGCCAGGCGGACCACGCGCCGCGCGCCGAGGGCCTGGGCCAGGGCCATGGCACGCTCCAGAGCAGGACGATCGCCCGAGATCACGATCTGGCCGGGTGAATTGATGTTAGCCACTTGCACGACGCTATCGGTTTCCCGGCTGGCCTGCTGGCAGATCTGGGTCAATTGCTCTTCTGCCAAGTTGAGCACGGCCGCCATACCGCCGGGTCGCTTCTCGCCCGCCTCTTTCATCAGGCGGCCCCGCTCGCGCACCAGGCGCAGCGCGTCTGTGTAGGAGACCACACTGGCAGCCACCAGGGCTGTGTACTCACCCAGGCTGTGTCCTGCTACCACAACGGGCTTGCCCAGCCGGGGAAAGGCAGCCTGAATGGTGCGCAACGCCGCCACACTGGCTGCCAGGATGGCCGGTTGAGCGTTGACGGTGTCTGTCAGTTCGTCCGCCGGCCCTTCAAAGCAGAGGCGAGACAGGGCAAGGTGCAATGCTTCGTCTGCCTCAGCCATGGCGTCGCGCGCGGCAGGAAACGCCTCAGCCAAAGCTCGAGCCATGCCGACCGCCTGGGAACCCTGTCCGGGAAAGACAAAGGCGAATCGTGCCATCGAGATCACCTCTGAAAAAGGCACCCTTAATCTTCCTCTACCTCGATGACCTTGCGGTCCTTATAGTATCCACAATTGGGGCAGACCTGGTGCGGCAGTTTCATCTCGCGACATTGCGGACACTGGACCAGGTTAAACTGTTTCAACGCGTCATGGGCGCGGCGGCGGTCACGCCGCCCAGGTGAAAGTCTTCTCTTCGGCAGTGGTGTCACTTTCCGGTTCTCCTTATGGAAAATATATCATCGCGGGCGAGGGGCCGGCGGTGAGAACTTTCAGTCTAATTTCAGACTAGACAGGGTGAACCAGCGAGGGTCCATCTCCCTTGACATACAGTTGCACGCTTTTTCGTTCAGGTTCTGCCCACATTCCGGGCAGATCCCCGCGCAGTTTTCTCGGCAGAGCGGATGGGAAGGCAAGGCCAACAACAAGTTCTGGCGTAGCACTTCCGTCAGGTCCAGGATATGATGAGCGTCAATCCATAATGCTGTATCTTCTTCCTCCACAGGTAGTCGTCGGCCGGTCACGATGTCAATGGTTGGCCAGAACTCCTCCTCCATATCTATATCCAGTATGACTTCCAACGGCTCCAGGCAACGGCTACATGCTGCCTCAACCCGGGTGATCAGGCGACCGGTGACTAAGATGCTGGTGCCCGTCCACAACATCGTGATGTTGCCGTGGAGCGGGCAGGTAGGCACCAAATGGGGATCGAGGCCGGTTATATCTTCGTCCAGTTGGTAATGTCGAATTGCGCCTGTTGGCTCCTTCAGGAGCTGCGCGACATTGTAACGCATAGATCACCCCTACGTGCCTGATCGCAAAGATCACAATATTATAAGGCAGGGAGTGACCGGTGTCAAAAACGCGGCCATGCTCTCAGGCCCAGGCCACTCTCCCTCAGCCCTGTTCTCAGCCTGACCCCTTATAGTCTTGGCCTCGCACAAGACTAAACGGACCTATGCTGAGTGAGGCTGGCTCCCCTCTTCTTCGCCTTTGTCAGTGCCAGAGGCCGGATTAGAAGATGCCTGCTTTTGGGTCAAGGTCTCGATGCCATTGTGGACCTGAGTTAGAATAGCCTCCAGATGGCGGGTAAGCTCTCGTAGCACCTGCAGTGCGTAGTCATCCGCCTCTCGTCGCATCTCCTCACTGCGCTGGCGTGCCTGAGCGATGATTGAAGCTGCCCGTTGTTGAGCAGCCATGATTACGTCTTGCCCGGATACGCCGCCTGTGCCCCCGCCGCGAGTTTCGCCGAGGATTTGTCGGGCCTGTTCCTCAGCCTGAGCCAGGATGTAGTCCCGCTGCTGGATGACACGCTGAGCTTGTCGGATCTCGTCGGGCACGGACATCCGCATTTGATCAATCAGCCGCAGGCATTCTTCCTCATCAACCACCAGGCTGGAAGTAAAAGGTACGCGCCAGCCTCGATTCAAAACAGCTTCCAATTGGTCTACCAGTTGTAGGATTTCGATGGCGATCACCTCCCTCAGGAAGCGCGCGACGGGCCAACCTTACTCCATGCCGGGCTTTCGTTGGTCTCGCAATCGGGCCTTAGGGACCTGCCGACTGGGGGGCTGGCTCATCTCTTGAAAGCGGCGATGTAATGCTGTCTGAACGTGAGGTGGTGTCATGGACGTGATGTCACCGCCCAGGCCCGCTACCTCCTTGAGTATCGAGGCGCTCAGATAAGCGTATTCCGATCGTGTGACCAGTGTGACCATCTCGATCTCTGGAGCCAGCCTCTGGTTGGTCATGGCCACCTGGAATTCGAACTCAAAGTCGGCCAGGGTGCGCAGTCCGCGCACGATGACCTGAGCGCCCACCCGGCGAGCAAAATGCACGGTTAATCCACCATACGACATGACCTCGACGTTGGGCAGGTGTTGGACGGCCTCTCGCATTAAGATCACGCGTTCTTCGCAGGGGAAGAGCACGCGTTTGTTGGCCGGATTATCGTAGATGGCGATGATCAGACGGTCAAACAGCCTGGATGCCCTGCTGGCGATGTCAATGTGTCCATAGTGCACCGGATCGAATGTGCCCGGATATAGCGCGGTGGGCATGATGTCATCTCTTCTCGCTAGCTCAGGTCCCCGTGTCCGTGCCAGAACTTGATAACCTGCTCACGTAGCGGCTTGTGCTCAGGTCGGGCCAGATTGGGATCTATAGCGAACAAACTTTGTGCTTCGGCGCGAGCTGCCTCCAGGGTCCGCACGTCGCTCAATTGAGCCAGGTGGAGGGGGGGCAGACCCGATTGCCGGGTGCCGAAGAAGTCACCTGGCCCACGCAGGTCCAGGTCCTTTTGTGCGAGCACAAACCCATCTTGCGTCTCTTCCATGGCTTTTAGGCGCTCAACGCTATCGCCTGTGTCGGCGTTAGAGAGCAGGATACAATAAGATGGATGCTCGCCCCGGCCCACCCGGCCGCGGAATTGGTGAAGCTGGGCCAGCCCAAAGCGTTCTGCCCCCTCGACCAGTATAACCGTCGCGTTGGGAATGTCAATGCCGACTTCGACCACGGACGTGGCCACTAGGATGTGCAGCTCACCCCGACTGAAGGCCTGCATCACGGCGTCCTTCTCTTCCCCCTTCATGCGACCGTGCAGCAGGCCCAGTTTCAGATCGGGAAAGACCTCCTCTTGCAGGCGGCGATGCTCCTCCACGGCAGCCTTCGCATCGCTAGTTTCTGACTCTTCGACCAGCGGGCAGATGATGAACGCCTGCCGTCCCTCCTCGATTTGGCGGCGCAGGAAAGCGTACGCGCGCTCGCGCTCCGGTGGACGCAGCCAGCGGGTGCGGATGGGTTGCCGTCCAGGTGGCAGCTCATCCAGAGTTGAGATATCCAGGTCCCCGTACAGGGTCAAAGCCAGGGTGCGTGGGATAGGGGTCGCACTCATCACCAGCACATGCGGATTATACCCCTTGTTGCGCAAACTGGCACGTTGTGCCACACCAAATCGGTGTTGCTCGTCAATGACGATCAGGCCCAGGTTAGGGAAGCTGACCCCTTCCTGGATCAGCGCGTGGGTGCCCACCACGACATCCACATCGCCCCGGGCGATCGCGTTATGCACAGCCACCTTTTCGCTGCCTGGCAGGCTGCCTGTGAGCATGGCGAGGCGCACGGGACGGCCCAGGGGGTGTTGAAGCTGCACGAAGAAGTGGGCGAGGTTGCGGTAATGCTGCTCGATCAGGATCTCGGTGGGAGCCATCAACGCCGCCTGAGCTCGATTGCAGATGGCTACCCACATCGCGGCCGCGGCCACCGCCGTCTTGCCGGAACCGACATCCCCCTGCAACAGGCGGTTCATGGGGTGTACCTTGGCCATGTCGTTGGTGATCTCGCGCAACGCGCGCTGTTGAGCGTTGGTCATTTCGAAGGGTAAAATCGCCCGAAATTGAGCCAGCATCTCGTCAGTAGCGGGCAGGGGGCGGCCAGGCTGGCGCTGCACGCGTTGACGTTGGCGCAACATGCCAAGTTGGATGAAAAAGAACTCGTCGAAGCTCAGGCGGCGCCGCGCCTGGGCCAGCAACTTCTGGTTATCTGGAAAGTGAATCTGCGCCAACGCCTGGCCCAATGTCAGCAGGTTTTGGCGCTCTCGGATCGCTTCAGGCAGATGATCACTCACGTGAGGGGCCCAGGCATCTACTGTCTGCTTGATCAGGCGGCGCAGCCAGCGGGCACTGATCCCCTGGGTCATGGGGTAGATGGGAACCAGCCGCCCGGTGTGGACAAGCTGGCGGTCCAGGGGCTCCCACTCAGGGTTATTGAGCACAAGCCGTCCCAGGTAAACGTCAATCTTGCCACTCAGGACGATCATGCGCCCTGGCTTGAGTTGGCGCAGCATGTAGGGGTTGAACCAGGTAGCCTGGATAGTGCCTGTGCTGTCGCTGACGATGGCCTGCACGATCTCCCGGCCGCTGCGGGATTGCCGGCTTTGCACATCCCAAATGTTGCCAATGATCGTGCACTCTTCACCTACAGCCAACTGATCAATAGTCTTCAACGCGCTGTAGTCTTCATAGCGGCGAGGGAAGTGCCATAGCAGGTCGCGCACCGTCTTGATGCCCAGCCTGGCCAGCCGGCTGGCATGTTGCGGCCCTACGCCGGGCAGGCGGGTGACCGGTGCGTCCAGCCCTGGCGCAGCGGTAGATGGCAGTGATGGTGGAACCGGCTGAACGCCTTGCGCGGGCGGGGCTTTGGCTGGCGGGGTCACGGTTGCCGGAGCCTCCGCCACCGGTGAAGGGAGGGGAGCTATGACAGGTCCGGCAGGTGGTGGAGACGCCGGCGCGGGAGGCTGCATGATGCGCTGAACTCGCGCGAGGATGTCTGCCGTCACCCGCTCGCGGGCAGCCGGGTCCTCCAGCGTGGGATAGCCCGTCAGCAAAGCCACGATGGCCTCAATTTCCGCCTGTTGCTCAGGTGTTTGCACCTCGGCCATCACGTCCGCTTCCCATCGCGCGGCGAATTTATCCAGGCCGCCAATGACCGCCTTGTTACGAAAACCCTGGCGTCTCTCTAAAGCTAAAATCTTCTGCAAGCGCTCAAAGGCTGCATTCATTGCCGACATCTTCTCGTGTATGTAATGACTACTCATAGAGATACAACGCGCGTTGGAAGTCCGCTATGTTACCGCAACCCTTCGTAAACGATCACACCCATCGCGCTGGGCCCCAGGTGAGTAGCCAGAGATGGACCGTAGGTATACACTGGAAACTCGCGATCGGGAAAAAGGATTTCCAGTCGTTCCAGCAACATCGCAGTTTCCTCACTGAAATTGTGTTGAAGGATAGCCATCTGCTCAATGCGGGTGAACTCAGCGATGAACTCGAACAGCTTGTCCACAGCCCGGGCGCGCGTGCGCACTTTTTCCAGCGGAATCACCTCGCCTTCTTCGATGATCAGGAGCGGTTTGATGCCCAACATGGTGCCCAGGATGGATTGCGCCTGGCCAATACGCCGGGAACGCTCCAGATACTCCAGCGTTTCTACAAAGAAAACGGCATAAATATGGGGGATCATGCCTCGCACCGAACGGACAATAGCGTCCAATGGCCGACCCGCCTCAGCCTCTCTGGCGGCTGCTTCCACAAGAATCCCCAACCCCACCGAGGCGGAGCGCGAGTCAACCACTTGAATACGACAGCGACCGAGCATGCTCTGAGCGGCTGCCATGGCATTGGCATATGTGTCACTCATCTTGCTGGACATGTGGATGGACAACACCTGATCATTGGAACGACACAGCCGCTGATACAGATTGAAAAACGTCTGCACAGAAGGTGCCGAGGCAGTAGGCAAGACCTGGGAACGCTCCAACTGTCGAAAGAACTGTTCCGTCGTGAGGTTGACTCCCTCCTGATATGTACGATCGCCGAGACGAATCAGTAACGGGACGACCTCGATCCCCAGCTTTTCCAACGTCTTTGGATTCAGATGGGCGTTGCTGTCGGTGACGATCTTGATGGCAGACAATTCGCTCACTCCACAAGGGGTGCCTATTCGACAGAGATGATGTAGTGGTAGTGCGGCTGACCACCGTTGATCAGTTCGACTTCCTGGCCAGGGTAGGCGGCCTGTACGCGTTCTGCCATGGCCTGCGCCTCCTCCTCAGAAACGGACTCCCCATAGTAAATCGTGATAATCTCTGCCTCAGCAGCGCGCATTTGCGGCAGAAGCTGATCCATGACCTCGGCTGTGGAGTGACCCCGCGCGCTCAGCACGTCGTTATGCAACCCAATGGCATCGCCCGCTTCAACCTGGATGCCATTAAATTGAGCGGCGCGCACGGCGACAGTGATCTCACCCGTTTCGATCGTTTGCAGCGTGGCCTCCATGTTCCGCCGATTTTCTTCCAGACTGGCCTGGGGGTTCAGGGCCAGCAGTGCACTGATCCCCTGCGGGATGGTGCGGCTGGGGATGACATAGACGTGCTTACTGCTGAGGGCCTGAGCTTGTTGAGCGGCCAGGATGACGTTGCCGTTGTTGGGTAACACGATAACCTCGTCGCACGGCAAAGACTCAATGGCCCCCAGCAGCTCCTGCGTGCTGGGGTTCATGGTTTGGCCGCCTGAAACGATGGCGTTGCCCCCCAAACTCTCAAAGACGCGACGCAGGCCCGCTCCGGGCACGACAGCGACGATGCCGATTTGACCGGATTGCACCTCCGGCAAAGGGGTCGCCAGGCCGGTCGGAGCTGGAGGCGATGGCTCACCGCGCCGGCGCAACGTCTGCAAGGTCATGTTTTCCACAATAATATCGTCCAGGTGCCCCAGCGATGCACCAAATGAGAGCATAGGGCCAGGGTCGTCGCTGTGCACATGGACTTTGATGACGCCGCTGCTGCCGGCGACGATGACGCTGTGCCCACCCATCTCGATCAGACGGCGGCGGATCATCTCCTCGTCAGCACTGCTGGACAGGACCAGGTATTGAACATCGTAGCCCCACTCCTCAGCGAACCCGGTGAGGTCCGCACTTTCCTCAGCGACTGGCGCTACTGCGATCACCTCTTCACCCTGTAAACAGTGAAGCATCCCTTCAAACACCACGTGCAATCCCTGCCCGCCAGAGTCTACCACACCAGCCTGCGCCAGGACCGGCAACAGACGAGGGGTCTCGGCTACTGCCTCGGCCGTGGCGTGAATCACACGCTCAAAAACGAAACGTAAATCCTGATCTACCGAGGCGGCCTTGCGAGCAGCTTCGCTGGCGCGGCGCACGACGGTGAGGATGGTCCCTTCGACCGGTTTGGATACCCCTTTGTAGGCGGTCTCTGCACCCTCGCTCAGGGCGGCGACCAGGTCGGCGGTGGTGCACAGGGCCTTGTTATCGAGCGCGCGAGCCATACCGCGCAAAATCTGTGACAGGATGACGCCGGAGTTGCCGCGGGCGCCCATCAATGCGCCGTGCGCAGCCCGCTGCAAGAGGCTGCCGACAGGGGGACGGATCAGATGAGCGATTTCATCGCAGGCAGCCTGCATCGTCAGCAGCATGTTCGTGCCGGTGTCACCGTCGGGGACCGGAAACACGTTCAGCGCGTTGATGATATCTCGATGCTGAGCCAGGTTAGCGTGGGCGGTACGCAACATTGCCTGCAAATCTTCGCCGTCCAGTGCCATAACGGGGGTACCGGCCGGATACTTGGTTGTCAGTTTGGCGGAGAGATCGCTCCATGCAGAGGGTTGAGCACCCTGGACTCTTGTCTCACTGCTCAATATCCTGAATCCTCCAGACCACGAACGTGAAACGTGATGCGCAGGGTTAGTCGCTGTTGCTGACGCGCAAGCCTTGAACGTGGACGTTTACCTCAGCCACAGGCACACCCAACGCCTGTTCCAAACTAAACTTGACACGATTCATAACACCGTAGGCTACCTCGGAGATACGTGTACCGTACTCTACGATGACGTACACATCTACCGTAATGTGACCTTCTGTCACGCTCACTTCCACCCCGCGCCGGGAGCGATCCCGTCGTAGCCATCCTGCCAGCTCACCAAGGGCACTCTTGCTGGCCATGCCGACCACACCGTAGGATTCTAGCACAGCCTCGCTGGCGATGGCCGTGATCGCGTGGGGAGAAATATCAATCTTACCAAAGGAAGTCTCTCTCGTCATCCTTGACCTCAACCCTCATGCCCTCTTAGATCGCCCTCGTTTGACAGCGATTGCCCTTCCAGTTTCGGTTTGCCCTTTCGGTTCGTCTGTGGTAAGATATGACCCGCCTCGGCCGGGGGGTGCACTCCCGGCTTTATTTGGTAATTGAATCTTGTTCGCGTTGGTCGCGACATCCTGGAAAGAGGTGAAGCCGGATGGCAAAGTGTGAACGTTGTGGTAAGAGCCTGCAATTTGGACATCATGTCAGCCATTCTAACCGCCATACCAGGCGGCTGTGGAAGCCTAACATCCAGCGCACTATCGTGATCGAAAACGGCCGGGCGAGACGAACACGTCTGTGCGTTCAGTGCATAAAAACACTGCAAAAGAGCAGTTGATCAGGCTTCTACCTTTCGGGATCATGGATCTCCGAACGATCGCCAGCGCTCCTGATAGAGGCTGGCGATTTTTTGTCCCGCTCTTGACACGGTGATCTGGCTGTTAAACTGCTTCGCCGATGGCTGCGCGCAGCCGGGCGATGGCGGAAGCAATACCATCAGTTGCCCGAAAGACGGATGTACCAGCCACCAGCACCCGTGCGCCCGCTGCTACCAGGCGAGGCGCCGTCTCCTCGTCCACACCACCGTCCACCTCGATCAACGCCGATAGGCCGCGCTCATTTAACATCTGGCAAAGTCGGCGCACCTTATCCAAAGTGCTGGGGATAAACGCCTGCCCACCCCATCCGGGATTTACCGTCATAACCAGCACCAGTTCCACATCGGGCAGGATCTCTTCCAACGTGTTCAACGGCGTCGCCGGGTTGAGCGACACCCCGGGTACAGCCCCCAGCTCCCGAATTTGTTGCACCACCCGATGCAAATGAGGGGTTGCCTCCACGTGGACGGTCAGGCCATCGGCCCCAGCGCGGCGAAAGGCCTCCAGGTAGCGCTCCGGGGCCTCGATCATCAGATGTACATCCAGATAGAGATCCGTGACGCGGCGCAGGCTGGCCAACACCGGTGGCCCTAGCGTCAGATTGGGCACGAAGTGGCCATCCATCACATCCACGTGGATCCAGTCAGCACCTCCTTCCTCTGCCCGGTGCACCTCATCCGCCAGGTGAGCGAAGTCGGCTGCCAGTATGGACGGTGCGATCTTGATCATTAACGGCCTCCATGATAAATCATGATACACTCCATCGCACGAAAAAGCAAACACTAGGCCAGACTTCCGAAGTTTTCCGAGACTTCGGAAGTCTCAGTAGACCACAATCAATTGGGGAGGCCTGGAGAGGCTGCTCACAGGGGTAGGTTTTTCGACCTGAAGCCGTGCCAGTGCCCCCACAGGATCAGGGAAGGTCTGGAGGGGCGGAACGCCCCTCTGGCCCATGCGGGCCACAAGCTTGTCTTGGCCTCGGGTCCTCTGGATCAGGCCAGTCAGCCTGTCTTGGACGGACAGCCCAGGGAATGACATTTTCATTGGCCATGGCGCCGACTGCGCGCCGACGGAGCTGGCCGCATCCAGCGTTGATCTCGATGCCGCGCCGCAGGCGCACGGTGGCGGAGATGTGACGTTGCTCCAGGATACGCAGGAAAGCCTGGACGTCCTCCTCCGAAGAAGGCTGGTAAGGTGAGCCATCCACGGGGTTCAGCGGGATGAGGTTAACGTGGCAAAGCAGTCCACTGAGCAGTTGGACTAATTCTCTGGCGTGCTCGGGCCGGTCATTGATGCCGGCCATTAGCGCGTATTCGAAAGTGATGCGCCGGTGCGTGCGCTCGACATAACGTTGGCAGGCGGCCATCAACTCGACCAGCGGGTAGCGACGGTTAATGGGCACCAGTTGGTCGCGCAGCGTGTTGTTGGGCGCGTGCAGGGAGACGGCCAACCCGATCTGCAACGGCTCCTGAGCCATGCGATCCATCATGGGCACCAGGCCGACAGTGGACAGTGTGATGTGGCGCGCGCCCAGGCCAAAAGCAGTCGGGTCGGTGAGATGGCGC
>DAOUAJ010000186.1:0-17143 GCA_034433615.1 Anaerolineae bacterium | reverse complement strand
GCCCGGCGCAGCTTGCATCCCACGCATTCGGTCACTGCCATCGGCGCCCGGGCCGAATGGTACACGACCGGCCATGAGCACTGCGCGACCCCGTGCGGCCCTGGCAGCCCCTACATGCGCCTGATGGACCGTGACGGCTCCATTCTGCTGCTGGGTTGCACCCAGGAGAGCAACACGTCTCTGCACACACTGGAGGAGCTGGCTGAGGTGCCCTACCATCTTCAGGAGCAGGTGACCGATGCCATCGTCGTGGATGCAACCGGGCGTGAGATCGTCGTCTCAGGACGATTGCATTTGTGGGGCTGGAAGCGGAATTTCTCACGGATAGACGAGCCGTTGCGGCAGGCGGGGGTCATGCGCGAGGGGTGGGTGGGCCAGGCGCACGCGCGGCTGATCAGCGCTCGCGGCTTGCGGGAAGTCATCCTGCCGCTGGTGCAGGCGGATCCCCTGTATCTGCTGGCCAATGACGCCCGCGCCGCATTTCGGCTGAGGGGCTACAAGGCCATCAGGCCATGAGACAACGGAGGATTTCGTTAGTTTCTCAATTCGTTGTAGTGTTGTGAGAGACGAACAGACTTTCCGAGAGAGCTCACTAAAGGTGGAGGTGATGATCATGGTTCGCAAGAGGGAGACCCAGCCACGTCAGCGCGGTCCTCAATCCCCCAAGAGACAAGCGAAAGCTCTTGAAGCTGAAGTGGACCGCCTGATCGCGGAGGACAGTAAATCGGCAGCGCCTGACCGACCGGCATCAGCGCCTGCCCCTATTCCTGCTACGCCGAGCATGCCGGAAGGGGGGACATTTGCTTCGTCGCCTGACATCGAACTGGACGATGAAGCCCTGGCAGCGGCCATCTTCGTGCCGCCGGTAAGCAAAGCGACTTCCTGACCGGGTGGCGGCCGATGATCCAGGGCCAGAGATCTCCCTCTGGCCCTGGATCCTCTCTCCTGGAGTCTAACCCGCTCGCAGATCAACTTCTTGCAGACGGGGGTTGAACGTGATGCCTGGGATACGCCCGCGCTTGGCTACGGGGCGCCCCTCAATCTCCTTGATGTCCGCCGTGTAATCAATCGGCCGCGCGCCTGAAATCGCCGAGCCGACGCCGAAAGCGTCCACCGGCGCCTGCTGGCTACGGAACAAGCGGATGCGGTCGGGATCCAGCCCTCCACTGACCACGATGCGTACATGCCGGTACCCGGCCTGGTCCAGGCGCGCCCGTACTTCCTTCACCAGTTCGGGTGTCACCCGGCCACGCTCGGCTGGGGTATCCAATCGGATTCCCCACAGCCGTTCGCCCATAGCCGCCGCCACGCGCAATGCTTCTTCTGCCTCGTCTTTGAAGGTGTCCACCAGGGCGATGCGTCGCACCGAGGGGGCGATGTAGCGATCGAAAGCCTGCGTTGCCGCCACCGTGTCACCAAAGCACAGAATCAGGGCATGAGGGAGCGTCCCTGAGGGCTCGATGCCTGCCAGCCGGGCACCGGCCGGAGTAGCACACCCCGCGCACCCCCCCACAATGGCCGCATACTCCATGCGGGCGGCCACGTCCGGGTGCACATGGCGAGCGCCGAACGAGATCACCGGGATATTGCCGGCCGCTTCCACGCAGGCACGAGCCGCCGTTGCCCAGCCGGTCTCATGAGCCAGGATGCCGAGCAAGGCCGTCTCGTAAATGGCGAAGGTAGCATAGGGTGCGGTGATCCGCAGTACGACCTCTTTTGTGTCAACCGGGACCCCCTCATCCAACGACCATACCTTGGCCTCACGCGGCAAGACACGCCGCAACAAGGCGTGAACTTCACGCATCCCGCACAGCAACCCGGCACCATTGGCGAAAACCTCCATCGTCACCGTGGGCGAAAGCCCCTCAGCGTCCAGGATTTGTTTGCTGCGAAGAAAGTAGATGTCAGCCGTATCGCCGCTTAACACAGCCGACGACGGCGCAAAGAGATCAGCATCAACCATGATTCCTCTCCAATCCGTTATGTTTCCTCCAGTCCAACCCTAAAAGGTCTCGAGGGCCCTGTGGGTTTGACTGCTCAATCATCCAACCGAACCAAATCTGCGCCCAATGTGCGCAGTTTCTGGTCAATGTGCTCATAGCCCCGATCAATTTGACCGATGTTGCCGATGGTGCTTTGCCCATCGGCGCAGAGAGCAGCGATGAGCAGCGCCATGCCGGCTCGGATGTCGGGGCTGCTCATGGACGTGCCGTGCAGCCGGCTGGGTCCCACCACCACGCAGCGATGGGGATCGCACGGAATGATCTGCGCGCCCATCGAAATCAGGCGATCCACGAAGTACAGCCGGTTCTCGAACATCTTCTCGTGAATCAGGATCGTGCCCCGGGCCTGGGTTGCCACCACCAATGCGATGGACATGAGATCGGAGGGGAACGCTGGCCACGGTGCATCGTCAATCTTGGGCACCGCGCCGCCCAGATCAGGCACGACCTCCAGATCCTGTCCGTCCTCGATGATCAAATCGGCCCCGTCCATATGCAATTTTACACCCAGGCGGTCACGAAAAACCATGAGGATCATGCGCAATTGATCGGGTATTACATTGCGAATGCGCAACACACCTTCGGTGACGGCTCCTAATCCGATGAACGAACCGACCTCCATGAAGTCCGGTGAGATGGTGAACTCGCCTCCGCATAGGGCCGGGACGCCCTCAATGGTCAGGGTGTTGCTGCCGATCCCCTGGATGCGCGCCCCTAAGCAGTTGAGGAAATGGCACAGGTCCTGGACATGAGGCTCGCACGCGGCGTTGCGCAGGATGGTCGTGCCTTCGGCCAGGGCAGCAGCCATCACCGTGTTCTCTGTGGCGGTCACGCTCGCCTCATCCAGCAGGATGTCTTCCCCACGCAGCCGGTCAACGCGCGCTTCCAGGCGATCGTTGTATTCGAAGCGAGCGCCGAGCATGCGCATGGCCAGCACGTGGGTGTCAATGCGTCGCCGGCCGATCCGATCCCCGCCTGGCATCGGCAGGGCGATGTGGCCGGCGCGCGCCAGCATGGGACCCATCAAGGTGATGGACCCACGGGCGAGACTGAACAGCTCCGCGTCCGGTGCCGTTTTGAGAATCTGGCGCGCTTGCAACCTGATGGTGTGCCCGCCATCGTCCTGCACCTCTACGCCCAGCATTTCCAGCAGTTGGAGCATGGTGAGCACGTCCCCGATACGGGGGACATTGTGCAGGGTCACAGGCTGATCGGTCAACAGGCTGGCCGCAAGCAAAGGGAGCGCCGCGTTTTTGTTGCCACTGGGTATGATCTCGCCGTTGAGCGGGCGTCTGCCGTGAATAACGAAACGAGCCATGTTCACCTCTGGTGACTGCTCCTCTGAAAATGTAGGACAAATTTGAAATTTGTCCTACGTTCACCAGCATTTTCATCCGAACGTTGGTGAACGCAAGTTCATGGAGAATTCACCTGTAATGATGGAGATTTCGGTAGGGTGTATTCAACTTCAGTTGGAAGGCCCCGTAAAGAGCTTCGGTCAGGAGACCTCGCCCAACTCATTTTGAACCCACTCAATTCAGTATGTGCCTGGTATACCTGCCGGGCGGACGGTCACCGGCGATCCCTCCCCTGCCTTCAGCATCGAGGCCGCGCTGCCCTCCCGCACGGCCAGTTCCAGGGTGCCTGCGCTGCCGATCAGCGCCAGTAGCTGTCCACGCGGCACGTCAGCATAAGCCGAGCTCAACCCCTCAATGATGTGATCGGCTGTCTCAATATGCCACTGGGCTGTCTTGCCCAGCCATGCAGCCGGAATATCGGTCACCAGGTTGCCGAAACGGTCAACGTAGACGACATGCCCTCGTAACGAGCCGTCCGCCATCTGCCGCGGCCGAGGGTGCTCCAGCAGTACTGGATCGTTGATCAGCTCCCCTAACTCGAAGAGAGGGACGCCCTTCGCCAGGTACGCGGCAACCGGTGCAAAGATGTCTCGACCGTGAAAGGTGTTGCTGACCTGGGGCAACCAGTATTGACGGCGCGTCAGGTGGACGATCTGGGAGGAGCATTGGTCAGAGGTGAGAGGGTGAAGGATGAAAGTTAATACGCCGTTGTCTGGTGCGACAAAGGTCGCCTGCCCGCTCCGGACAGCGATAGCTCGTCGTTGACTACCCACGCCGGGGTCAACTACAACCAGATGAACGGTGTTGGCCGGAAAGTAGGGAGCAGCAGCGGCGATCACAAAAGCCGCCTGAGAGATGGCATGGGGCTGAATCTCGTGGGTGATGTCCACGATGGTGGCATTCGGGACAATGCCTAGGATCACCCCTTTCATGGTTCCTACATATCCATCGTTTACACCGAAATCGGTTGTCAGAGTGATTAACGACATGGGCAATCCTTATCAACCGCAGAGACGGTCCCCATTCGTATCAAGCTAAGAGAGCAAAGGGTTTGCTCCCACTTCCAGGGGCGCGTCAAAGCGCCTGGCCTGAGCGCCGTCGCTGGCGCGCAGCTTCAAAGAGTATAACGCCCGCCGCCACCGCAGCGTTCAACGATTCCACCCCGCCCGCCAGGGGGATGCGGATACGGCCGGTAGCCAGGTGCATCGCCTGCTCGCTGGCTCCTCTCGCCTCGCCCCCCAGGATCAGCGCGCTTGGTCGCACCCAATCTACTTCATCATACAGCCGCTCGCCGTCTGTATCGGCCAGCCACACCTGACTTGCCCCGAGAGCATGGCGGATATCCTCCCACTCACCCCAGGCCAGCGGTACCCGGAAGTGGGCGCCCATCCCGGCGCGCACCGCTTTAGGATTGAAAGGATCCACCGTTCCCGGGGCCAACCACACCTGTCCCACGCCCGCTCCGGCCGCCACCCGCAGCACAGCGCCCAGGTTACCGGGGTCACGCACCTCATCCAGGATCAATGAAAGGTCAGCATGGCGCGCAGCCTTCAGGTCGGGCATCGGCAGAACCGCGACGATCCCTTGCGGCGTGACTGTATCGCTGAGGGCCTGTAGCACCTGGCCTGTCGCCTGATGACAGGGCACGCCGGCTGCCTGCATCTCCGCGATCAGCACATTTCCCCCTGACGCCGCCATGGTGCCCGGCTCATAAAAGACAAAAGCGGGGATGATCCCCGCTCTCCAGGCGTCCTCGACCAGGCGCACGCCTTCTACACAAAACCGTCCCTCCCGATAACGGATGCGCCGCCGCTTGAGGGAGTGGGCATATTTGACCTTCTCATTGCTGACGCTGGTGATCATAGCAGGCCCATTACAAGGCTGCCTTTGCCACCTCGACCACCTGAGCAAATGCTCGCGTATCGCTGACAGCCAGGTCCGCCAGTGCTTTACGGTCCAAGGCTACGTTAGCCTGGTGCAGGCCATGCATCAATTGGCTGTAGGACAGGCCGTTTTGGCGGGCACCCGCGTTAATTCGCGCGATCCATAGTCGGCGAAATTCCCGCTTGCGATGGCGCCGATCACGCGTGGCATACTCCAGGGCGTGCAACATCGCCTCGTTAGCACGCCGGAAGACCCGGTGCCGGGCACCAAATTGTCCTTTCGTGAGCTTCAATACCTTGTTGTGGCGACGTCTCGTCACCACGCCTCCCTTGGTCCTGGGCATCGCTTCCTCTCAACTCTCTATTTCTGTCTCTTCAAAACCGGTGCCAATCGGGCTACGCGTCGTTTAACGCCAGGATGGTCCACGGTCAATGTGTCGCTATAAAGGGCCCTTACCCGCCGCGGCTTCTTGCGACGCAGATGCCCCTGGCCTTGCTTCATTCGTAACAGCTTACCACTACCAGAATAGCGGAACCGCTTGGCAGTAGATTTATGAGTTTTGATTTTCGGCACGCTTCATCCTCCTCAAAAAACAGGGGACCTGGAGAGGCCCCCGCTATTTCACCATCTTCCGTATCACGGGCAGGACACTACTTTTGATTAGGGGTAAGAATCATAAGTAGACTGGGCCCTTCCAAGGCCGGACTCTGCTCGACCGCAGCTACATCTGACAATTCCTGAGCCACGCGCTCCAGCAACTCCCGCCCTACCTCTGGATGCGTAATCTCGCGACCCCGAAACCGCACACGCACTTTCACTTTCGCGCCACCCTCCAGGAAACGTCGGGCATCCCGAAGTTTATAGGCGATATCGTGCTCACCCGTCTTCGGTCGTAAGCGGACCTCTTTGACCTCGATCTGTTTCTGAGCTCGCCTGGCCTCCCGATCTTTCTTGGCACGCTCGTACTGGAATTTACCAAAATTCAGCAGGCGACAGACAGGCGGCGTTGCGTTGGGCGCGACTTCAACGAGGTCCAAACCGCGCTCCATCGCCATCGCGAGCGCCTCGCGGGTCGGCAGGATACCCACCTGCTTGCCGGTCTCGTCTATCACCCGCACTTCACGGACGCGGATTTCTTCGTTAATCCGAGTGGTCTTGGTGCTGATTTGGCCCTGCCTTTCGTTCAGCCTCAGAAAATATCACACAAGGGACGCCTCACGCTCGATCGCGCGGCGTCCCTAAGGTTCAGAACAAAACTATAACAGATGTCGGCCTGGCTGTCAAATGACAGCAGGCCGACCCCGCATTCTATATCATGCTCACGCCTGATTTTGACCGCCAGCTAATTGTGGTACAATCTCTTCGTGATTCTCTAACGCCAAAGATTGCAAACTCTCACAGGTGCACCTCATGTCGGTTCGGCTACTCGCTCATCGTCTGGGCCTGGGCCGGCGGGCGCTGGACATCACCCAGGGCCGGCTGCGGGACAACATCTGGCAGTTGAGCTGGCCTCTGACCATCAGCCAGGGATTGCTTTCCTTCCCTGGATTGTACGATGCGTACTGGCTGGGACAATTGGGGCCGCATGCGCTGGCCGCGGCCGGGCTGACCATGTCGCTGCGCATAACCATGATCAGCGTTCTGATGGCGCTCAGCGCGGCCAGCGGCGCGGTCATCGCCCGCTACGTGGGCGCCCGCGACCAGGAGCAGGCCGACCTCGCCACGGCACAAGCGGTGATCCTGTTTGCCCTGTCGTCGAGCACGCTGGGCCTCATCGGCTTCATCTTCACCCGACCACTGCTGAGCCTGGCCGGTGCCCACGGTGACTTGCTGGAACCGACCGTCACCTATGCTCGCGTCATCTTCACCGGCCTGATCGCCATGGAGATGGTACCCAGTATGGGGTTTATGCTCAGCTCGGCCGGCAGCCCGCAACTCTCACTCCAAATGAACCTGCTCAGCCTGACTTCCTTCCTTGCGCTGGAGCCGTTGCTGATCTGGACCGGATGGGACGTAGCCGGAGCAGCTTTGGCAATGGTGCTGGCCAACGTGCTGGGG
Organism: Anaerolineae bacterium; assembly: GCA_034433615.1. GTDB lineage: Bacteria > Chloroflexota > Anaerolineae > DUEN01 > DUEN01 > DAOUAJ01. The sequence goes on along the minus strand of DAOUAJ010000186.1, from coordinate 9,840 downwards.
ATGTCATATGGGCTGTATCTCCTGACGACCGGCCAGGCCCCTGTGCGCATCTATCTTCGCCATTTGAAACCCGTCTGGCCCATGATGAAGCGCATCCTGCGCATCGCCCTTCCCGCCGTGATTCAGCGCGGCATGCCCAACCTGGCCAACACCATTTTTATGCGCTTTGTGGCGGCTTACGGCGCGGCGCCCCTGGCCGCCTTTAACCTCTTTAACCGTGTGACAATGCTCACGTTGATCCCTAGCAGTGGGCTGAGCGGGGCCGCGCCACCGATGGTGGGGCAGAACCTGGGTGCGGGGAGACCTTCCCGCGCCGCGCGCGCCGTGAAGCTGATCGCGATGGCCGCAGCCCTGGCCTCGGCCGTCGTCATGGGACTGCTGGCACTCTGGGCAAGGCCGGTCCTGTGGATATTTACACAAGATCCGGCGACGATCACGGCTGGCGTTCACGCCATGCGCGTTCTGGCGTTGTCTCGCCTGTTTTTCGTGCTCGGCACCGTCATGGAGGGTGGGCTAACCGGCGCTGGCGATACTGTCTCGCCGATGGTGATCAACACCATCGTGCTGTGGCTGGTTCAGCTTCCGCTGGTCTGGCTGCTTTCGGGCCAGTGGGGATGGGGGGTGGACGGCATCTGGTGGGCGCTGGTGATCAGCACGGGGGTGCAGGCGTTACTCATGACGGGGCGCTTCTGGCAGGGGCGGTGGCAGAAGGTACGCATTTGAGCCTCATTGCAAAAGCTGGTTGCCGCGGGCAAATTGCGGTATAATTCCCTCGTCCCAAAAGGTCAAACCTTGAGAGCGGGAACATGAGTGGTTGGCTGGCGGCCCTGTTTTTGCTGCTCGGCCTGGGCGGCTGGGCTGGTGTGGGCTATCTGGTGCTCACCTATCCGCCTGACCCCCTGACGCAAACGATCTTCTACGCGCTGTTCTTTGTCGCCGTCACCGGCACGGCCGTGCTCCCGATGACCATCCTGCGTCGCGTCTTTCCCGCACTGGCAGGTAGACGTTGCACGCGAGGGGTCACATTGCGCCAAAGCGCCTGGATCGGCTTGTTTGCGGCGGGTGTGATGGGGCTGCGCGCGGCGCGCCTGCGCGATCTCACGCTGATGATTATCCTGGGCACGATTTTGATCCTGTCTGAAGCCTTCTGGCAGCAACGGGGGCGGTGAAATGATCCTGGTGGCCCAGCGAGCATTCATCAGCGGGGAGAGACGTCCGGTCACCCTGTTCGTGCGTCATCAGGCCATCAACCTGCTCCTGGGAGAGGTAGACAGCTTCTCTTTCGACATCGGTGGCCGTCCCATTGGTGCCTTCTGGCAGGGGATCAACTATCGGCGTAGCCTGGAGAACCGCTGGCTGGCCAAGTCGTTGGAGCGGCGCGATGGCCATCGCACACGGCAACGTCGCTGGCTCCCCCCGGCCGAGGCCCGAGCGCTGCTGGATCAGGTGCACCAGTTGGCTGCGGCATTACGCGTCGCAGTGTCAGCCGGACAGTCCAGGACCCTGCGCGAGGAAGTCCTGGCCACGGCTGACCGGAAGCAAGCCGTTGCCGCGCTGGACCGGGTGCTGGCCTGGGATTGGGACGCACTGGAAGCTGACCGCGAGCGTTTCCACCATGTTTACAAACCGATCGGCATCCTCCCCCCCGATCAATACCTGGCCCTGGTGTTGCAGGCGACCGAAGGGTGCTGGCACAATGCCTGCACCTTTTGTACCTTTTACCAGGGCCGGCCGTTTCGCATCAAGAGCCCGGATGAGTTCGTCAGGCATATCCAGGCGGCGCTCGATTTTTTCGGACCAGCTATCGTTCTGCGCCGCACCATCTTTCTGGGCGATGCCAATGCACTGGTGATCCCCTTCCCCCGGCTGCAGGCGCTGTTCGATGTCATGAACCGTACCTTGTCCATCATGCCAGGCGGATTGGACGCTGCGGCCCGTGCCCGTTGGCGTTCGGCTCACCCAGACGGGTTCACCGGCATCTACTCTTTCATGGATGCCTTTAACGTTCACCGCAAGTCCACCGCGGAGTGGCAGGCGCTGCGAGAGCGGGGGCTGCGCCGCGTGTACATCGGCATGGAATCAGGGGACGATGGTCTGCTGCGCTTTCTGAACAAGCCCGGAGACGCGGCCGATGTCGTGGGCGCGGTGTGCCGTCTGAAAGAGGCAGGTGTGGCGGTGAGCGTTATCATCCTGCTGGGCGCAGGTGGCGAGGCTTATTTCGATGCCCACGTACAGGGGACTATCCAGACACTCAACGCCATGCCGTTGAGAGGGGGTGATTTGATCTACTTTTCGGATTTTGTGGAGATGCCCGGCAGCGCTTATATCCCCCTGGCACGGGCGGCCGGCATCCAACCGTTGAGCGAGGAGCGGATGCGTGAGCAGGAGCGGTTGATTGTCGCTGACTTACGCTGGCACGATCCGTCCAGCCCGCCGCAGATCTCTCGTTATGATATTCGGGAGTTTCTCTACTGATGAAAGGGCATCGCCCCCCCATTGCCCGCATATCATGAAAGATAATCTGGCAGGAGGAAAGCTTGAAAAACCACCATTTAATCCCGTGTTTAATGCTCCTGGCGCTCGCTGTCATCATCACCGTAGGGCTGGTCGGTTGCGGCAGGCCGGCCGCCCGGCCGAAGCCAACGGCCACACTCGTTCCGCCGACAGTTCCCCCCACTGACACGCCGCAGCCCACAGCGACGCAAGCGGTGCCGACGGACGGGCTAAAGCCGCTGCCGTCTACCGGCGAGGTGGATAGCATACCCGTAGGCTTTACTCAGGATGGCCATGCCTACCGCGGCAACCCCAACGCGGCTGTGGTCATAGTTGAGTACAGCGAGTTCCAATGCCCATTTTGTGGCCGCCACGAGCGCACTACTGCCCCTCAGATCAAGGAGATTTACCTGAAATCGGGCAAGGTGTTGCACATCTTCCGCGATTTTCCGCTGGAGAGCATTCACGGCCAGGCGCGCAAAGCGGCCGAAGCCGCACGCTGCGCCGCTGAGCAGGGCGCTGAGCGATTCTGGGCTATGCACGACTTGCTCTTCGAGCGTGTCGGGCAATGGGCTGAGCAACCTGACGCCGTGGAGCGCTTCAAGTCCTATGCTCAGGAACTGGAGTTGGACAGCATCGCCTTTGATGAGTGTCTGGACAGCGGGCGCACCAGTCCGGCCATAGACGCCGACCTGGCAGCGGGAGAGGCTCAAGGCGTGGAGGGCACCCCTACCTTTTTCCTGAACAACTATCCACTCGTAGGGGCCCAGCCGTTCACTATTTTCCAGGCAGCCATTGATACGCTGCTGGCGGGCAAACCGTTGCCCACTCCGGAACCGCCTGAAGCCAGGATCCCTTACTGGGCCACAGCCGAGGGGATGTCGCCTGATCCCGATCGCCCCGGCTACACCAAAGCCGGTGACGCTTTCATGGGTGACGCCAAAGCCGAGGTGATCCTGATCGAGTTCTCGGATTTCCAGTGACCATACTGCCGTCTCCACGTGTTGGAGACCGAGCCGAAGTTAAAGCAGGAGTATGTGGACAAAGGGCTGGTCCGGGTGATCTACAAGCACTTCCCACTCCCCAATCATCAACATGCTCAGCTCGCCAGTATCGTAGCTGAGTGCGCAGGCCGACAAGGAAAGTTCTGGGAGATGCACGACCGCATCTTCGCCACCCAGCAAGAATGGGCCGGCCAGACAGATGCTCGGTCCATCTTCGACCGGCTGGCTCAGGAGATCGGTCTGGAAACGAACACTTACCAGAGCTGCCTGGACGATCCCAATGTTCTGGAGGAGGTGCAAAAAGACCTGAACGAAGGACAGCGTGTAGGCATCCGCGGTACGCCTAATTTCATCGTGCTCAAGGGGCAACGCGGCCAATTGATCCCTGGTGCGTTCCCTTATGATCAGTTCAAGCAGGTACTGGACGCGGCCCTGGCAGCCGAGTGAGCAACTGAAGTTGCGGCTACCATTGCGAAGTCTGCCTTCGCAGACTGGCATCTAACCGACGGAGGTCGGTTCTGCAACGGTAGGCGCAGTTTCAACTGCCAGTCCGCCTCGCCGGCTGCAATATGAAACAGCACTAGACTGCTCCTCCTTTGCTTGACTAGTCCGCATCATGTAAGTACAATGTAGCTACACCTCATTGAAAAGGCACATCCATGAGTACAATTGTCAAAACCCGTATTATCAAGATCGGTAACTCCCAGGGCATCCGTATCCCGAAACTCCTACTAGACCAGCTTGGATTCCGCGATGAAGTCGAGCTGGACGTTCAGCAGGATCAATTGGTCATTCGGCCTGTCCGACATCCCCGTCATGGATGGGAAGAACAGTTTAAGCTTATGGCTGAACGTGGCGATGACCACCTGCTCGATGAAACTGTGCCGAGTCTAACCCAATGGGATGCGGATGAGTGGGAATGGTCATAAAACGCTTTGAGGTCTACCTGATCAACCTGGATCCTACCGTTGGCAGTGAGATACAGAAAACCAGACCTTGCCTGATCATATCCCCAGACGAAATGAATCGCCACATTGCGACGGTCATCGTGGCCCCAATGACAACCAAAGGGCAATCCTATCCGACTCGGATTCCCTGTAAGTTTCAGGGTAAGGATGGTCAGGTTGTACTCGATCAATTGCGGACGGTGGACAAGGTACGGTTGATCAGGCGGCTTGGACGAATCAGTGTGGAGACCCAACGCGCGGTGTTAGACGTGTTAGCTGAAATGTTTGCAGAATGACTTCAGCGCTTGGACAACCTTCGCCTCGCATTAAGGCCGCTGTGCTAAAGGAGGAATCAGATGATGGGCAAGTCCCTCACCACATTTGGTGCTATCGAAACGGCTGAGCCGCTTACGGATGCCGAGATTGAAACCAGAGCCAGAGCATACCTGGCGCAGCTTAGCCTGGCCGAAAAGATTAAAGTGCTCTACGGCGACACCCCTTTCTGGTCGGGGATTGCTGATATGATGGGTGGTGGCTATGGAGCTCATACATGGAACGCCGGGGAGATCTCGCGGCTTGGCCTCCCCGGCATTCGTTTCGCCGATGGGCCGCGCGGCATTGTACTCCACGGCGCGACGACCTTTCCTGTCTCCATGGCGCGCGGCGCAACCTGGGACGTGTCGCTCGAGGAACGGGTAGGTGACGTGATGGGGCGCGAATTGCGTTCCCTGGGCGGCAACCTCTTTGGCGGCGTGTGCATCAACCTGCTGCGCCACCCGGCCTGGGGGCGCGCCCAGGAGACATATGGCGAAGACCCTCTGCACATCGGGGCGATGGGAGCAGCCCTGATTCGCGGTGTGCAGCGGCATGTGATGGCGTGCGCCAAACACTACGCGCTCAACTCGATTGAGAACGCGCGCTTCAAGGTGGACGTCGCCGTAGACCCCCGTGCACTCCACGAGGTCTACCTGCCACACTTTAAGCGCGCCGTTGATGAAGGCGTAGCGAGCATCATGAGCGCCTATAACAGCGTGAACGGCGAGTGGTGCGGCCAGAACAAAGCGCTGCTGACCGACATCCTCAAGCAGCAGTGGGGCTTTACCGGCTTTGTGTTGACCGACTTTATTTTCGGCCTGCGGGACGCCAAGAAGGCGATCCTCGCCGGGCAGGATCTGGAAATGCCCTTCATGATGCATTTCCACCGGGAACTCAAGGCGCTCGTCGAACGCGGCGAGGTGCCCATCGAGCGAATTGACGATGCTGCGCTCCGCATCCTGCGCCAGCAAGTGCGCTTCGCCCAGGGGCGTGACCCTGCCTTGTATGACCGCAGCCAGGTCGGAAGCGAGTCGCACCGCCGCCTGGCGCGCGAGGTTGCTGAAAAGAGCATCGTGTTGCTCAAGAACGAACGGGGGTTGTTGCCCATCACCCGGGACCAGCGCATCGCCGTGATTGGGCCGCTGGCAGACAGGCCCAATACCGGCGATGCGGGTTCGAGCAACACCCGCCCCGCGTACGTCATCACACCACTGCAAGGCCTCCGAGCAGCGTTGGGAGAGGATGCGGTGCGATTCGCCGATGGCAGCGACCTGGCGCAGGCAGCAGCTCAGGCACGGAAAGCAGATATCGCCCTGGTCGTCGTCGGCTACACATACGCCGACGAAGGTGAGTTCGTGCCGTCGGATCTGTTCGCCACCTTCGCTCCATACTTCCCACCACCCGCACCGGATGAGTTGCCAATTGTGCAAGGTCTTATGCAAGCCGCGACTGCGGCCGGTCGGGTCGGAGGTTTCGCCACGGGCGGTGATCGGGAACGGCTGACGCTCAGCCCGCAGGACGAGGCACTGATCGAGGCGGTCGTGGAGGCTAACCCGCGCACGGTCGTGGCCATCATGGGAGGGAGTGCAGTCATCACCGAGGCCTGGCGCAACCGCGTCCCTGCGATCCTCATGCTCTGGTACCCGGGAATGGAAGGGGGCCACGCACTGGCCGATATCCTGCTTGGCCGGGTCAACCCCAGTGGGAAGTTGCCCTGCGTGTTTCCCAGGCGCGCGGAAGATCTGCCCTTCTTCGACTGCAAGGCCACCGCGATCACCTACGATCTCTGGCACGGGTATCGGAAGCTGGAGCGCGATGGTGCCACGCCAGCGTTTCCCTTCGGGTTCGGGCTCAGTTACACAAGCTTTGCCTACCGTAACCTCCAGCTTGAGCGCACAGAAATCTCGCCGTCCAGCACCCTGCGCGCGGCGCTAACGGTCACGAACACCGGCCATCGAGCCGGTGACGAGATCGTGCAGTTGTACGTGGCCGCGCGCGGCTCACGCGTGGAGCGCGCGCCGAAGGAGCTCAAGGCATTTAGCCGGATATCCCTGGCGCCCGGTGAGGAACGCGTGGTTGAGTTTGAGGTGCCGGCTACCGACCTTGCCTACTATGAGGAGGCACAAGGATGGATTGTTGAACCGATCGAGTACGAGGTGATCGTCGGCTCCCATTCGCTGGATCCAAATGCGCTTCGCACACGCTTCCAGGTGAGAGGCTAGAGAGTTCAGCAGTGACGGGTCGTCATCTGGCTGCCGGCGGTCAGCTACCAGCTACTGACCTATTTTTCAGAGAGGGTCAACGATGAAAGTTCTACTTGTAGAACCTGGTATAGCTATGGCAGATTCCATATTCCTGTGGAGTGCGTTCAAGATGCCGCCACTGGCACCGCTGTACCTGGCAGGCCCCCTGGAAGAAGCGGGGCATCAGGTCCAGATCCTAACCGTTGCCCAGCACTTCGGCCTGCCCACCGATGATCAGAGCTATCAGGCGCGTCATGAAGCTATCAAGGCTTATCTATCCCATCAGAGCTACGATGTGCTGGGCATCTCTATCAATGCCGGAGAAGCCTATGTCGTGGGATTAGACATCGCCGAGGCCTCCAAGGCCGTTCACAAAGACGCCCAGGTCGTCGTGGGCGGGTATCATGCCTCAGCGACCTGGCAAGACATCTTAAACGAATGCCTGGCGGTGGATGTTGTTGTCATTGGCGAAGGTGATATAACGATCGTCGAACTGGTAAGGGCCTTTGAGACGGGGGCGCCTCTGGCAACAGTCAAAGGGATCGCTTTCCGGCAAGATGGAAAGGTGGCTCGCACTGAGCCGCGACCGCTGGTGGCAAACCTGGACGACTTGCCTTTGCCAGCTTTTCATGCGCTCGATCACCTTCCTCGCTACAGCAGATTGCCGATTCTCACAAGTCGCGGTTGCCCCTTTCGCTGCAACTACTGCTCCGAACAGATGATGACCCACGGCGTATGGCGCAGTTACAGTGCTGAGCGGGTGATTGAGATGATCAATCTGGGGCTCAAGTACCTCCAAACGGATGACGTCATATTCCTGGATCCGCTGTTCGGTTTCAGGCCGAAGCAACGGAGGGAGCTCTTCGAGAGGCTGTTGCATGGATCGGTCTCCAAGAGGATCCAATGGGCAGCCGAGAGCAGAGCCGATCTCTTTGACTTAGAAGATCTGGCCCTGGCTGCCAGAGCGGGGGCGCGCTCCTTCTTTATCGGGGTAGAGTCAGGAAGCCCTGAAATGTTACTAATTATGAGAAAGACAACCAACCCGGAAAAGTACCTCCGGGCTGTGTTTAAACAAGCGCATGCGCTCCGGGATACAGGGATCTCGGCCGAGTACTTTTTCATGCTGGGACACCCCGGCGAGACCCGGAAGACGATTCTGGAGACGATCAGGGTCGCTCGAGAACTGGTAGACTTAGCACCTGACAAAACGGCTGTGATCTTCCACATATATGTTCCGTATCCTGGTACGGCAAGTTACGACGACATGCCGCGGTTTGCTGATTTGTATGGCACGCGACTTCTGGACGCCCAATGGTGGAAGAAAAGGTTGTCGGGGTCAGCATGGTTTCAAGATTCCTACGTCTCTCCTTCTGCTGAGATCAGCAGTGCAGACCTCAAGGTGATCCGGGCCGCAGCGTTTAACGCTATCGGCAAGGCGGCGACGTGGCAGCAGCTTCTGCAAATTACTGCCTCGATTCCTAAGGGGCGGCTGTTCACCTACATGGATTGGGCTAGTTCGCCCTTCTCGAGCATCCTATGACGACATGGCTTGGACGATCCCTCCCCAGGGTTGATGCTGTGGACAAAGTGACAGGGCAGGCCCTTTATCCCGGTGATCTGGCCCGGCCCGGCCTGTTGCACATGAAGGTGCTGTTCGCAGGCCGGCCCCATGCCCGCATCCGCTCGATAGATACAGGCACGGCCGAGCGCGCGCCTGGCGTCGTGGCCGTCTTCACCGCGGCTGATGTGCCCGTGAATGAGTACGGACTGATCATCCCCGATCAACCGGTGCTGTGCGGCCCGGGCAGTTCCAGGCCGGGAGCAGACGTCGTCCGCTTCATCGGCGATCAGGTGGCGCTGGTGGTGGCGGAAACAGAAGAGCAGGCCGCCGCCGCGCGCGATCTGATCCGCATCGAGTACGAGGATTTGCCGGTCGTAGGGGACGTAGAGGCCGCGCTGGCGCCGGATGCCCCTCGCCTGCACCCCGGCCGCGAGAACAACATCCTCTGCCATTACCGCATCCGCAAGGGAGACGTGGAGGCCGGCTTCGCCCAGGCTGACGTGATCCTGGAGGGCGAGTACGTCGCACCGACCCAGGAGCACGCCTTTCTGCAACCCGAGGCGGGCCTGGCCTACATGGACGAGGCGGGTCGGGTGACCGTGGAAGTGGCCGGGCAGTGGGCGCACGAGGACCGACGGCAGATCGCCCATGCCTTGGGGCTGCCCGAGGAGCAGGTGCGCGTGATCTACCCGGCCATCGGTGGCGCCTTCGGCGGGCGCGAAGACATCTCGGTGCAGATCATCCTGGCGTTGGCCGCCTGGCGACTGCATCAGCGTGGCATCCATCGCCCGGTGAAGATCATCTGGAGCCGGGAGGAGTCCATCATCGGCCACCACAAGCGGCATCAGGTGAAGTTCAAGCATAAATGGGGCGCCCGGCGCGATGGCCGCATCATCGCGATGCAAATCGAGTGCATGGGCGACGCCGGCGCGTACGCTTACACCTCAACCAAAGTGATGGGCAACGTCAACCTGATGTGCACCGGCCCTTACCAGGTACCCCACATCGCCGTGGATACTTACGCGGTCTACACTAACAATATCCCGGCCGGCGCTCTCCGTGGCTTCGGGGCGCCTCAGGCCCTCTTTGCGGCGGAGACCCACATGAACCGCTTGGCCGAAGCTCTGGGGCTTGATCCGATCACCATTCGCCTGCGCAATTGCCTGCGCGAGGGCTCGGAGATGTCTGTGCAGACACCGGTGCCGTCCGGCGTGAGCCTGCCCGCCGTGATCGAGCGGTGCGCCCTGGAGGCGGGGTGGACGCGCGAAGGCGATCGG
>DAOUAJ010000185.1:0-3413 GCA_034433615.1 Anaerolineae bacterium | reverse complement strand
GAGCGTGCTCTTGCCGGAGCCGGTGTGCCCTACTAACGCCACGATCTGGCCCGGCCGCGCGTCCAGGTTGATATCATGCAGTGTCGGCTGTTTGCCATCGCGATACTTGAAGTCCACGTGCTCGAAGCGGACATGCCCTTTCAAAGGGGGCAACTCTATGGCATCGGGTGTGTCTTGAATTTCCTTCTGAGTGTCCAGGACCTCGAAGATGCGATCGCTGGAGGCCAGCGCCTCGGCCGTCATATTGACGATGTTGCCCAGCCGCTGCACCGGCCCGGCCAGCATCAGCACATAGCCGTTGATGGCGACCAGCGTACCCAGGGTCATCTCTCCCCGCATGACCTTAGGGCCGCCGAACCACAGGATGAGCGCCGTGCTGCACGAGATCAGGAACATCATGAAGGGGAAGTTCGTACCCCAGAAGCGGATGGTGCTCAGCCGCGTGTCCATGTAGCTGCGGTTAGCCTCGTCGAATTTCTGGATCTCAAAGGGTTCACGGGCGAAGGCGCGGACGACCTGGACGCCGGTGAGGTTCTCTTGCAGCACAGCGGTGACCTGAGCGAACTGTTGCTGCACCTCTCGCCACATCGGCCGCATGCGGTGAGCGAAATACAGCACAAAAATGGCCAACAGCGGCATGGGGATCAGTGCAATGGATGCCATGCGCCAATCCATACGGATCAGGATAACGATGAGGACGCTCAACAGCAAGAGAACATTGAGACCGTCCAGTAATCCACCACCGACGAACCGTTGCACCGAGTTAACATCCTCCGCCATGCGCGACATGAGCTGGCCGGTCTGCGCGTGGGTGTGGAACGAGAAGCTCAGGCGTTGGATGTGGTCGTAAAGCTGGTTGCGGATGTCATACGCTACCAACTGCCCCAACGATTCGATGCCGTAGCGTTGACCGAAGGAGAAGATCATACGCACCAGACTGATGCCGACGATGATCAGTGCAGCTTGAACCAGAAACTGGTGCTCCCCGCGGGTGAGGCCGACGTCAATGACTTGTTTGACTAGCCAGGGGATAATGAGATTCAGTCCAGTGACGGCGGTGATGCAGACGTAGGTGAGGATCAGGCGTCTACGATGCGGTCTCAGATAGATCAACAGGCGACGTAAGGTGTCCATATCATCGTAGTTCCCTTCATCTCATCACACTCATGCTGATGATAACACCACCTGCGCGGCCCGTCAATTGAGAGAGGAGCACCGAAGGGTCGTGGGCAGCAGTTGGTGGTCAAGCAGGGAGCCCCCTCGTTACTCGTTACTTTTTCAGTATAGGTGCCCCAGGCTCCGCAGCGCGTCCAGAGCCATAAAAATGTTCGCCACGCTGGCCAGGCTGCTGATGTCACCCGCGCGAGCGCGTGCAGCCACTTCCGCTATCGGCAGCAGGTGCACCTCGATGCGCTCACCGGGGTCCAGGTGCTGAGTCCCATCGCCGGTTACGTTGACGGCCAGGAAGAGATGGGCCGGGGTAGTTCCCCGGTTGTTATCTATCACTGGGCTGGCCAGATGATGCCACTCACCACCGTACAGGCCCGTCTCCTCTCGCAGCTCCCGCCGGGCGCACGTCAGCGGGTCTTCGTCCTCGCCGTCCAGGTAACCCGCCGGCAGATCATATGCCATGCGGCGCAAGCCGTGTTTGTATTGATAGACCAGGGGCACATGGCCGTCCGTCGTCAGGGCAAACACCATAGCATAGGGCCGCGTCTCCGCCAGCAGGTAGCCATTGATGTGATAGCCGGTGGGGAGAAGCACATCCTCCTCCCAGAGGATCAGCCACGGCTGGCGATCCAGCAACAGCCGGCACTGCAGTGTTTGCCAGTGCCCGATAGGGGTGTAAGTTGGGTTACTTGACATAGGAGCCATCCCTAAGGTAGATTACGGTCAATTCGCCGAGTGGTTATGATACGATTTGTACTGCCAAAGGCCGCCTTTCACAGGCTCTGAGGGGAGGTTGCCATGCATTGGGCTGCTCACCTGATCCGGCTGTCCGCCCTGGTCGTTGTTCTGACGCTCACGTTCTCTGTTGGAACGTATGCGGCTCCGCCAGCACAGGATGGGATACACGTGGTGCAGGCCGGAGAGACCCTTTTCGGTATCGCGCAGCGGTATGGCGTGACGGTTGATGACATAGTGAAAGCGAACAACCTGACCAGCGTCAACACCATCTACATTGGACAGAAGTTGCGCATCCCGGGTGCTGCCAGTGCGAACACGGGCGACAATGCCAGTGTCAGCGAGAATAACAGCCTCTCTTCTGATAATGCACCTGGCACCTACATCGTTCAGCAAGGAGACACCCTCTCTGCCATCGCCGCCCGGTATAGTGTCACAGTAGAGGAGCTCGCCGAGGCTTCGGGCATCACCGTCTCCTCGATCCTGCGCGTGGGACAGAAGTTGACAATCCCGGGGAAGAGCACGCCGCCGCCAGCGCCTGCTCCGGCTCCGGAACCTGAACCCGAGCCCATCCCTGAGGTTTACGTGGTGCAGCCAGGTGACACGTTGGCCAGCATCGCGGAGCGTTTTGATACCTCGGTGGTCTCGCTGGCCCGTGCGAATCATCTGAGCAGCCCATCTCTGGTATTCCCCGGTCGCCGGTTGATTATCCCAAAGCCTCACATCGCGCGGCCGTACGGTGGAGGCAAGCGGGTAGAGGTCAGTATCTCCCGCCAGCGCTGTTATGTTTACGATGGCGATGTCCTGTTATACGAATGGATATGCTCCACCGGGCGGAACAGCTCGCCCACGCAGGCGGGCTCCTTTTACATCCAAAGCAAAATGCGTAAGGCCTACGGGTCCAGTTGGAACATTTGGATGCCGTACTGGCTGGGGGTGTACTGGGCGGGCGGTACGGAGAATGGCTTTCATGGCCTTCCATGGAATGCGCGTACCGGCCGAGAGACATGGACAGGGCTGGTGGGGACACGCATCACCTACGGTTGCATCATGCTCAGCAATGAAGACGCCAAGACACTTTGGGACATGGCCTACATCGGGATGCCAGTCATCATCGAGTACTAAGGCCAGCATCCTTTGGGAGAGAGCGCCCCGGTCGCAGGACCGGGGCTTTTTCATATCCACCCGCCTTGGAAAGGAGGGTTGCGGCGAGCCATTTCGGCCCGCCGCAAGGGTGAAGTCGGCCTGGCCGATGGGTTGAGTTGTCGTTAGCGCCTTCGCCGCCAGGCACCAAACGCTGCCAGCCCTGCCAGGCCGCTGACCAGCAGCACCAACGTACCCGGCTCGGGGATCTCCGGCGGCCGTGCTGAGGGCGTTGGCGTGCTGGTGGCCGCTATCCCGGTCGGGGTGGGAGTACTGGTGGGTGGCACACCCGTCCGCGTGGGTGTCGGCGTATAGGTGGGTGGTGTACCGGTCCACGTGGGTGTCCATGTGGGCGTCGGCGTGTG
>DAOUAJ010000184.1:0-5162 GCA_034433615.1 Anaerolineae bacterium | reverse complement strand
ACCAGTTGCTCGGCAAGACGGAGCAGGCGTGCCGTGGCCCAGCTCAGGTTGATGGCAGTCGGCCGGGCCGCATCCAACGTCGTTTTCGCCTGGCGCAGCTCCCGGAGCAGGCTGTCCCGATCCCGGGCCGGACTCTGGCGAGCGGCCAGTGCCATGCCGTAAGCGCCCGCCGCTCCGATAGCTGGAGCGCCGCGAATGACCATATCAGTAATAGCCTGAGCCACAGCCCGATAGTCGTCATAGGCGGCGACCTCCAGCCGGCCGGGCAATAGCCGTTGGTCAATCATCTTGACCTGACCCGTTCCGGCATCCCACCAGATTGTGCGCACGCACCTCCTCCCGCCTGCCTGGCCCGGACACAAAAAATGCACTCCGCCGCTACCCGGCGAATCTGGACAGGGCCAACCGTAACCGTTCCGCTACATCGGTGATGTCGCGAGGCAACGCCTGGACCGCGCGCTGGGCCTCGATCACGCTGTAGCCCAGGGCGGTCAGTGCATCTATCACCTCCGCGTCGGCTTCGGTCAGTGCGGCCAACCCCTCTGGCACTTCGATGGCCGGCAGCTTATCTTTCAACTCCACGACGATCTTCTCAGCGGTACGCTTTCCCACGCCCGGGATGCGAGACAAGAGAGCAGGTTGTTCTTGCGCGATGGCCAGGCGCAGCGCATCCACGGAGATGGCCGACAACGCCGAGAGCGCCGTCCTGGGGCCAACACCAGACACGGTGAGGAGGAGCTCGAACGTGGCCAGCTCTTCCTCGCTGGAGAAGGCGAAGAGGTTTAGCTCGTTCTCGCGCACATGCAGATGGGTATGTACGGCCAGCAACTCCCCCACCCGCGCCTGGGCCAAAAGTGGCGCGGGGGCAAAGGCTTTCAAGCCTATGCCCCCTACATTGATGATCAAGTAATCTTTGCCGCGCGCAAGCACGCGGCCTTCTAGCCAGGCGATCATTACGGCTCTCGGAAGCGATAGCCCGCCCCACGCACGGTCAGGATATGCGTCGGTCGGGAGGGATCCTCCTCGATCTTTTCACGCAGCCGGCGAATCCCTACCTCTACCAGATTAGTGCCCCCCGTAAAATCGTACCCCCACACTTCCTCGAAGAGCGTAGCCTTAGAGATCGTCTGACCCGCGTGGGACATCAAGTAGTACAAAAGCTGGAACTCGATAGGGGTCAGGTGGCGTGACTCGCCGTCTACGAAGACCTCGTATGACTCGGTGTCAATCTTTACCCGGCCGATGGAGATGACAGGCGGAGAAACCCGACGCTGGCTCCATTCCACCCGTCGCAGGATGGCCTGGATGCGCGCCTCCACCTCCTTGAACGTGAAAGGTTTGGCGATATAATCATCTGCCCCCAATTCGAACCCCTGCACCAGATCGTCCGTGTTGCCGAGGGCGGTTAACATCATAATGGGAACGTCAGAGCGTCTCCGGATATAGCGACAGACGGAGAAGCCATCTAGCCGGGGCATCATGATGTCCAGGATGATCAGGTCTACGGGCTGCTTATCGAAGATTTCCACCGCCTGTTGCCCATCTTCGGCTGGAAAGACCTGATACCCGGCGCTCTCTAATGAGAGCTTCAGTAGATTGCGCAGAGGCGCTTCGTCCTCAGCCAGAAGGATACGGTATATTCTTCTCTCGCGAGAGGGTTCAGCAACTGGCTGCTCTGTTGTCATATTTTTACTCTCCAAAACTTCTTCGCGGGTGACTGCCGCGCTGTGATCAAGGGTTTCTCGTTATGTCTAACCGTCAGCGCCTGCAATAAGCCTTGCAAGCTGTGCCGAGTGGATGTGGCATACCGCCACCGCTACCGCATCCGCGGCATCATCAGGTTGTGGTACGGCAGGCAAAGCGAGCAGCATGCGCACCATCTCCTGTATCTGACGTTTATTCGCACTGCCGTACCCTCCCACTGCCTGTTTGACGGCTGTGGGGGTATATGTAAATACAGGGAGGTCAGCCTGCGCTGCAGCTAACAACGCAACCCCCCGGGCATGTCCTACAGAGATCGCCGTACGCACGTTACGGCCAAAAAGAACCTCTTCCACAGCCACAGCCTGCGGCCGATGTTGAGCGATTAAAGCAGATAGCTCCTGGTAGATCGTGCGCAGCCGTTCAGGTAGCGATTGGACCGGCGGGGTAGTGATCACACCGCATGTCACCAACGTCAGGTGATCATCTTCAACACTCACCACGCCGTAACCTGTAATGGCTGTGCCCGGATCAATGCCCAATACGATCATCAGGCGCTGCCTTTCGCCTGCCGGGAACCCTCGTCACGCGGTCACGAACTCGGCGACAGCCTCCTCAGAAATATCCAGGTTAGAGAAGACCCGCGAGACATCTTCCAACTCTTCGAGGGTTTCAATTAAAGACATGTTCTGGAGAGTCTCCTTTGGCCCCAGCGTGATCAGGTTAGTTGGCTTCCAGATCAATTCGGCCGTGTCCACGGGGATGCCCTGCAGCTCGAAAGCCTCGCGCACAATCTGCAAATCGGCGGGTGCAGTATAGACTTCAGCAGTCTCGTCGCCGATCTCAACATCTTCAGCCCCCGCCACGATGGCTGCCTCGAAGACGGCCTCCGCATCCTGCCCTTCCATGGGTACCACAATATAGCCCTTTGGCGCAAACTGCCAGGCCACGCTCCCAGACTCGCCCAGACTGCCTCCGGCCCGGCTGAACGCCCGACGAATGTCCGCCACAGCCCGATTGCGGTTGTCTGTGAGGGTTTCGACCAGGATCGCCACACCGTGAGGGCCATATCCCTCGTAAAGGATCCGCTCCAATTCGTCAGCTTTCTCCAGGCCAGCACCACGGCGGATGGCACGCTCGATATTCTCTTTGGGCATGGACTGGGCTTTAGCTTTGTCAATCACCAGGCGCAGTTTGAAGTTGTACTCGGGATCTGCTCCCTCACGGGCCGCAATCTGAATCTCGCGGGTCAATTTGGTAAAAAGAGCGCCTCGCCTGGCATCTGCGGCCCCCTTCTTGCGCTTGATCGTTGACCACTTAGAATGTCCAGACATCAGCTACCCCCTTAAACATTCTCGATGTCAATGCTGACTTCCAGCGATCATATCTCGGCTTCATAGGAACAGGCTTTCGTCACAGGAGACCTGCCCGTTCCTTTGCACTTCAGATTATACCACAAAGTGACAAGAACCGTTGCTTTATCAAGCTCGTTCTGGCACTCTCGCCCGTTCGGTCCCGTTTTCGTCTTTTCCCACAGGCATGGCAACCAGGCTCTTCAACCGCAGACGTTCCTGCCGGTGGGCATCGGCGGCCTTCAGAAAGCTTCGAAAGAGAGGATGTGGGGCATTCGGCCGCGACTTGAACTCCGGATGGAACTGAGTGCCCAACATCCAGGGGTGCCCCCGTAATTCAACGATCTCCACCAGGCGACCGTCCGGTGACAGGCCGCTGAACATCAGACCGACCTCGCTCAGGATCTCGCGATAAGCGTTGTTAAACTCGAAGCGATGGCGATGCCGTTCGTGAATCAGGTCCGTCTGATAAGCGTTCCAGGCCAGCGTCCCGGGCACCAGCCGACACGGGTAAACGCCCAGACGCATGGTGCCGCCCAGATCCTCGATGGACCGTTGTTCCGGCAAAAGGTCTATGACCGGGTGCCGGGTTGTCACGTCGAACTCAGTGCTATTGGGCTCATCTGAACCGATCGCCATGCGGGCGAGCTCGATACACATGACCTGCATACCCAGGCACAATCCCAGATAAGGCTTCCGGTGCTCACGAGCATAGCGGGCCGCCACGATCTTGCCTTCAATGCCGCGATACCCGAAGCCGCCGGGCACGACGATGCCGTCTACCGCCTGCAGCCGGCCCACTTCACGGCCGCGTTCCAGCTCTTCTGAACTGATCCATTCGATCTCGACATCACGGTCCATCGCGTTGCCGGCATGTAATAGCGCCTCTTTGACGCTGATGTAGGCATCTTGCAGCTCAATGTATTTTCCTACCAGGCCCACCCGCAGAGGCTGTTTCGGACGCTTAAACTCGGTGACCAGCCGGCGCCATCCTTCCAGGTCCCGTTCGTGAGACGTGCACTGGAGGCGCTCCAGTAAAAAATCGGTCAGACCCGCATCTTCCAACATTAAAGGGACTTCGTAGACAGTCTCAGCGGTGATCAGGGGGATGACCGCTCGCTTTTCCACATCGCAAAACAGGGCGATTTTCTCACGCACGGCATCCCCGATGGGCAGATCGGAGCGGCAGACGATGACATCCGGCTGGATGCCGATGCCGCGCAACTCTCGCACGCTGTGCTGCGTGGGCTTAGTCTTCAGTTCGCCTGTCGCGGGCATGAAGGGGAGCAGTGTCACATGAATGTAGAGGGTGTTCTCTCTGCCTACGTCCTTGCGCATTTGCCGGATGGCTTCCAGAAACGGTAATCCCTCAATGTCCCCCACGGTGCCGCCTACTTCGCAGATCACCACGTCTGCGCCCGACGCGCGCGCCACCAGCGCGATGCGGCGCTTGATCTCGTTGGTCACATGCGGGATGACCTGGATCGTGCCACCCAAATAGTCTCCGCGCCGCTCCTTGGCGATCACCTCAGCGTAGATCTGGCCTGTCGTCACATTATTGGCCCGCGTCAGATTTTCATCTATGAAACGCTCATAGTGACCCAGGTCCAGGTCAGTCTCCGCTCCGTCTTCGGTGACAAACACTTCACCGTGTTGATAGGGTGACATCGTGCCTGGATCTACGTTGAGATAAGGATCAAGCTTTTGAATAGAGACGGAAATGCCGCGGCTCTTCAAAAGCCGGCCAATAGACGCGGCCGTAACACCTTTTCCCAGAGAACTGACAACGCCGCCCGTCACGAAGATATACTTGGTCACCTTGCTTGCCCCTTCATTATCAATATCAATAACCGTCCAACCATTCACATTTCAACCCAACAACATACTATCATAGGTTACAGGCCCTGTCAACGCAAAGAACCTCCTCATTAAGCCCTTAACCTGCCCCTTCCCGGCTCTGTTCAGGGGTGGGCAGATGCCCCTGAAGGGGTGGTGCGGAGGGGAATTCCCCTCCGTAGAACGGTTTTTTCAGCCTTTGACCTGCTCGGTTGGGGTTCAGAGCTCAACCTCAGAGCCCCAGTCGGCAGGTACCAGCACTTGAAAAGGCTT
>DAOUAJ010000183.1:0-2165 GCA_034433615.1 Anaerolineae bacterium | reverse complement strand
TGTTACGTCGTTACGTAGACGGGTACCAGTTCATGCTGGCAGACACCGTGGACAGGGCTCATCAGATCATGCAAGAGAGGCTGCCGGCCGCTGTGATCGCAGATATCACATGGGCTGACCATTGTGACAGATCTGATCAGACGCTGAAGCTGCCTCCCCACATGCCGGTCATCACCTGCCCGCTACCGAGCATACGCCGTCAGGGCCTTCTCCCTGGCGCCACAGACTATTTGCCCAAGCCTATCACGCGGCAAGAACTGGGGGATGCACTCTCGCGGCTGCCCAGGCCACCCCGCACAATATTGATCGTAGACGATGATCCCCACGTCGTTCGGTTGTTGGCACGCATGTTAAAAGCAGGCGATCCTTCTCTGCGGGTGTTGGAAGCTTTCGGTGGCCAGGAGGGTCTGGACATTGCCCGATCACAGAGGCCAGATGTGATTCTTTTGGATCTGGTCATGCCTGAGGTCAACGGGTATGCCTTCCTGGAAGAGATCGCCCACGATCCGGAAATGGCCAGCACGCCGATCATCATCGTCTCGGTGCGCAGCATCGAGCAGGAAACGAAGCCGATTACGGGCGAGATGCGGTTGGAGCGGGGAGCAGGCTTCTCCGTCTCAGAGATTTTGCAGGTCCTGGACACCACCCTTTCGGCGGTCACCCGGCCGGTTGCAATATCCCCACCCAGCGCCGTAACACTTCTAGAAGCTCAACCTGGTTGACCGGCTTGGTGATGTAATCGCTGGCGCCCATGGCCAGAGCTAATTGGGGCTCGTTGAGCACAGAGCAGACGATGACCGGGATGTGTTTCGTCTCAGGCTCGCGCTTCAGCCGTTGCAGGATCTCCCACCCATCCTGGTTGGGCATCATCACGTCCAGCGTGATCGCCTGAGGCTGCAGTTCGGTTGCCAGACGGAGGGCTTGCTCTCCATCCACCGCTCCCACGACGCAAACGTCATGGCCGCCCAGGTAACGCTGGAAAAGTGCAATCAGGTTGGCGTTGTCGTCTACGACAAGGACGGTCGTTCTGGCTGAGGTCGGCAGCAGCACGCGTGCCTGCCAGAGACCATCGCGCTGGTATGTTTCGAGATGCCCGCCCTGGGTCTCGATTAAGGCCTGAGCGACGGCCAGGCCCACCCCCGCTCGCCTGGATGGGGAGGACGGAGCGGGTTGTGCCCTGCCCATATCGGACACTTCGCGGATGCTCATAAGGAGGCCGCGTTCCTCGGTGGAGGCTGTGATCACCAATTCTCTCGCCGTGATGGTGTCCAGGGCATAGCTCAGCAGGTTGAGGAGGGCCTGGCGCAGCATGATACGGTCCGCCACGATAGGGGGCCACGAGCCTGGCACCACTCTGATCTGAATCCCCACCTGTTGGAGGCGCGGGCTGAGCAGGTTGAGTACCCCTTCCAGGACATCCTGAAGCTTCAGGGGCTCAGTATGTACGGCCTCTTGTAGGCGGGCCACCTCTGCCTGAGCCACTTTCAGCCGATCCCCGGTCACATCCTCGGCAAGGGCAGGGCTGCCTTTACCCTGTTCGCTGATCCTATCCCACAACACGCTGGCGACTGCCTCCACCCCTTTGGCGTGCTCGCGATACGCCTGACGTCGGCTGAGAGCCAGCTTCTCCTCGATCTCTTCCATCGAGAGGCCGTCCACGTAGCGATAAGTCAGGATGGCGTAGGCTCGTGTCGCGTCAGAAGGAGCATTGCCTTGCTTCTGCGGCCGCAGGGCCTCGATGCAGTCCAACAGGGCGCGCCGCACCTTCTGCGCTCGCGTCACCCTGTCCAGGTCTCGGCTCACGTCCAGCATGAAAGCGAGAGGGTGGTTTTGCAGGTAAGCGTAATCGTAAAGGTGGGCCAGAGCGCTGCGTACTAACTGGATGAGTTCGGGGGGCAGACCCACGGCAGGGGACCAAGTTTGCGAATTGAGGCCTCTCATTCTTTCCTCAAGGAGAAAGTTTGGCACATTTATGACACAGATTATCTACGGTCACGACTGTCGCTAAGCTATAATGTCAGCAGACAGGCTGCTCACTCCGCCTCTTCGCCCATTTTACATGACTTCTCATGGCGTGACAACTCACATCTCTTCATTGCTTCTACCCTGGTCCTCAGGCTCTTCAGGAGGTAGGCGGCGCTAGCGGGCCCCGGCCAGGCCAATCA
>DAOUAJ010000182.1:0-4120 GCA_034433615.1 Anaerolineae bacterium | reverse complement strand
ATGTCCGATCTGCCGGGGGGAGGACGCAAACTATTAGCTTTCTCTGACAGCCGGCAAGACGCGGCCTTCTTTGCCCCTTACCTGGAACGTACCTATGAACAGGTCCTGCGGCGTCGCCTGATCATGAAAGCGCTGCTCGAAGATCCTGTGGGACGGGAAGGGCACCTGCGGCTCCAAGATCTGACCGGGAGGTTGCAGCAACAGGCAGAGGAGGCGGGACTGTTTACCCAACGCCAAAGCTACGACGAACGCCAGAAACTCATGGCGACCTGGTTGATGCAGGAATTGATCGCCTGGGACAGGCGTATCAGCCTGGAAGGGCTTGGGCTGCTCCGGTTTCGCCTGGTGCGCCCCAAGCGGTGGCGCCCTCCTCAGCCCCTGCTGGATCCGCCCTGGAACCTGACTCCGGAAGAGGTGTGGCAGCTTTTGTCTCTACTTCTGGACACCCTGCGCCAACAAGGGGCAGTTACCTTCCCCAGCAACGTGGATCCCCGTGATGAGGCTTTCGCCCCACGCAATCGCCAGCTTTTCATCCGTGGGGACCGAGCAGATGCCCAAAACGGAGTTTTGAGCTGGATACCGACCAGAGGAAACAACCGGCGGCTGGATATTTTGACTCGACTCCTGGCACGAACCACAGATCTCTCCGATCAGGAGCAGAAGCTGGTGGCCGCCAAAACGCTGCAGGGCATCTGGCAACATCTGACCGCCTCCGATCCGGTGTGGCGCGACCACCTGCCCAGTGAGAACCAACGGCGGGTGGGTGTGGTCCACCGCCTCAGCCACGAGTTCTGGGAGGTGGTCCCCCTAGTTGATGGCACGGGCGAGGGCGGCGAAGCAGGCTATCGTTGCAGCCGCTGTCGCAATGTGTTCCACATCAACGTTCGCAGCCTCTGTCCCACCTATCAATGCGGCGGCAGCCTGGAACCCCTGGACACGTCTGCTCCCGGATGGGTCGAGAACCACTATCGCCATCTCTACCAGCATCTGCGGCCCATTCCCCTCAGCGCCGAAGAACATACGGCCCAATGGACCAGTTCCGAGGCAGCGACGGTGCAGGAGCGATTTGTGCGTGGTGAGCTGAATGCACTTAGTTGCTCTACTACCTTTGAGTTGGGTGTGGATGTGGGCGAATTGCAGGCGGTGCTGATGCGCAATGTGCCGCCGACGACGGCCAACTATGTTCAGCGCGCCGGGCGTGCGGGCCGGCGAACCGATTCTGCGGCCTTTGCCCTGACCTATGCCCAACGTCGCTCCCACGATCTCACCCACTATGCGCATCCGGAGCGGTTCGTGGCCGGCTGGATCCGGCCGCCGTCGGTGGTGGTGACCAACGAAAAGATTGTCCGCCGCCACATACATTCCGTCCTCTTTTCAGCTTTCTTCCGCTGGGCTCAGCAGGAACGAGGCCGGTCTTTTCGGCAAGTTGGCTCTTTCTTTGATCCGGGGGAGGATCAATCTGCCGGGCCAGACCTGCTTCAAGAATATGTCGCTGCGCGTCCGACAGATGTTCAAAACGCGCTGCTGCGCATCGTCCCGCTAGAGCTTCAAGATGAGTTGGGAATCGCCGATTGGGGTTGGCTGCCCAATCTATGGAGCGGAGATGGTGAGGGGATCCTGGACCGGGTCGTGCAAGAGGTGCGGAACGACCTGGCCCTGCTGAGACAGCTCGCCGAGGAGGCGGCAAACGAGCGTACGCCGGCAGGCTACCGACGGGCCATGCACTATCAAGGGGTCGTCCGGACTGTGTGCGGCCGCGACTTGCTCGGATTCCTTGGCTCTCGCAATGTCTTGCCCAAATATGGTTTCCCCACTGATGTGGTCGAGTTGAGGACCCATCACCTGCCTACACCCGAGGCCAGACACATCGAACTACAGCGCGACCTGCGCATCGCCATTTCCGAATATGCGCCCGGCGCAGAGGTTGTAGCTGCCAAACATATCTGGACCAGCGGCGGACTGTACAAGCGGCCCGAGCGAGACTGGCCCACTTATCACTATGCCGTCTGTCCCAACTGCGGCCGATTCCATCGTTCGGTGACCGAGATCCCCCAACTATGTAGCATATGCGGCGAAAACGTCTACGGTTGGCCGCGACTCTATGGCAGCTTTATCATCCCTGAGTTTGGCTTTGTGGTCGGCGCCGAGCCACGTCCATCAGGGGAAGCCCGTCCACAACGCATCTACTCCTCGCGGGTCTACTTTGCCGAGTATGCGACACCGGAGCGGGATGGAGTGTCGGCTGAGCCCCCCCTTGAAGAGGCGGCGGATCTGTCCAGCGCACGGCTCCAGATATGGCAGCGGTACTCGCGCTTTGGCAAGCTGGCCCTCGTCAACCCCGGACCATTCAACCGTGGGTTTCGCATCTGCTACACATGTGGCTTTGCCCAACCAGCGCTGGAGGAAACGACAGGAAGACGGCGAAGAACACCACCTGCTCACGACAACCCGCGCACGGGACGACCTTGTCGGGGATCACTCTACACCCACCATCTGGGACACGAATTCATCACCGACGTTCTGGAAATTCGATTCCAGGGGCTCCTCGCCGCAACACCCGAGTATGAACACTGGCTCTCGCTGCTCTATGCGCTGCTGGAAGGGGCAAGTGAGGCGCTGGGCATCCGCCGCGATGACCTGGATGGCACGCTCTATCGCTACACCTATGACATGCCGCCGGCATTGGTTCTCTTTGATAACGTGCCTGGGGGCGCTGGCCACGTCCGCCGCATCGCCGACGAGCTGCCGGCTGTTTGCCAGACCGCCTGGGAGCGGGTGGACAAGTGTGAATGCGGCGAGGAAACCAGTTGTTATGAATGCCTGCGCAACTTCCGCAATCAGCCGTTCCACGACCAACTCCGGCGGGGACTGGCGCGAGATTTTCTGCATGGCCTGCTCCAGGAAGCAGGCATCCTCTAAAATGGGCGACATTACATCCTCCAACACTTCCAGGAACTGCTTTACCGCTCGGTCCCGGTGGCCGACCCGGACGGACTCGTGCTGGAAGGGAAGACATCACAGTAGCATTGCGCTGGAGGAAAACACCGTGCCCTTTCAGAATCTCTCAGGAAACGAAGGCATGAAGTGTATCAACGGCCAGTTCCCCCTATCCTGCACCGGTTGACTCCCGGCATAAACCTCATCCATCATGGAGGACAAGCGATGGCACACCTTACCCTGGCGCAGATCAGCGCCGGCCACCTGGGACTGGCCTACTACGCCCTGGGGCGTATCCCGGAGGGGATCCGCTACTACGAGCAGGCGCTGGCCAACGCGCGGGAGATCGGCAATCGTTACGGGGAGACCGGCTGGCTGGCAGGTCTGGCGCAGGCCCTGCCGGCACAGGGCGACCTGGCCGCGGCATTATCCAACGCGCAGGAGAGTTTGCGTGTGGCTCAAGAGATCCATAACCCCGACCGAATCAGCAACGCCGGGACCCCCCTTGCCCTCATCCACACTGGAGCGGGGTATTTCGCCGCTGCACTGACTGCCGCCGAGACCACCTGCGCCGACAACTGCCCCCTCAACAATGCTGCCGCCCACGCGCTGCGCGGCATCGCTGCCTGGCGGCTGGGGCAGGCCGCTACGGCCCGCGAGGCGTTTCACGCCGCCTGCGCCGCCGCCCACGCCGTGCCGGGCCACTCTGCACTCTACGGGCAACTGGACGCGCTGAGCCTGGCGTACTGCGGGCTGATCCTGGCAGAGCCGGAGCAGCGTGCGGCCCACCTCCGGGCCGTCCGCACCGCCTTTGGCGCCGCCCGTGCCATCACCGACGCGCCCAGCATCGTGGCCGATCGGCAGCGGCGGCTGGACCTGCTGGAGGTCGGCTTTTCGCCGGGGTAGAGCAAGCCGTGGACCACCTGCACGCCATCGAACTGCCCACCCCCTTCCCCGTCGGCCCCGTCACCGTCTACCTGGCCGACGGGCCGGGGGAGCCGCTCACCCTGATAGACACCGGCCCCCGCACCCCCCAGACCTGGGCCGCCCTGGAGGCCGGCCTGGCCCGCCAGGGGTACACCCCGGCCCAACTCGGCCGGATCTTCATCACCCACGCCCATGTGGACCACTTTGGCCTGGCCGCCGACCTGGTGGAGGCCTCCCACGCCCAGGTGTGGACCCA
>DAOUAJ010000181.1:0-3891 GCA_034433615.1 Anaerolineae bacterium | reverse complement strand
CCCCGGCGGCCCGCTCGGCCCGGTCGAGCCGCTCCCGGACAAGTCGGCCTACGCTGACGTGCAGATCATCAACCCCACGGGGATGGTCATCGTCGAGGCCAACGCGGCCGCACAGCCGGACAGTGTGCTGCTCACCTGGCGGACAGCCGACGAGACGCAGATCATGGGCTTCAATCTGTCGCGGCGTGCGAACGGTGGCGAGCTTGTGAGGCTCAACCATGAGCTCATCTTCGCCGAGCAGGCCGGCCGCAACGCGGGCGCTTCCTACACTTACCAGGACAAAGACGTGGCTGCCGGGAACACGTACCAGTACACGCTGGAGATCGTGAGATCCGATGGCGGCACAGGGCAGTACGAGCTGGCTCCGGTCGCGACGAAGTGGTGGATCCGGTTGCCCGTGATCCAGGTGAGCAGATAGGCAGCGACAGTAGCTTTAACAACGAGTTGGAGGGGCAGGGGTGCATCTGTGCAGAGGAGCGGAGGGGCAGGGGTGCATCTGTGCAGAGGAGCGGAGGTGCAGGGGTGCAGAGGTGAGTTCTCCTCTGCTCCCGGGGCACCCTCTGGGTCCCTCCGCTCCCTTGTCCTCCCTGTCTCTGAGACTATAGCGCAAGGACTATTGCGCATGATGAACAACACAAAGCCCATCTATCTGATCAAAATGACTCTCATCGCCGTGGGCCTCACGCTGGGCCTCGGGTTTGCAGCACGAAGCGCTCAAGCGCTCACCGCCGCCCCCCTCCCCCTTCTTTTGGAGACAAGGAGACAAGGAGATGGGGAGACACGGAGACGGCAAGACGCGGAGACGCGGAGACAGGACGAATCTCCGTGTCACCGTGTCACCGTGTCACCGTGTCACCCTATCTCCCAGGCACCTCTGCTCCCTGGCTCCTCCGCACAGACGGGGTGGACGCCCCCCAGCCCGGCGTACAAGGTCTTCGTCAAAGCGGATGGCATCTATCAGCTCAGCTACGCCTACCTGCAGGCTGCCGGGTTGCCGGTGGACACCCTCGATCCGCGCACCTTCCGCCTGTTCTACATGGGGCAGGAGGTGCCGATCCAGGTGGAGGGAGAAAGCGATGGCCACTTCGATCCTGGGGACGTCGTGCTTTTCTACGGCCGGAGCGTGGATTCGCTTTTCTACGCGGGGCTGCTGCCCACCAACAAATACACCGGCACCAACGTCTACTGGCTGACCTACGGCGGTTCCAACGGGTTACGCATGGCCGAGAAGGACGGCTCGTTGAGTGGCAGCGCGGCCGGCCCCTTCCTGCATACGGAGCACCTGGAGCAAAACTACGCATACGAGTCTGCCAGGCCCTTCGCGCATAACGCCGATCATTGGTACTGGCAGAAGATCCAGGTCATCGGGCTCAACAACACTGCCTCCCGCAGCTATTCCTTCACGGCCGACAATGTCGCCACCGATCCCTTCACCGGCACGCTCACCGTCAACCTGCTGGGCTATTATAATGGCCCTCACCACCTGCGCCTTTACGTCAACAACAACCTGGTACTGGACGACGGCACGTCCTGGAGTAACTTCGACGTCTTCAGCACCACCGTGGACGTACCCCAAGCGTACTTCCAGGAGGGCACCAACACCATCAAGGTGGAGGTGGTGAACGACGTAGGCAAGCCTGTGGATCAGATCTACACCAACTGGCTGGAGGCCCGCTATTACGACACTCACGTGGCAGAGGGGGATAAGTTAGCCTTCGGCAACAATGTCGCTAGCACATGGCGCTACGCGGTCAGCAACTTCAGCAGCAGTGACATCACGGTGTACGACGTCAGCAACCACACGGCGGTGCAGCGCTTCACCAGCACGACGGTGACAGGCAGCGGCCCTTACACGGTCAGCTTCGGCGATACAGTGAGCGGCAACAGCCGCTACCTGGCGCTGACTTCCGCGGCGCGGCTGACCCCGGCCGGCATCGCAGCGGTCACCCACCTCACGTCCAGTTTCACGCCGTCCGACTTGCTGAGCACCAGCAACGGGGCCGACTACATCATCGTCACCCACGGCAACTTCTGGGATAAGGTGCTGATGCTGGCGGCGTATCGGGCCGCAACGTACCGGGTGGCGGTGGTGGATGTGCAGGAGATCTACGACCAGTTCAACGGCGGGCTGATGTCAGCGGAGGCCATTCACGATTTCCTGGCCTACGCCTATCAGCACTGGCAACCGCCGGCGCCCGCTTTCGTCCTGCTGCTGGGCGATGGCACCAACGACATGCGCAACTACCTGGGCAACAGTGGGCCCACCTACATCCCGCCTTATCTCTACCTGGCCGACCCCACCCTGGGGGAGACGGCCGCGGACAACCGCTTCGTGACCCTCGTCGGCAACGACATCGTGCCCGACATGCACATCGGGCGGCTGCCGGCCAACACGCCCGCCGAGGCGGAGGCGATGATCCGCAAAATCGTTGCCTATGAGAACACGTGCTGCGAACCCTTGCCCCAGAACGTGCTCTTCATCGCTGATGATCTGGAGGGGGGCGGTGGCAACTTCTACGAATACTCTGACAGCATCGCCGACGGCTATGCTGATCCGCCGACCAACACCATCAAATACCTGCCAGCACCGTATACGGCGACTAAGGTGTACCTGGGGCAGACGTGCGACGTGGTAGGCAACCCTTCGCTGGCGGTGGAGTGCCGCCAGCAAATCACTCGTACCTTGAACATCACTGGGGCGCTGCTGATGAGCTACATCGGTCACGCCACCAAAACCGAGTGGGCAGCGGAGCGGCTGTGGGACCAGTCGGCGCTAGCGACGCTGACCAACACCAATGCCTGCTATTTGCCTATCATGCTACCTATGACCTGCTTCGAAGGTTTCTTCCACGAACCGGGCGCGGGCTTCCAGTCGTTGGGTGAGGCGTCCGTGCGTATAGCGGACATCGGGGCAGTGGCCAGTTGGTCCCCCACCGGCTTCGGGCTGGCTAATGGCCACGACCTTCTGGAGCAAGGGTTCTTCCTGGCTTTGTTCCATGAAGGAGTGGAGGAACTGGGGCCGATCACCACTTGGGCCAAGCAGTATTTGCTGGATAAGGCACCGCTGGGTCAATATGACGACCTGGTGGACACTTTCGTCCTGCTGGGTGACCCGGCGCTCAAGGTCAAGCGCGATAACTCTGCCTGCATCCCTACAGCCGTGCGCATAGCAAGCTTCAGCGCCCGGCCGCAAGGCAAAGGGGTGCTGGTGGAATGGCAGACGGCTAGCGAATCGGACGTGCTGGGCTTCAACGTCCTCCGCAGTGAGGCTCCCGACGGCGATTTCGTGGCCGTGAACGAGGAACTGATCTTCGCTACGAAGTCAGGGAGCGGTGGCGGCGCTGCCTATGCTTATCGCGACGAACAAGTGGCCGGTGGCAAGACCTATTACTACGCTCTGGAGATCGTCAAGTTGGATGGACGCAGAGAACGGTACGGGCTGGCGCAGGTGACCGTGGCGAGTCGGTGGCTGTATTTGCCCGTGGTGATGTAGGGGGTAGGAACAGAGGACAGCTTTCTATGCCGTGGGCGGCGCCACGGCCCATGAAAATGCCATCCACCGGCACGTCATGCTGCCTGTCCTGGCGGTCAGGCCAGGGACTCGCTCGGAGTGACGTAGGCGGAGTTATTTTCAAAGCAGGGGGCAGGAGGCGGAAGGTGAGCGAGGTGAGACAAAAGGGCGCATGGATCGCGTTGGGTCTGTTGTTGGTCAGCATGGTGATTCCTGTGAACGCCTTCGCGGACGCGCCGCGAGCGGGGGATACGCCAGGGGTGCATCTGTTACACTCTGACGAGCGGGGGATTATGCTCGAACTGAACACGTCCGGCTACGAGCTCGAGGAGCGGGTAGTGGAAGGGGTGGCCTGTCAGCGCGTTCAGGTGCCGGGTTAT
>DAOUAJ010000180.1:0-5873 GCA_034433615.1 Anaerolineae bacterium | reverse complement strand
ACCTGGGTCCAGGTGGTGCCGTCGGCGCTGCGCCAGACCTCGGCCCCGCTGAACACGTTCCCGGTCCCCACATAGAGGTCGCCGCCGAAGACGGCCATAGAGTCAGCAGCAATGTTGTAGGCGTCGCCGAAGCCCTCGGCGTTGGCCTGGGTCCAGGTAATGCCATCGGCGCTGCGCCAGACCTCGGCCCCGGTGTACTCGTTATAGGTCCCCACGTAGAGGCCACCGCCGAAGACGGCCATGGACCGGGCAGCAATGTTGTAGGCATCGCCGAAGCCGTCGGCGTTGACCTGCGCCCAGAGGATGGGCGGGGCGGCGGGGCGGGCCAGGGGCGCGGCGCCCATGGGCGGAACCAGGGCCAGGAGCAGAACCCAAAGCGCCAAAAGGGAAAGGAACCAGAAAGACAACCTCGTCACTATCGTCTCCCCCCAACTGTGCAAAAGTGCTCCCCCTTCTTCCGCAGGGCTGCACCACGCATCGTCCACTCCCTCAAAAGATCATCTTCGCAGTCCCTATTGTACCAAATCTGGAGTTACTTGGAAACTGGAAGTGATAAAAAAGAGAGCCACCGGTCAACCGGTGGCTCTCAGAGAGGTCAGCGAGCGATCATTTGCTGTAACCGTTATAGGCGGCCAGTCTGGCCAGCCCCCACAGGTTCTCGACGACGACCGCCAGCGGCTGAGTCGAATTGATGTGTGCGGCACCCGAGAAGTTTTCAGGCAGATCAACCTGAGAGTCGTCCCGCAGGTTGAAGTTGCGGGACTTCTCGCCGTCAATGGTGAAGGGCGGCAGTGTCAAAGCCACAGTGCCATCGCGATTGCGGAACTCGAGGTTCACCGTCGCCTGGCTGGTGGTCACGTTCTGCAGGCGCAGCAGCGACCACAACGTCCGGAGATCGCCGGCGGGGCCGATCTGGTAGATCTCGGCCAGGTAGCTATGCGTACCGGCGTTGGCTGCGCTGGCGCCCGTGGTTGACCCGGCCTCGTTGTCGCGCGGCCGGATAGAGTAGGCGATGGCGGCCACGTTCTCGCTGCTGGAGTCCACGATGACTGAGCCCACCCACGGGTTAGTCAGCGCGTTGAAGGTTTCCTTCGAGACACAGCCTGCGCCACCGGCCCGGGTGTTGCAGCCCACAGCCGCCCCCGCAGCCAGGGTGATCGGCGGCAGTGTCAGATCAACGTTCCCGGTGTCCTTATTCACGAACCTGAACGTCAACTGCGTCGGGTTGGTGCCGAGATTCTGCACGATGATCACGCTGAACCCCAGCCAGTTGGCCAGATCGTTGGGATCGCCACTGACGGGCAACCGCCGCTCCACCGAGGGGATGAACACTTTGGTTGCACCTGCGCTGGCGCCATTGTAAGCGACGCTGTACTGGGCCCAGTGGTTGGTAGCAACTGCTGCGATCTTCTGATCCGCTGCGCCCGTCGTGATCACGACAGCCCCCGTCCAGTTGCCGTTGGTGTTAAAGTACGCTGAGTTGGTCCAGACCGGGATCTGAGGGCCCGGCGTGTGCAGGTCGTACATCTTCTGACCGTTGGCCGGGATGCTATCGTTGATCGTGAAGTCAAGGACGCCATCGCGGTTGTAGTATCTCATGGTGATATTGGCCGCGACGCTCTCGGTATTCTGCACCGAGATGATCGTGTATTGATAAGCTGGGGCATAGACCGCGAACGGCAGGTACATGCTGGTTGAGCCAGAGGTAAAGCCGGAGTACGAATCCGCCTCGACCCCATCCGGGAACGAACCTCCACTCCACTGGATCGTGGCCACCGCAGCCAGGTCAGTGCTGGACGACACGACCATGGAGCCCTTCCAGTTATCCGGCAGGCCAGAATCGGCTGCCAGGAACTGATAAGACCCCATCGCGTTCAGATTTTGCGAGCGAGTGCCCGCCGAAGTGCCATCCGGGTTGAAGTACTCCGCCGTGACGGCCGCCGGGTTGGTTCCGTCCGTGTTCATCACCGTCACATCGGTGCTGCCGGAACCCGGGTTGGGCTCCTGCGCAAAGACCGGCGTCGCCAGAACAGCCATCACGAGCACTACACCCAGGACTGTCATCAACCGTGATCTCTTCATCTGTTCCTCCTTAAGGATGAGATAGATTTACAGACTTCAATTTCGCATGACCTCGAAAGAGGTGGCTTTCCTTTGTGTTCGTAAAGCTGCTTT
This sequence comes from Anaerolineae bacterium, assembly GCA_034433615.1. Lineage (GTDB taxonomy): Bacteria > Chloroflexota > Anaerolineae > DUEN01 > DUEN01 > DAOUAJ01. Next base: position 3,698 of record DAOUAJ010000180.1, on the reverse strand, counting down.
GAGCTACAAACCTGCCTATGAAGGAGGGGGGCTTGCAGTAACGTTAAACAGACAGTAAGCCGACTCATTCAGATCGTTCACAACAATAAGAACCCATCGTCCTGACGTTGCGTCCCCACCCCAATATGGGATGCTAACCGGGGTTTCGATATTGGTGGCGGAATTGGGCCTAAAGACGTTCACCTGGGCGGCTAGCGGGCTGGTCTGGAAAAGTGGGACCGCGATGAACGTTACCTTTTGAGCAACTGCACCACCGCTGCGATAGACAAACCAGTACGCATCCTCGCCCGGCCGTATAGCCTCCACGGTAGTGGTTGCAATACCATTCGGGTCTCGGATCTCACAACTTACCGCACTAGGAGCCGATGGCTGACCGAGCTCCAGGGCTTGCTCATTGAATCCTGGGGCATATTGGCGAATGTACTGAAGGAGCTCTGCACGGGATAAAAATGTCTTCTCAACCTCCGCCGTTCGGTCAGGGGACCCGTAATTGTAGCCACCATTGTCACCATCGCCTGCGTACAGGACCGGTGACGCCACCACACTCGCTATGACAAGCAAGGCAGTGACACGAAATAACAAGCTTAACCGCTTTCTCATCTCAAATCTCCTGGTTTGAAGGGATAACACCATCACACCTGGGGGATTCTTGACAGGCTGTTCTCGAGGACCACCGCTCACTTCTGTCATGTCGTGCAAGATTAAAGCACAAAGAGTTCACCACAGGCGCTCCTTGTCAACACTAAGCAAGATTAGCATGACCAGAGGGCAATGGCAATACTTCGTTTGGGTAATTTACGGGGCCGAAATGTCGTCAGGGCATCCCGGATATTGGATTGGCGACAGGGTGCGTTGGCTTCTCGCGCTCGCCACCGGCAGAGACGACTACTCCTTTTGGGTTATCTGCTCGCGATGGGCATCTGAATGTGTTCCAGGAACGAGTTGGCAACAGATTCCAGATCAACGCCTAGCCCCAACGCCCGCTGGCACAGCCATTCACCCCGGGCCCGCAGGTGGCCGGACGCAACAAGGTGATTCAGCTTTGAAAACAGCTCGGCCGGCCGGCTCACCAGCGCCGGGTCCCCCAAGACTGTCGGGATGTCACCGATGGGCGTGCTGACGACCACGCAACCTGCCGCCATCGCTTCCAGCAAGAGCAACGGGACGTCAATCGTCACCCGGTCGAGGGACCGATAGGGGAGCACCACGATGTCGGACCGGCGAAGGATCTCCAGCACGTCGTCCTCGCGGGGGGGCATGGCCAGGCGCGAGGCTTCTACGACGGTGTAACGGATCGTGGGATCGGACCGGGACTGTAGCTCCTGATGCAAACGGTAGCTTGCAGCAGATGAACTGTCCAGGTATCCACATATCTCAGCCCGAACGTGAGCATGGCGACGACAAATCTGCTTGAACGTTGACGCGACTTGCCCAACCCCCTTGTCTGCCGCGATCCGCCCAACGTAGGCGACGCGCACTTCTTCGCCAGCCGGTGCCCGTTGCGCTCCCGCCTCGAAGAACATCGCCGGCACGGGCGGCCATAACAGGTGGACGGGCTTGCTCAGGCGAGCCAGCTCCGCGCCCAGCCGAGGAGATACCACAAACACCTGATCGAAAGCCAGGCGGAACAGCACCCGACGTGCCCACCGCAGCACCGGATTAGGCAGATGAACCAGGTACAGGTATCCCCGGCGAGCGCTAATCTGACTCAGCCCCGCGACCAACGGTGGATACCATCTCAACGGCACGCGGCTGAATTGCACGTAGTCGTAGGTCTGCTTTTGCAATGCCTGGAGCAACTGGGGGAGGCCGACAAAGCGCCGAATGCTCCACCTCGGAGCCGTTGGCGGGATAACGGCCGTCGAGTCGAGCACATAAAAGTCAACCTCGTGCCCGTGTTCTTGCAGGAATTGCCCCAGGCGGCGGAGGATGGACTGCTGCCCCCCCACCCGCAAAGGATCGGCCCCAGGAGCCAGACCGGCGAACGCGATGCGCATCAGAGCACCCCTGGCTTGACGCCGGTTGCCAGGTACGACTCAGAGAAGAACAGGCCGACCCAACGCAATACACCGGGGCCGCGTCGGATGGCCTGGGCTGTGGCCTCGCTGAATCGCAGCAGCGGCTGCTCCAGGGGCGGAAAGATGATCGGGTACTCATCCTCGCCGCGAGCCATCACCGGCAACCGCACGATGACCGGGCTCATCCGAACTCGCTCAAACCCGACCGACTTCATCAACGACTGTAAACGCCACGGCGTGATGCGCTCCATCCAAAATTCCGCCGCGGGAGCAGGCGGGCGCGGCGTTCTACCTAGCAGCCGTCTCATAGTACGCAGAAGACGTACGCGGCCGTTCCAGATCGAGGGCACCGTCTTGGTGATGAGGACCAGGCGCCCGTCGGGACGCAGCAGCGAATAGATCGTTCGGAGAACTTGCAACTTTTCGGGGAAGTGCTCGAACACCCTCACTCCGAACACTTTGTCGTATGCGCCATCGGCCTGGAACTCTGAGAAATCCGCCTTGACGAAGGTGACTGCCAGCCCGCTCGTGTAAGCTTTGGCCTGAGCCAGCATCTGCTCGGAGATGTCCACAGCCGTCACCGACGCGCCGGTCACTGCCACTTCCCGCGTCCAGGTGCCAGGGCCGCAACCGAACTCCAGGATGCGATCCCCCACAGCAGGCGACAATACATCGAATAGGGCGCTGCGCGTCATCCGATAGTTGGACAGGGACACCGGATTGCAGAACCAACGCCGTTCCTGATACGTGCTCGCGTCCTGATCGTAGAACGCTTCGACCTGCTCTTGCCGCCTCGCCATCAATGGTCTCCCCGAACTCGATTATACCATATCTCAGTTGCCTGCTCTTCACAGGTCTGATACAATAAGCCACAAAATCACACAGCCTGCGGCCTCTGTCATGGTATAGAGAGAGCGGATGGCAGCGGCACGCGCTACATTAATCTAACATCCAGATCAGGGAGGTGGTTCAACCATGGCATCGAAGAAGATCTTGGTCGTGCTGCCCCCCCGAGATTTTGACGAGAACGAGTTTTTCACACTCAAGCGCATGTGTGAAACGCGGGGGCACAAAGTATCCGTCGCTTCTATCGCTTCAGGTGCTATAGAGTCCAGCCGGGGGATCTCTGTGCTGGTGGATGTGCGCCTGCAAGATGTGAAGACGTACGAATACGACGCCGTGATCTTCATGGGTGGTGACGGCGCTCGCATCTACTTTGATGATCCGCAGGCCCGCAAGCTGGCCTCGGATGTGAAATACAAGACCCTTGGCGCCACAGGAAATGCAACCGTGTTGCTCTCGCAAGCAGGCGTGCTGAGCAAAAAGAAGGTGACGGCCCCTTACGAGTGGGCGGATTGGATCATACGCGGCGGTGCCACTTTCACAGGCCGCCCGTTGGAGGTGGACGACAAATTGATCACCGCCCAAAGCCCGGCATTAGCTGAGACTTTTGCTAATGCTCTCCTCAAGACCATCGAGTCATGATCAAAGCCAGGGATGCGACACATTGCTGGTGGCCTGAGCCACTACGGTCAGCCTCCTGTTTGCAACAGAAGGGGCTCATCTCCATCCGAGATGAGCCCCTTCTGACCACACGGCCAGCTATGAAAGGCAGAGTCAGTCTCCAAGAAACCCTCTTTCTCCAGGGGAGGCCTGGAGGGGTGGAACACTCCTCCAGAA
>DAOUAJ010000179.1:0-4322 GCA_034433615.1 Anaerolineae bacterium | reverse complement strand
AATCCAGACCTCCCCCACAGATTCAAGGTGACGCGGTGACACGGAGACGCGGTGACACGGAGACGCGGTGACACGGAGATTCGTCCTGTCTCCGCGTCTCGTCGTCTCCGCGTCACCTTGTCTCCCCCGCTCCTTGGCTCCTCTCTCTGGCCGCCGGTCAGCAGACCGGCAACGATCGAGGGTTGCCCCCGCAATGACATCTCCTCTAACTGGCAGGGACTGGGGCTGGCTCCGGCTGCATTCTCAAATGGATGCTGCCATTAGACGTTTGCAGTCTGACCGTGGCCTCCCCACCTGTCCCGATCTGACCGACCAGGTGAGTCTTAGAGCCTTCCTTCGTCACGACCGCGATTTCGGAGTGGACGCGCCCGTTCGAGGTTCTGGCATCTAAATGCCCGGAGAAGTGGGCTGGAAGGGTTAAGCCGATGGAGCCGTTCGATGTCGTCGCAGTGATGGGGGCTACACCTGATTCGATCTTCACGTCAACGGCTCCGTTGGAAGTAGTGAAAATGCCCTCGCCCTCCAGCGACGATACGGTTGCCTCGATGCTGCCGTTACTGGTTCGGGCACGAACCCGCCCGCGCGCCCCCTGCATGCCCACCCGGCCGTTGGAAGAGCGGAGATCAACGTGGCCGCTGCCCCCCTCTAACTCGATCGCGCCGTTGGAAGTCTCGGCATCCACTGCACCCTCAACTCCGCCAACCCGAATCCTGCCGTTGGAAGTGCGCAACTTGACATCAACGTTTTTAGGGCAGCGAATCTCGTAATGCACCGAGACGCTGTACCCCAATGACGGTCTGGGATGCTCCTTGTATATCCGGATCTCGTCTCCCTGCCGCTCCACGTGCACCTGCACCTGGCCAGCGAACTCCTTCGCTGCGGCCTCGGTGTGGGCACGTACCTCCTTCCAGGCGCGCACGACGACCTGCGCCTGGTCCGAACCTTCAACCGAGATGGCGCCATTGTTGGTTTCAGCGCTGATCCTTGCGACACCCGCCCCGTCTAGCGTCCAGTCGAGTTGCTCCGCGTACTTGACTCCCAGGCCCAGGGTCGCGGCGACGCGCCCGATCCAGTCCACCCAGGTTTCGTCCGGACGCTCCCGAAAACGCTCTTCGACCCTCGCTGCCGCTTCGGCAGTCCGCTCAGCGACTCGTTCGGCTTCAACGGCTACCCTTTGGGCGACTTCTTCGGCGATCCGTTCGGCTTCTGCGGCTACTCGCCTGGCTTCCTCCTCCGCGATCCGCCCGGTCTATGTGGCCCATTCGGGTTCTTCGACAGCCCCCGCGGCTTCCGCGGCCTCTCGCCTGGCCTCTTCGAACACGTCCTCCCAGCCCTTGCGCTCCGCCTCGCCCAGGACATCCAGCAACTGAGCGGCTTCTTCGGCTGTGATCTTACCTTCGGCCAGCATTTGTAGGACTTTTTTCTGCTCCTCGTTCATCGTAGTGGCTCCTTAATAGACTTACTACCAGCTCTCATCGGTTATGGGTGCACCTGCACATCGCCAGGGCTGGCGCATGGCACCCCTAACTCTGTTCTGGCTCTCTTCTCCAACCTCCGTCGTGTGAAAGAAGAACCCGGAAAAGAAGTAGGCTGCCGCCACATCTGCTCGCCAACCGTTCCTGCTCGGCCGCGCGAAGCAGATTTTGATACCGACACTCAGCGTTTTTCTGCCAAATCCACCAATGGCCCATCTTTTGCCTCCTGAAGCCTAATGCCACTAACGTTGGCGCTCTGAGCCCCGTCCCCGGGGCGATTCCCCGTGCTGAGACGCCCCCGGGGACGGGGGCTGGGAACATTTGTGGAGTTACCATCAACAGCCAGCCCATCCACCTCAGTCCCACGCCACTGCAACTTCTGTGATCGGTGAAGCCTGCGATTTGCTCACCACATCGTGCCCTTTATGGCCCTCCTCCAGGTTTGTAATGTCCGGCACGAAAAATGCTCCAATCCCCATCAGCACGCAGAAAGCGCCTCCCACCACAAACCATGGCTGAATCCCGATCAGATCGGCCAATGGGCCAGCCACTGCCAGACCCAGCGGCGACATTGCTGAGCAGAGACTGCTCGTCAGAGTGAACACGCGCCCCTGCATCTCCGGGGCCACGGTCGTCTGCATGACCGCGAAGATCGGCCCATTGGTGATCGGGTTCATGAAGCCGGCCACGAAATTGCCTGTCACCGCCAGCCAAAAGGCCGTCGCTGGCGTCACTCCGATCATGACGAAACCGAGCCCCATCAGCGAGAGCCCCATCATGGACGTGTAGATGCGCCGACGGAACCCGCCCCAAACGCCCAGGAACAGCCCGCCCAGCACAACCCCGATTCCCCAGGCCGAGTTGAGCGATGCTAACTGCAAGGCGTCGCCGTGAAAATGGTTGGTTACCAACAGGGGCAACAGCGAGCCGCCCGGTGTGAGCAGGAAGTTGATGATCATCGCCATCCCCAGTAGCATCTGCATCCCCCGCCAGTCACGCACATAGCGCAGCCCGTCCACCACGTCCATCCAGATGGACCCTTTTCCACCACTGGCCACCTGGCTGCTCGATAACCTGCCACCGTTTGGCTGGGGGACGTGCACGAAGAACAGGGGAGAGATCGCCACCAGCGCTGTGCTCACATCTATCATCATGATCCCGTGGAGCGGCAGCAGACTCATCAGCAGCGCCCCTAGCAGCGGCGAGACGATGTCCATTACGCCGTGCATCGTCTGGTTAAGCCCGGCCACACGGGTCAGGTGCTCCTTGGGAACCATCAGCGAGGTCGAGGCCTGCATAGCTGGCCAGTGGAAGCTCCCCGCCAGCGAGCGTACCAGCATAATCACGTAGACGTGCCAGATTTGCATACTGCCAGACCAGAACAGATAGGCCAGCCACAGCGCCGTCAAAGCCCCTGCGCCGTCTGCCACTATCATCACCCTGCGCCGATTCCAGCGGTCCACATACGCGCCTGCGATCGGCCCCAGCACGATCCCCGGCACCATCGCCGCCATCGTCGCCGTCGCCAGCACCGTCGCCGAGCCGGTGAGCCTGGTCAGCCACCAGACCAACGCAAACTGGGCCACACTGCTACCGATCAATGAGAACGCCTGCCCTGTCCAGATCACCCCAAACGAGGCCATCGAACGCCTTTGCTGTTTTGTGTCTTCCACGTTGATTCCCCTTCCTCACAACGTTCGTAGCTGGCGCAGGGCTTCGTCCGTGGAGATCTTACCCGCAGCCAGATCGTCAAGGATGGCCTGCCGCTGCATCGCAGCGCGCTGCCTCACTTCCTGAGGCGGCTCCTCCCGGACCTCATAGCCTAACGCCCTGATCACTTCGACCAGCCGACTGCGCACCGTGGGATAAGAAAGCCCCATCTCCTCGGCCACCCAGGTGATCTTCCCCTCCAGCCGCACGAAAGTCTCCAGGAAAGCCAGTTGATCGGCCGTCAACCGGTAGAAACGCCCCAGAGCAAACCGCCCCTCGAGTGAGGAGTCACATGTTGGGCACTGCAGGCGGACGACAGCCATCTCTTCTCCGCATACCGGACACTTCCCGACCACCGGATACATCAGTTCACCTCCCGTTTGAGATGACCTCATTATAACTCAACTATTCAATTTTGTCAAGTGATATTTGAAACGGATTTAACTAGACTTTGAATTTTGTGAGGTGATAGGCAACCGTAGTTGGCCGAGTCCAGGATCTGCTGGCGTAAAGCGTAAAACGTAACGTGATCCTTCGTGGCTCTTACGTTTTACGCTTTACGTTTCACGATGCGGGGGCCGGCTAAGTGCCCTGCGTAATGCCCGCAGCTCCTCCGGCGTTAGGTCACGCCAGCGGCCAGGTGCGAGGTCGTCCAGGCATAAGGGGCCAATCGCCACCCGCACCAGGCGCAGCGTGGGCAGGCCGACAGCCGCCGTCATGTGGCGGATCTGGCGCTTACGCCCCTCACGCAGGGTGATGCGTAGCCAACTGGTAGGACCATGGGGGGTGACAGGGTGGGTACGCGGGGGCAGCAGGGGTGGAGTAATCAGATGTTCGACTTCTGCCGGCAAGGTGCGCTCCCCTTTGACCATCACACCCCGGCGCAGCGCATTCAACGCCTCGCGAGTGGGGAGGCCCTCGACCTGGACCAGGTAAGTCTTAGGTAGCTTATAGCGGGGATGGGTCAGGCGGTGATTGATCCAGCCGTCGTTAGTCAGGACGCTCATGTCTAGCATACTGAGATCGGTCTAACCTGCCGCAACTTAACAAAATGGGATAGTTTGTGGCATCATAGGTGAACGCTTTGCTGGAAGGGGGTGCCTGATGCGTGCCACAAATTTACTCCACATCATTCTG
>DAOUAJ010000178.1:0-4657 GCA_034433615.1 Anaerolineae bacterium | reverse complement strand
CTGCCCTGTTCGCCGCGAACAATTTCATCGCCATCGGCGCGCTGCGAGCACTGCGTGAGGTGGGAGTGCGCGTGCCAGAGGACATGGCCCTGGTGTCCTTCGACGACATACCGCCTGCCTTCGTCATCGAGCCGTTTCTCACCGTGGCGGCTCAGCCGGCTTACGAGATGGGCCGTCGCGCCACCGAGCTGTTGCTGGCCCGGCTATCCGGCCAGGCTCCGCCGGAGTGTCAGGAGATCGTCCTCCCGACCGAAATCATCGTGCGCCGATCGAGCGGACTTCCGGTAAGATTGGACCGACCCTGAGGAGGAAGACCTGTCATGCTCTACGAGCCCACTTTGGAATCCGTCCGCGCCCACCCCGTGCCCGACTGGTTTCACAACGCCAAGCTGGGCATCTTCGTTCATTGGGGGTTGTACTCCGTCCCCGCCTGGGCACCGCTCGCGGGCGATCTGAGCGAAGTCCTCGCCAGCGGCGATTGGGAGCGCTGGTTCGCCAACAATCCGTATGCGGAATGGTACATGAACTCCATCCGCATCCCCGGCAGCCCCTCGCACCAGCACCACGTGGCGACCTACGGCCCCGATTTCGGGTACGCCGACTTTGTGCCGATGTTCCACCAGGCCGTCGAGAAGTGGGACCCCAACGTCTGGGCCGATCTGTTCCAGCGGGTGGGAGCCAAGTATGTCGTGCTGACCACCAAACACCACGACGGCTTCCTGCTCTGGCCCAGCCGGCAGCCTAACCCTTTCCGAGAGGGCTATTTCTCCCGGCGCGATCTCGTGGGCGAGCTCACCGCGGCGGTGCGAGCGCGCGGCATGAGGATGGGGCTGTACTACTCCGGCGGGCTGGACTGGACCTTCAATCCCACCGTCATCCGAAGCCTCGCCGACATCCCCGCCGCCGTGCCGCAGAGCGCGGAGTATGTCGCCTATGCCAACGGCCACTGGCGAGAGCTGATCGAGCGCTACGAGCCTTCCATCCTCTGGAACGACATCGCCTACCCGGCGGCGGCAGATCTCCCCGCGCTCTTCGCCGACTACTACAACCGCATCCCCGAGGGCCTGGTGAATGACCGCTTCACCCAGCGCTTCGAGTTCGGCCCAGAGGGGTTCGCCCCGCCGGATCACTACGACTTCCGCACGCCGGAGTACACCTCGTTTCGGGAGATCACGCCGTTCAAGTGGGAGGCCACGCGCGGCATCGGCGCCTCGTTCGGCTACAATCAAAACGAGGGGTCTGAACATTACCTCTCGGTGGAAGCCCTGATTCACCTGCTGGTGGATATCGTGAGCAAGAACGGCAACCTGTTGCTCAACGTCGGCCCCATGGCCGACGGCACGATCCCCGACCTGCAGAAAGAACGGCTATTGGGGCTAGGCCAGTGGCTGGATGGGAACGGCGAGGCCATCTTTGACACGCGGCCGTGGGTGAGGGCAGAGGCTACGACCGCCGACGGCGTGCCCGTCCGCTTCACCCAGAAAGGCGACGCGCTCTATGCAATCCTGCTGGGCACGCCCCGGGATCGGCGAGTGGTGATCCCCGGCATGCAGCCTGCCCTCGTCAGAGGGGCACAGGCGAACACGGCCGTCTCGCTCCTGGGCGACAGCAGCCCTCTGGCCTGGCGGCAGGAGGATGAAGGCCTGGCTGTCACCCTGTCGGCTGGCTGGCCAGCGTCGCCGGCACACGCGCTCAAGATCGCGCCGCTGCCGCGCCGGTAACGTTTGGAGATCTGATTGCCTCTTCAGGAGACGCTCATGAGCCTGTCCACCGAGCAACTGCGAGAAGCGCATCGCCGCATGCTGTTGATCCGTGGTTTTGAAGAGCGTTGCATTGAGCTGTATCAGCGCGGCCTGATCCGCGGCTCTCTCCACCCGTGCATCGGACAAGAGGCAACCGGAGTAGGCGCAGCCCTGGCCTTGCGTGACGACGATTACCTGCTGACGAACTACCGAGGCCATGGTCACGCCCTGGCCAAGGGGATCAGCCCACGCGCGGCGATGGCTGAGATGCTGGGTCGACACACCGGTTGCTGCAAGGGCAAAGGCGGCTCTATGCATTGGACCGATGTCGCCCACGGCATCATGCCGGCCAACGCGATTGTGGCGGGCGGCATCCCCATCGCAGTCGGCTGTGCGCTGGCCTCGAAACTGGACGGGCTTGACCGTGTGACAGTTACCTTCTTCGGCGATGGAGCCGTCAACCAGGGCGCGTTTCACGAGGCGATGAACCTGGCCGCCATCTGGAAAGTGCCGGTGATTTTCATCTGCGAGAACAACCTGTACTCGGAGATGACACCCATCGCCAAGACGACGCCCAACCAGGACCTGGCCGAGCGGGCTGTCGCCTACCATATCCCGGCCGAGATCGTGGACGGCAATGATGTGGAGGCGATGTATGATGCGGTCAGTCGCGCGGTAGCGCGGGCGCGCCGCGGCGAGGGGGCCACCTTCATCGAGGCGAAAACCTATCGCACCGTAGGGCACATGATCGGCGATCCAGAGCCGTATCGCACTCGTGAAGAGGTCGCTGAGTGGCGCAAGAAGGACCCGATCGCCCGAGCGCGAGCGCGCTTGGTGGAGCGCGGCGTGCCCGAGGCCGAGCTGGCAGCGGATGAGCAGGAGGTGACGTGCATCCTTGATGACGCGGTGGAGTTCGCCCGGGCCAGCCCCTGGCCAGAAGAGCGGGAGGTGTTCGCTGACACCTTCTCCATGCCGGTACCGCTTTGTGATAAACTGGGAAGAAGAACAAACAGGTCAGGATGAGCCGGAGGCACGGATGCGACTGGGCGTTGCCGGAGAGATTGTCCCCCGCCGGTTGAATGCGGTGAGCGACCAGGTTGCCGCCAAGATCGCCGCGCTGGGCTTCAGCGGCGTGGGCACGCACTTCAAGGGTGACCCGGAGCACATCCCCCGGGCGGAGCTGCAGAGGGTTCGGGCCGTCTTCGCCGACCACGGCATCCGGATCGTCCAGTCGTGGGGATGGCAACAGCCCTTGGTGCACCCGGACGAATCGGCGCGGCGCGCAGCGGTGCGCACGCTGCAACACGCCATCCGGGTAGCCGCCGACCTGGAGGCGAACATGGTGATGACCGGCCCCGGCAGCCTGAACCCGCGCGGGCCGTGGTGGCCCCATCCGGAGAATCACACGCCGGCCACCGAGGACAGGCTGGTGCGAAGCCTGAAAGAGGCGGTGTCTGCCTGCGAGGTCCACGGCGTGCCTATCGCGCTGGAATGCCACGTCACCAGCACGCTGGACAGCGCCGAGCGCGTCCGACGCGTGATCGAGCGCGTGGGATCGCCCTGGATCAAGGTGAACCTGGACCCGGTCAACTTCGTGCGCGATCTCCCTACCCTGTTTAACACCGCCGGCCTGCTCACCGAGCTGTTCGACGCGTTGGGGCCATACATCCTCGCAGCTCATGTCAAAGATGTCTACGTGGAGGATCGCCACGTCATTCACATCAGCGAGACCGTGCCCGGCGACGGTATCTTTGACTTCGACACGTTCTTCCGACGGTTCGAGGCTCTCCTGCCTGACGGCTACGCCATCGTCGAGCATTTGCCTGAAAGTCTGGTGCCGCAAGCGATGGCCTTCGTGACCGACAGACTTGCGGCGCTCGGCATTCCGATCGTGCGTTGATGGCCTATGAATTTGCAGGGAAAAGTCATGATTGTTACCGGTGGAGCTCAAGGCATCGGCGCGGCGACCGCTCAACTCTGCGCCGCGCGCGGGGCGTCCGTGATCATCGCCGACGTCAACGCCCAAGATGGCGAGCAGGTAGCGGCTTCTATCCGTGCGAGCGGCGGCGATGCCTGGTTTCAGCGCGTCGACGTGCGCAGCGACGACGAGGTGCGGACGCTGATCGAACGGGTACGCGAGCGGTATGGCCGGCTGGACGTCCTCATCACTGCAGCTGGTGTGCTCAAAGGGGCTTATCTCCAGCCAGAGGAGCTATCGCTGGAGGACTTCGAGACGGTTCTAGATGTGAACGTCAAAGGGGTCTTCCTTTGCGCCAAGTATGCGACGCCGTTGTTGGAGGCGAGCGAACACGGCGTGATCATCATCCTGGCGTCAGGTGCGGGGGTGACCGGCCCCAGCTCGTCTCTGGCTTACGGTGCCAGCAAGGGGGGTGCCAACGGCCTGGGGATGACTCTGGCCCATCACCTGGCGCCGCGCGGCATCCGCGTCAACGTCCTCTGTCCCGGCGAGATCGCCACGGGGATGAAGCTGAGCGTGATCGCCGCCGAAGCCCGGCGGGCAGGACGTTCGCCGGAAGAAGCCATCGCCGAGGCCCAGGCGCAAGGGCGACTGGGGACGCCGGAAGGGGTCGCCCGCGTCATCGCCTTCCTGGCCTCGGACGAGGCCGATTACGTGCGCGGCACGCTGTTCACCCGGTAAGCGTGGACGGGTGAAAACGACGAACTACTTTAGAAAGAACTAGCGTCAGATGGAAATCCAGGCCAACGAGCGTATTCGACATTGGGCGTTCGATGCGTGAGTTAACCTATAGCCAAGCGTTGCGTGAGGCACTAACCGAGGAGATGGAACGTGATCCCAACGTGATCCTGTTGGGTGAGGACATCGGCGTGTATGGGGGCGTCTTCAAGGTGACCGAAGGGCTGCTGGCCCGCTTTGGTCCAGAGCGGGTGCGCGA
>DAOUAJ010000177.1:0-4080 GCA_034433615.1 Anaerolineae bacterium | reverse complement strand
TATCGCCCATCTGGTAGCCGAGCGGCTTAACGACCACTTCTTGTTGACCCAGCAGGCCGTCCACGACAAGTCCCACCTGCGCCTCCCCCCACCGGATGGCGACCACGTAGTAAGCTGCATCCTGGTGACCATTGCCCCAGCCAAAAAAGTCCGTTAACCAGAGCAGAGGCAATAACTGGTCTCTCAGCGTCATCACGCCCTGGCGAAGCACGCTGGCTATCTGATCGCTCTTAATCCTTAAGGCGCTCATGATAGACGCCAACGGGATAGCATAAGTCTGCCCTCGCACAGATACCAGAAGAGCTGGCATGATAGCCAACGTCAGAGGCAGCCGAAGCTCAAACTGCGTACCTTGGCCCGGCTGGCTGGTCACCCGCACAGAGCCGTTCAACCGCTCTACATTAGTGCGCACCACATCCATGCCCACGCCTCGACCGGATAGCTCGGTCACTCGCGTGGCAGTGCTGAAACCAGGAGTAAAGATCAGATCCAGTGCCTCACTGTCGGAGAGGCGTTGAGCAGCTTCCCCGTCCAGGATACCTCGCTCCACGGCCACCCGGCGGATCACATCGGGGTCAATTCCCCGACCGTCATCCTCAACGGTGACGATGATGTGGCTCTCCTCGGAACGGGCGGACAGACCAATGCGGCCGGCGGCAGGTTTGCCGGCTGCCACCCGCTGGTCCGGCGGCTCGATCCCATGATCCACCGCGTTGCGGATGAGATGTACCAGCGGGTCGCTGATCAGCTCGATCACCGAACGATCCAACTCTGTGTCCTGCCCCTCGATAACCAGCTCCACCTGCTTGCCCAGGTCGCGAGCCAGCCCGCGCACCAGACGTGGGAATTTGTTGAAAACCTGTGACACCGGCACCATGCGCGCCCGCATGACCTCGTCCTGCAACTGATCGGTGATCCAGGATAGGTGGGCGATCGCGTCTCCCAGTTGTCCGAGAAGGTCTTCTTTGTTCCCCTCCGCCATCATTTGGGTGCGCACCTGGAAGAGGCGATTGCGATCGGTGACTAATTCGCCGACCAGATTCATCAACTTGTCCAGGCGTTCCACGCTGGCACGAACCCAGCGCGCCTTACCATCTGTAGGCAATTGCTCTCGCACATCAGGCACGCCAGAAGGGCTGGAGGGCCTGCACGCCCCCTCCGATTCTGTTTGTGCTCCCTGGGATGAAGCAACTGCCTCCTCCTCAGCGGCATAAGGGATGATCCGATATTCGATCTCAGAGATCGTACTCAGCAGTTGCCCCAGTTGTGCCGGGTCTGCATCTGTCACCAGGGCCTGGGCTTGATGCTCCGCCCACGACTCATTCAGTTCTTCGACGGTAGGATGGCTCCAGAGCACGCGCGCGGCCCGCTCAAGGACGAGCAGCACTTGCAAGGCACGTCCGCCGGGCGCGACGCTGTCCTGGGCAATGGTGACTGATACCATCCACATCGGCCCGTCTTCAAACCTTGTACCCGATAGGGTGGATGCTGCAACCGAGACCGCTTCCTCAGGCAGAGCTGGAGCTAATCTAGCCGTGCTCATAGAGGGTTCCCGTTCAACGTGTTGCCCCTCATGACAGGCCCTCAGCGCGGCCACCACACCCTCATACTCCACGCCGCTGCTTTGCTGTGTCTTGACCTCGCCTACCATGACTCTCAAGACATCCAGTGCAGCAAACAGGGTGTCCACCAGTCCGGTGGTGATCGGCAGGGCACCCTGGCGCAAGCGATCCAGAACGGTCTCCATCTCGTGAGTCACCGCAGCCATGGCCTGGTGGCCGATGGCTCCGGCGCTCCCCTTCAGAGTATGCGCGCTGCGAAAGATCTCTTGCATCAACGCCGGATCAGATTCGGATCGCTCAAGCCGCACGAGGCATTCGTCCAGGCGGGTGATGAGTTCGTCCGACTCCTGGAGAAAGACCTCGACTTCTTCTGGCGTCAGGTCAAAGTGAAGTTCCATGAGACACCTGCTATCGAATGGAGGTGCGGAGGTGCGACGCAGTGCGTCGCACCTTGTCAGTTCAATTGCGTCTTTTCCAGCTCAGCCGTCTCACGCCCGTTCAGGACTTTGTCCAGATCCAGCAGGATCAACAGCCTGTCTTCCAGCTTGGCTATCGCCCGCAGATACTCTGAATCAACCGACTTGACCAGTTCAGAAGGGGGCTCCATTCGATCGGTTGGCACTCGCAACACCCCCTCCACCCCGTCCACCACCAACCCCACCCAATGGTCTCCCATCCGCACCACGACGATCCGCGTCTCTTTCGTCACCTCTCCCCTGTCAAATCCGAATCGCGCCCGCAGGTTCATTACCGGCGTAATCTGCCCCCGCAGGTTGATCACCCCTTCAACAAAGTAGGGAGCACGCGGCACCACGGTGACCGGCTGCATCCGCTCGATCCCCTGCACCCGGCCGATGTCAATGCCGTAACTCTCACTGCCCAGCCGAAAGACTACTAGCTGCTCTTCCTGTACCCGACCCGCTGCTTCCATTGCCATTTTGCACCTCCGTGTCTCTCCGTTCACGGGGATAAGGGATGAAGAGAGGCGTTGCCGTCAGCGTGGCCGGCCATTCCCCACCGGTGACATGTCTGCTCTCACCCATGTACCAAAGGATGGCTCCATGCGGCGTAGTTGCCCATCTCCACTGCCAGATCTTACGGGCACTGCGGACGCAGGCGCTTGAGAGCCAACTCCGAGCAGGGTCGCACCGGCGTGACGCTCCAGGCGATCAAGCAAATCCACGATCTCATGCGAGAGGCGAGTCACCTCACTGAGGCCGGCCTCCGCTGTCCTGCGGTCACCCCGGTTATAGGCAGCCACCACACCGCGAACCACCTCATGCAGACGGGCATGCGGCCCTTCCAGCGTAGCGAACTCCGGCAGCTCCCCAAAGTCTATCCGGCCTCGCCCGTAGTACCACTTCCCCAGGATGCAATCTGTATGCGATGCCACCTGGTTCTCCTGGAGCACCGCCCTGCCGGCCAGCATGTCATCCAGGCGATTCACCCAGCGCAAATGCGCCTGCTTGAACTGCTCTATCATCTCCCCTAAGTCCTCGTCTGCCGACAGCCTAAACTGGGCAACCATCGCCTGAAGATCAGCGGCCATCTGGCGCAATGATTCAGCCAAAGAACTGGTCTCTTCCACCTGTGCCGACATCTCTTCCGCGGTCGCGCTCACCTCTTCTGCCGCGGCGCTGTTCTCCTCACTCACACTCGCCACGCTCTCCATCGCCTGGCTGATCTCGCCGCTGCTGGCCGCCAACTCCTCTGTCGCCGCCGTGTTCTCCTCCACCACCGCCGAGACGCTGTCCATCGCTGCCACCAACTCCCCACTCGCCGCCGCCATTTCCTGCGCCACCGCGGCGATCTGCCGTACTTGAGCGCTCACCTGCTGGACGGCATCCAGGATCTCCTGGAGTGCCCGCCCGGCCTGCCCCGCCAGGCTAGACCCCGACTCCACCTGTTTCAGGCTAATCTGCATCGCCTCCACCATCTCCTGAGTGCCCTGCTGTACGTTCCGGATCAGTTGTGCGATCTCCTTCGTCGCCTTACTCGACCGCTCTGCCAGCTTTCTCACCTCGTCTGCCACCACCGCAAACCCTCGCCCCTGCTCCCCGGCGCGGGCCGCCTCAATGGCAGCATTGAGGGCCAAGAGATTGGTCTGCTCCGCGATGTCGTCTATCGTCTCCACAATGGCACCGATTTGGGCCGAGTATTGCTGCATCTGTTGCACCTTGCGCCCTGCCTCCAGCACGGTGTCTTTGATGGCCTGCATGGCTGCCACGCTCTCCTCCACCGTCCGCGCGCCGGCTGCTGCCGTCTGGGCTGCCTGTTCACTGGTATTGGCGCTGGCCTGGGCGTTGCCGGCCACCCGTTCCACGGCTGCGGACATCTGGCTGACGCTGGCCGAGACCTTCTCTACGGCGCGAGATTGCTCTTGCGCACCGCGAGCAATGCCGTCCACCGCCTGGGTCATCTGCTCCACCCGGGCCACCGCCTGGGTAATGGACTGTGTCTGTTGTGCCGTCCCTTGCGCCACCTGCTGGATGGTGGCCGCCACCTGCTGCGTCGCCTG
>DAOUAJ010000176.1:0-13561 GCA_034433615.1 Anaerolineae bacterium | reverse complement strand
ATCCAACAAGCCGCGCGCGTGGCCGACTATGCAGCCTTCTTTATGATGGGTGAACTGATCGAATATGGGCGGGGCAGAGAAATTTTCACCACCCCCCGCGACCGGCGCACCGAAGATTACATCACCGGCCGCTTCGGATAGGGGGGTCGGGAGGGGAGGAACGCCCCTCCTGGAAAAGCTCTTTTGGGCCCTTTCCCTGCCTCGCTCAGCCCAGGTCCGCCGGATCAGGCTGAGATAGGCTGGTAAAGGCTGTAAAAAGGTTTCTTCGGGGGGTTTCCCCTTCGAGCCACCCTTTTGTGCAAGGTATCCGTCAAAGGAAGAGGTGATGCAACGGAGATGAACGAGACCAAAATCAAGGTCAATAACCTTGACTTCTACTACGGCAACAAGCTTGCCCTTTCAAACATCTCGATGACTATTCAGGAACGGCAGATCACGGCATTGATCGGGCCGTCCGGGTGTGGCAAATCTACCTTTTTGCGCTGCCTCAACCGGATGAACGACACCATCCCCGGCACCCGAGTGAAAGGACAAATCTTGCTCGACGGCCAGGACATCTACGCACCCGGCACCGACGTCGTCGAATTGCGTCGGCGGGTGGGGATGGTCTTCCAGCGTCCCAACCCCTTCCCGCAGTCTATTTTTGACAACGTGGCTTTTGGCCCACGGGTGCTGGGATTGCACAAGAACGGCAACCTGGCCGACATTGTGGAGGAGAGCCTGCGGGCGGCCAGCCTGTGGGATGAAGTCAAGGACAATCTCAGGCAGGACGCGCAAACTCTGGCCCTGGGCCAGCAACAGCGGCTATGCATCGCCCGCGTCATCGCCGTCAAGCCTGAGGTCATCCTGATGGACGAGCCATGCTCAGCCCTGGACCCGATCGCCACCTTAAGGATTGAAGAGCTGATGCAAACGCTCAAGGCACACTACACCATCGTCATTGTCACCCACAACATGCAGCAGGCCGCTCGCGTTTCCGATTGGACCGGCTTCTTCTGGCTGGGTGAGTTGGTGGAGTTTGACGCCACAGAAACCATCTTCACCCGTCCGAGCCAGAAGCTGACCGAGGATTACATCACCGGACGGGCCGGCTGAGGGACGCGATGACACGGTGACAGGGAGACATGGAGACACAGGGACGCGGAGACGTAGAGAGTCTCCGTGTCTCCGCGTCATCCCCCCGCCGTCACCACATTGATTAACCGGCCGGGCACGTAGACGAAGTAGGCCACGAACGTGGGGTAACCCATCTTTGACAATATCTCGAATGTGGGTATAATAATTACCCCAAGTAGAGATCTGGAGCGTACGTGAGCATGGGTTTCGCCTTCCAGCCAACGGGCTGGCAATCGTTGACGTTGCTAATGTGCATCTGTCCGTAGCGGGAGCAGCCGGCCACCTCAGGAATGAGCCTGGTGGATGGGCCGGTTGTCCCCGCCCGTTGACAGATGCGATGAGTCACGCCAGCGTGGTAACCCTGCGTCGCGTATCAGGCTAAGCCGAAAATCGTTCACTTGATTTTCATTTGGTGCTGCGGCATAGGTAAGCTGTCTTACACCAGATGAAAGTCATCAGATATACGGATCATGTGTGGGACTCATCGCATGGCCATCAGGCCACGGTGAGTCCCTTTTTTTATCAGCGGTCATTAAGACTTCCGAAGTCTCCGAACTTCGGAAGCTTACAAGAACATTACATCATACGCAGGGAGGGTAACGATGGCGACAGTGAACATTCCGACCCCTTTGCGCCGGCTGACCGGTGGTCAGTCACGGGTGCAAGCCAAGGGAACAGACATCCTCAGCGTAATCGAGGACCTGGAAGCTCAATTCCCCGGCATTCGGGACCGACTGATGGACGAGACGGGCGAGTTCAAACGATTCATCAACATCTACGTCAACGAAGAGGAGATCCGCACCTTGCAAGGCAAGGCTACCCCTGTCGCCGAAGGGGATCGGATTTCCATTGTGCCGGCGATGGCAGGGGGCTGTAGTTCGCAGCAGTTAGCCGTCAGCTTTTAGCCCATGGTCTTCTGAGAGGCGAAGACCACAAGTGCGGGCCACAGGCAGCCGTCAGCCTCCAGCCAGAGTGGCTAATCGCTGATCGCCGATCGCTGACTGCTAAAGTGGCGTGTTATGTACACGGAGGTTGAGGGAGGAAAGGCTGTGATCGCGTCGTCAGAAACCAGGATGGTATCGCGCAGTGACCTGAACCAGGTCCTGGCAAATGTTGCTGTAGCTGTGGCGATCTTGATCCCTGTTGGGGTCAGCTACACCGATCGAGCTTTGGCCATCTTCTGGCTGTTTGGGCTGGCGTTTGGCTTTGTACTGCAACGCAGCCGATTCTGCTTTGCCTCAGCCTTCCGGGACGTGTTCCTGCTCCAGCAAGGCCGAGTGATGCGAGCGATCCTGGGCGGTATGGCCGTAGCAACACTGGGATTCAGCCTGGTCATGTCTAACATGACACCCAACCCGGCCCTGGGTATCTTGCCGCCCGACGCGCATGTGGTGCCCCTTGGCTGGCACACCGTAGTGGGTGGGGTCTTGTTTGGGCTGGGGATGGTGCTGGCTGGTGGGTGCGTCTCGGGGTCCCTGTACCGCATGGGTGAAGGGTACGTGGCGTCGTGGGTCGCGATGGGAGGTATCCTGAGCGGGCTGTGGATGGCAAGCCGCACCTGGAACTGGTGGTGGCAGGTCCATATCTCCAAGCAGCCAACGGTGTGGCTGCCCAGGTACCTGGGATACGGCGGAGCCGTCGTGCTGACATTGCTGGCCCTGGGCGCATTGTACCTGTTGGTGCTCTGGTGGGAGGCGCGTGGTGGGATCTGGTTCCCTGAGCCGCCCGCGACGGCAAGTGGCCCGACGTTTCGCGAGCGGCTGAGCGACCTCCATCGCACAATCTTCGTGCGAGCCTGGCCGGTGACGCTGGCCGGGCTGGGACTGGGCGCGCTCAACGTGTTCGAGTATGCCTACCGTCACCCGTGGGGCGTGACTGGCGAACTGGCGCGCTGGGCCGATGCCCTGGCCGGGCTGATAGGACTCTCGGCTGGCCCACTTCTGGGCATGGATCAACTTTCAGGTTGCACGCTGGTACCCCAAAGTGGTGTGCTGACCCATGGATTGATGTTGGACGTTGGCTTGGTCTTTGGCTCTTTGTTGGCGGCAGTACTGGCCGGCGAGTTCAAGATTCGCGTGCCGGCGGATCGCCGCCGTTATTGGCAAGCACTGGGGGGTGGCATCCTGATGGGTTACGGTGCCGGCCTGGCCGTCGGTTGCACCATCGGCGCCTTCTTCTCGGCGATCCCATCCCTCGCCCTGAACGGATGGGCGTTTGGGGCGTCGCTGGCAGTTGGCGCGTTCTTGGGCGTGCAGGTAATCAAACGCCTGATGTGATCAACCCTCTGAGTATTTGTTCACCGGGGATATGACAACGAATCAAAAGATTGAACGAATGGTTATCGGTACAAGATTTATCAATAGAAGATGCATCTGTCTTGGGCGGAGGGGAGGTGTGCCCGCCCGAGACAGATCAACTGATCCGGTTCCCCCTATCGGTAACGTGGCATCCTCCGCCTCCGCTGTGAGAAGGCTGCACTCAGTCAAATCTATTGGAGGTTAAGGAGGGTCTGCAAAAATGAAGTCCATAGGAGTTTTGCTGATTGCTGTAGCGGTGATTCTGATAGGTTGCGTGGTGCCCGCCACGCCGGCTCCAGCCGAGCGGGCGCCAGCCGCCCCGGGATTCGCCCATCCAGAGGTATTGGTGGACACGGCCTGGGTGGCAGAGAATCTGCAAAAGGCAGGCGTACGCCTGGTGGATGTGAGCAACAAGCCGGAGGTGTACGCCGAAGGGCACATTCCGGGGGCTGTGTACGTCAACTGGCAAAGCGACTTAACGAACCCAGACGATCCGGTGAAGGGGCAGATCATCACCGCAGCGCAACTGGAGGCCCTGCTGGGACGGCTGGGGATTGATAACCAGACTACGGTGGTCCTGTACGACGACACGAACAGCCTGTTCGCCGCGCGAGCTTTCTGGACGCTGAAATACTATGGTCACCAGGACGTTCGCATCCTGGACGGCGGCCGCAAGAAGTGGGTGGCCGAGGGACGCGAGTTGAGTCAGGAGGTCCCCCGCGTGTCCCCCGCAACCTACAAAGCTGGCGAGCCTGACCTGGCTATCCGGGCTACCTGGGAGCAGGTGCTGGCGGATCTGAATCAGCCGGGAAAGGCCATCGTAGATGCGCGAGGGCCGAAAGAGTACACCGGGCAGGATGTTCGCTCCGCTCGCGGCGGGCACATCCCCGGCGCCATCAACCTGGAGTGGACAAACCAGGTGAACCCTGACGGTACCTTTAAGCCGGCTGCCGAGCTTCGGAAGCTGTATGAGCAGGCCGGGATCAAACCGGACCAGCAAGTGATCACGTACTGCCAGACAGGCGTGCGAGCCGCGCATTCCTGGTTTGTGCTTTCCCAGTTGCTCGGTTTTGAGAACGTCGCGAACTACGATGGTTCCTGGGAGGAATGGGGTAACCGCACCGACCTCCCCATCGAGCGGTAACAACAGAGGACCTGCCCTCCCGGCATCCTTCCCTGCGAAGGTAAGGAGGAGCAGCCTCCTCTCGAGGGTAGGTTTTTCCTAACACAGCGCTCCTGACGCAAGGGGTGGTTTGGAGGGGCTTTCCCTTCCTGACCTCCCCTGGTCGTCCTGGAAACGCTCGCCCCACATCGGGCAGAAAGATCTACCCTTGAAAGGGCCTGGGGAGAAGTTGGAAAGGAGAGTGATCATGAAACTGGACGTGCGAGGCGAGATTTGCCCTTACCCGATGCTGAAAGCAGTAGAGGCCATGAAGCGTTTGCCCAGGGGCGAGATCCTGGAAGTCATCACCGATCATGCGCCCGCTCTGGAGACCATCCCCGCTCAGGCGCGTCGGCTGGGATTCCAGTGGCAGATCAAGGAAACCGGTTCACCGGAATGGGTCATCACACTGAGCCGACCGGACGAAGGAGCGAAGTCGTGACCAAGAAAATTGAAGACCTGGTGACTTTCCTGGTAGATGTGGAATGGCTGCGGCAGCATCTGGATGAGCTAGCCCGGCAGAAAGCGCTGGATCAAAGACTGCGGGTGGTGGATGTCCGCCCACCCTTAGAGCAGTTCCGGTCCGGCTATCCGTGGGGGCACATTCCAGGAGCGGTTTACCTGAACATGCAGCAGTTATTCACCGTGGTGGACGGGGTACCCGGTAAGCTCGTTCCGCAGGCAACGGGCGAAGCGGTCCTGGGGCGGCTGGGGCTATCGCGAGACGACCATGTGGTGATCTACGACGACTCGGGAGGGCCGCTGGCAGCCCTGCTTGCCTGGCTGTTGGACTACTGGGGCCAGGCTCGTGTCTCCCTCCTCGACGGGGGATGGCAGGCCTGGCTGGAAAACGACGGAGAGGTCACCACAGAAGAGCCGGTGATCACGCCCACGGAGTATCGTGCCCGGCCTGACGAGAGCAAGCTGGCCACTGCGGAATGGATCGCAGCTCATCTGGGCCATCCCGGGGTGGTTTTGATAGACACCCGAACGTCCCAGGAATTCCAGCGAGGACATCTGCCCGGTGCGATCAATCTGCCGTGGGAGGGGAACGTCAGCCCCGGGATCGTCCAGCGCTATCGGAGCGGGACAGCTTTCCATCGCCAATTTGCAGAGGCAGGGATCACGCCGGACAAAGAGGTGGTCGTCTATTGCGAAACCGGCGCTCGCTCAGCCCATACGTATTGGGCGCTACGGCTGGCCGGATACCCTCGCGTGCGCAACTATGAAGGGTCATGGGCCGAGTGGAGTCGACGCGCTCTGGAGAGGCCGGGGATGGTCACCGGCGTCAGCCAGGCGACCGTAGGGCCGTGCGGGCTTCCTACCTCATCGGCCGGGTCGGTGATAGCAGCGGAGCCGACCGTTGCACCGATGGGCAAGGTCACGCGTGACCAGATTCTGGCCCAGGCGCGCGCTCGTGTCCCCGAACTGGACGTCCATGAAGTGAAACGGCGCCTGGACACAGGCGAGAAGCTGACCGTTGTGGACATCCGTGAGCGCGACGAGTGGGTCCAAGGGCATGTACCAGAGGCGCGCTTTGTCCCACGCGGCTTTCTGGAGCTACGCATCGAGGAAATCCAGCCGAATCGGGACGCACCCATTGTGGTCTACTGCGCCGGCGGGGTTCGCTCGTTGCTGGGGGCGCGCGACCTGCAGGCGATGGGGTACACCAACGTCTTCTCGATGCGCGGTGGGTTCAACCAGTGGAAGAATAACGGGCTTCCCTTCGTCGTCCCGCGTATCCTTAACGACGAGCAACGCACCCGCTATAGCCGCCACATCATTATCCCGGAGATCGGAGAGGCGGGGCAGCTCAAGCTTCTGGAAGCAAAGGCATTGCTGATCGGCGCGGGTGGGCTGGGATCGCCAGCGGCGCTCTACCTGGCGGCCGCAGGCGTCGGCACCATCGGCATTGTGGACTTCGACGCGGTGGACCTGTCCAACCTGCAACGCCAGATCCTCCACGGCCAGAGCGACATCGGCCGTCCCAAGGTGGAATCGGCCGCTGACCGGCTGCGGGAGATCAATCCCGATGTGAAAGTGGTGCCACACCAGGTTCTGCTCGACTCCAGCAACGCGCTCGACATCATCGGCCAGTACGACATCGTGTTGAACGGCTCGGATAACTTTCCGACCCGTTACCTGGTCAACGATGCCTGCGTGCTGCTGCGGAAGCCGTTGGTGGACGCCAGCATCTTCATCTTTGAGGGGCAGGTGACCGTGTTCGATCCGGCGCGAGGTGGGCCATGCTATCGCTGTCTGTACCCCGATCCACCTCCGCCTGGCGAGGTGCCGTCGTGCGCTGAGGCGGGCGTCCTGGGCGTCCTGCCCGGCATTGTCGGGTCCGTGCAGGCAATAGAGGCCATCAAGTATATCTTGCAGATCGGCGAACCACTGGTGGGCCGGCTGCTCATGTTTGACGGTTTAGACATGACATTCCGCACGCTGAAGGTCCAGCGAGATAAGGCTTGCCCGGTCTGCGGCGATCATCCCACCGTCACCCACTTGATTGACTATGATCAATTCTGCGGGCTTCCCTCCCGCCATGCCGTTGTAGAAGGGAATAGGCATAGCGTCAACGCACCGGTGCGTTGAGCATTTGGAGACCCTTCGGGTTATTGGCAGTTGCACAGGGGGCGAGATGAAATGTGGAACGTTCGTGAGTTGGTTCAGGTCACCCATGACGGTCCTACCTGGCTCACTGGGGCTGAGCCAGGCAGCCAATCTATTCTAGAGCATATCGGCCATACGCCGTTGTTCCGGTTGACGCGCATTACCCACAGCCTGCCAGCGGGCGTTGAACTTCACGTCAAAGCAGAGTGGTTCAACCCTGGCGGGTCGGTCAAAGATCGGCCGGCGCTGCGCATGATCGAGGAGGCGGAGCGAGATGGCCGACTGACGCCAGACAAAACGATCATTGACGCCACCAGCGGCAACACCGGCATCGCCTACGCGCTGATCGGCGCCGTCAAGGGGTATCGCGTGGCCCTGGTGATGCCGGCCAATGCCAGTCAGGAGCGCCGACAATTGGCTCGCGCTTATGGGGCACAGATCATCGAAAGTGACCCGTTGGAAGGGACTGACGGTGCGATCCGGCTGGTACGGAAGCTCGTCTCAGCGGAGCCGGAGAAGTACTTCTACCCAGATCAGTACAACAATCCGGCGAACTGGCGGGCGCATTACGACACGACTGGCCCGGAGATCTGGGAGCAAACCGACGGGCGCGTTACTCACTTTGTAGCCGGGATCGGCACGTCAGGCACTTTGATGGGGGTTGGCCGTCGGCTGAAGGAGTACAACCCACATATCCAGTTGATCGCGGTCGAACCGGCCGACGACCTTCAGGTGATCGAGGGGCTCAAGCACATGGCCACTGCCATCGTGCCCGGTATCTACGATCCAACGTTGCCCGACCGCACGATCTACGCTGAGGCAGTCAGAGCAGCGAGAATGGCACGGCGGCTGGCCCATGAGGAGGGGCTGTTCGTCGGCCTTTCTGCGGCCGCGGCTGTGGACGCTGCATTGCAGGTCGCCCAGGAACTGGAATCGGGCGTCGTGGTCGCGCTCCTGCCGGACAGCGGGATGAAGTATCTGAGCTTGGGGCTGTTCGGGGAATCGTAAAAGCGTAAAACGTGAAAGGAGAACGCGTCATGGCAACGACAAATTCCCCCTGGCCGGGCAACTGTCAAGGTGCCGTTTCACTGACCTTCGACGACGGTTTGGCCTCTCAATTGGCCGTAGCTGTGCCCATTCTCAACCAGTTCGGCTTGCAAGGGACGTTCTACTTGAACCCTCACGATGACTACGAGCAAAGCCTGGCTCCCTGGCGTGACGTGGCAGTCGCCGGACATGAGCTCGGCAATCATACGGTCGGCCATCCTTGTTCACAGAACTTTGCCTTCGTTGTGGAGTCTGGCCGTCGTCCGTTGGAAGAGATGACGCTGGACGAGATGGAAGCGGAGATTGTGGAGGCCGCGCGTCGTCTCCGTTGGCTGGCCCCGCAACAACAGGACACCTCCTTCGCGTATCCGTGTTACCAGACGTTCGTGGGCCAGGGCATCACGCGGCAGAGCTATGTTCCTCTGATCGCTCGCCATTGCGTCGCCGGACGTGGCCGTGGTGAAACGGCCAATGACCCCTTGCGCTGCGACCTGGCCCACGTCTGGTCGTGGCCATGCGAGCGAATGACGGGGGCGGAGCTGATCGGATTGGCAGAGCAGGCGGCCGCGCAGGGACGCTGGGGCATCCTCACCTTCCACGGCGTACACGAGGGACACCTTCCCATTGGCGACCGTGATCTGACCGAACTGTGCGCCTTCCTCTCTCGCCAGCGCGACCGCATCTGGACAGCCCCGGTAGCGACGGTGGCCCGGCGCATCGTCGGTTGGCGGGACGAAGTATTGTAATGCTCGATCACCAGGTTCGTAGCCTGTCCCCTGGCCTACCTCCAGTCCAGGGCAGGCTGAGCCGATGGTCAAGGCCAGGGCGACAACTTTAGTCGTCTATGCAGCTACGTACCGACTAAAGACGCTTCTACGAACCCCAGTACCCGGTCGGTGGCACCCCGTTTGCCAAATGATGTGCCCTATGCTAGAATGGCACATGATGGCGCCAGCGGACTTCTTATCAGAACATCACTGGAGGGCCGGGTGTGCTGAATCTATATCCCGGCCCTTACTCCTCATGTGACGTGCGACGATAGTACGCCAGCACCTGGGTGTATGTCGTCGCTTCTTTTTGCCGGCAGGGAGGTGCCAGGCGCCTTCTGAGCGACCGGCACCTGAACATTCATACTTTGGCACACTGAGGTAGCTTCATCTATGGAACGCACAGAAGCCCCCTTTCTCAATGGTCTGACCCGTCTGTTAGAGGGGCCTGGCAGCCGGCTGGTCAATTTCGTGATCATCCCGTTGTTGCTGGTTATAGCGCTGTTGCTGCCCCCCATCTCCCTGTACGATCGGATCGTTGGCAGTGGTTACACGCGCATCACCTCTGAGTTAGGCGCGGTGATAGACCCCGACGGCACCCAGGTCACCTTCCCACCGGAGGTGCTGACAGGTGGCCGTACGTTTGCACAGATCGTTAGTGTGCCGCGGACAGATTTTCTGGCAGGCGATGCCGGAGCGGAGCTACGTCCGGCCGCCGAGGTAATCCCCGGCCATCTGATACCCAAGAGCCCTCTTTACCAGATTCGTATTCGCGGCGAACGGCCGCTGGGGGTTATCATCACGATTCCCATCCCTACCGATGCCGAGCCGTGGGAAACCCTGGACATCTATGAGTGGGATGGCGTCCGCTGGCAATTTGTGCCCAGCTCGATCATCTCCGAGGATGAGGTGATCGAGGCTCGCCTGGGTTACGTGCCGCAATCTGTGATGGTGATGCAGGCCTCGCCACGGCCGGCCGCAGTCGCAGCCGACCTGGAAGAGGGTGGTACCATCCCGCCTGGTGCCCAGGATGCCCTATCCACGGTGTATGCGGCCGGCCTTTACCTGCGGGGTGACGGTGGATTTGATGGAGAGCCGAGCGCTTTGCCTAAGCCTGAGCCTAGTGGCACCTACGCCGTGGTGCCCACGTTGCGGGACTGGGGCAAGGATGGTGTGGTACGTACCGACCTCTTCGACAATCTGCTCATCAATCCGGACATGCAACTGACCCAGCTCACCGTCATCGAGGAGCTGGCCGTGGCCAACCTGTGGCCGGGCGTGGACATTGATTACCGAGGGCTCGATCCTAATCTGCAGGCAGAGTACAACCAGTTCATTAAGGACCTGGCCGACCGCCTGCACGCGCAGGGCAAGACCCTTTCGGTACGCGTGGAGCCGCCTCAGCAAATCGCCGCCGATCGTTGGGATACTGGCGGTTACGATTGGCGCACGCTCGGCCGCTATGCCGACACCTTGTTAATCCCCGCTCCCGTTGACCCCAAGGCATGGGCGCCGGGAGGCCAGGCGGAGGCACTCCTGGCGTTTGCTGTGGGCGAGATCGAACGAAGCAAAATCCAGTTTGTGTTGCCAGCTCGCAGTGTGGAACAGGCTGGCCGTTACCTGTTGCTTAAATCCTACAGCGAGGCGTTAGCCCCCCTCATCGGCGAAATGGCTCTCTCACACTCTGTGGCCGAGCCCGGACAGCAAGTAACGGTCCAACTGCACCGGGAGCGCCAGCCCAGCCCACTGACCCTGGACGAGTCGGTCGCCATGCAGACTTATCAGTACATTGATCTCCAGGGCTATCCGCGCACGATCTGGCTGGAGAACGCGGCCAGCCTCAGCCACAAGCTCAACATCGCCAGCCGCTTCAACCTGGGCGGTGTGGTACTACAAAATTTGCTTTCGGGTGACTCTGATCCGGAGATCTGGCCGATCGCGCGGGCGTTTCAGGCCGGGGAACTCAGTGAGCGTGAGAGCCAACTGGCGCTGGTATGGCGGGTGAACAGTTCCTCCGGTAGCGAGTTGGCCAGTGACCAACGCCCCCTGAGTGAGAGCCAGTTTGCCGTTTCCATGCCTGATCTGCCAGGCGAGACGGTGGAGATTGAGGCGGCGATCGTGGACGCAGGCCGGCCTGTGCTGCCGCAGGGCCGGGCGACGTTGGTCGTGGCCACGCGCACACCTACACCCACTCCCGTACCGGCAGCTACACCTACGCCCACTCCCATGCCGTCGTCAGCTCCTTTGGCCCGCTTTGATGGCCGCGTGAACATTCGCAAAGGCCCCGGCACGGTCTACGAGCGCATCGCCGTATCCAATCCGGGCGAGTCTCGCGAGATCGTAGGTAAAAACCCGGAAGGCACGTGGTGGCAGTTGTGTTGCTTTGCTGACCAGGTTGGCTGGGTGCGCGCGGACCTGGTCCAAGTTACCGGCGTAACCGATAAAGTTCCGGTGGCCAAGAACATCCCTGAGCCACCTCAACAGTCATCTGCGGCGGGATCGTCGTCGGCCGCCAGCGGCGTGCCACTGCCGGCCGCGGCCGGCTCCTTTGGCTACGGCGTCCAGGCGCAGGTATGGGGCGGAGCTGACCTGGGATTTATCGTCAATGCCACGAAGGGCCTGGGATTCAAATGGGTCAAGTTCCAGTTGCCCTGGAAAGACATCGAAAGCTCACCCGGCGCGTATGGCTGGGGCGGGCTGGACAACATCGTGGGCACCTTCAACGCTGGTGGGCTGAAGGTGCTGGCCTCCGTCGTGAAAGCACCAGCCTGGTCGCGTCCGGCTAACACGGACTTCAGTGTGGAGGGGCCACCGGCCGACCCAGGGACTTACGCGAGTTTTGTGGGGCAGTTAGCTGGCCGCTACTGCGGCAAGATCAACGCCATCGAGGTGTGGAACGAGCAGAACCTGGACTACGAGTGGGGCCGCGAGCCGCTGGATCCGGCCCGCTATGTCCAATTGCTAGGGGCCGCTTACCGGGCGATCAAGGCCGCCTGTCCCCAGACGGTCGTCGTCAGCGGCGCGCTGACCCCTACGGGAGCGCCGCCGCCCGTGGCTATGGACGACTTCACCTACCTGGAGTTGATGTACCAGGCCGGGCTCAAAAATGTGTCAGACGCCATCGGCGCCCACCCTAGTGGCTACAACGTGGCGCCGGACGTGCGTTGGGAACAGGCTTGCGACTTCATCACCCAGCAGGGATCGTCCTTCCGCGGCGCCTGCGATGCGCCGCATCACTCGTGGAGCTTCCGCTCGACGATGGAGGGGTATCGTAACATCATGGTCAAATACGGCGACGCCAACAAGCGCATCTGGCCCACCGAATGGGGCTGGGCGGCAGGCGGCGCCTTTGATGCCCGCTACAAATACGCGGACGACAACACCTTTGATGAGCAGGCCCAGTGGACCGTGCGAGCCTTCCAAATGATGAAAAACTGGGGGTTCGTCGGCCCAGCTTTCCTGTGGAACCTTAACTTCCGCATGACCAACAACGGCACCGAGCTGGCCCAATGGGGCATTGTGGATCCTGGCGGCAATCCTCTGCCTGCTTACAGCGCGCTGGCGGCGATGCCCAAATAATTAGAGGCCGCCAGCTACGGTTTGCGAAGCCCCTCTTCAGGGGCTGTCTACACTGACGGTAGCCTCTGAAAGGGAGGCTTCGCAAGGCGTAGACAGCAGGTTTCAACTGCCAGTCTGCTTGATGGGAGAGGCCTCATGGGCCCATCTATACGCCTAAATTACCTCATCGCCGCGATCGTTATCGTTGCTGCTGCGCTGGTAGGCTTTGCCATCCCGTTGTCGTCCGGAGGCCAATTGTCCTGGCAAACGCGCGCCACCTCTGTGGTGCTTTTATCTACAGCCACGCCCACCACCCTGCCGATGAAGACACCCGTACTTGCACTACCGCTCCGGCCACCCACGGACACGCCAACCATCACGCCTACCACGGCGGTGACTCCGGAGCTCAGCTTTACCAACACATTGACGGTTACATCTGACGCTGCAGCGACCGCTCCCGTTACCCCCACGGCTACGATCACAACGACGGTAGCTGTCACGCCTGTGGTCACAGTGACAGCGACACCGGTGGCATCTATTGCCGTGACTTTGACAATCCAGGCCGAGAAGGTACGTATACGAGAAGGGCCGGACACTGCCTACCCGATCCTGGGAACGGCCAGAGCTGGAGATACGTTTGACGTCATAGGACACAATGCCGAAGGCACCTGGTGGCAGGTGTGCTGCCTGGAAGAGGAGCGGCACGGCTGGATCTTCGGTGAATTGGTGAGTCTCAGTGGGGACGCCGGGGCGATCCCTGTGGTGGAAGTTCCCCCGCCGCCCACACCCACAGAGCAATTGGCGACGCCGTAACGGAACACGCAACACGAAATACGAGCACTTCCCACATCTTGCACCCTTGAGGAGTTCATGACTGGTAGACCATGTTCGGGTTATAACCGAATCATCCGCATCGTCCTCAGCTTTCTGGTGCTGAGCATCCTGGTACTCAGTGGCTGTTCCCGGGGCAAGCCTCAGCCGACACCCACACCGAAGCCCCG